>CAIUMM010000078.1 GCA_903900265.1 uncultured Pseudomonadota bacterium
CCTCGCCTTCCGCTATCGACCTCAACCGCTGGCGGCGTCGGCAGCGAGTCGCCGGGGCAGTACGCACAACGGATGCGTGAGCTCGAGCTGTCGGTCCGGGAGCTCTTGGCGTCAGCCCAGCGGGAGCGCAAGGCGAAGCTGCCAGGTCGACACGGTGTTCCACGTGGGGGACCGGGTGCTGCTGCGGACCAAGGAGCTGCTGGACGCGGCGGACATCGGCAAGCTGCGTCCGCGGTAGGACGGCCCCTTCACGGTCACGGCCTGTCCGAGCCCCAACGCCTACACGCTCGCGCTCCCGCGAAAGATGCGCTGCAGCGCGACAGTCAATGTCGACCGGCTGAAGCCTTTCCACGAACGGGTCGATGCCCCGCCGGCACCGGGTCCGGTTTCGGACCCAGGGCAGGAGGGCGAGCACGAGGTGGAGCTGCTGCTCAACCGAAAGGAGGTGCGAGGCGTCACGCACTACCTGGTGCGGTGGCGCGGCCACTCGTCTGCGGCGGACGAGTGGCTGCGGGCTGCGGAGCTGGGCCATTGCCCGGACAAGGTGGCCGAGTACGAGGCTGCGGCCCCCCGTCGCCGGGCGGCCCGACGAGGGCGGGCCGGAGCTTCACCTCTACCACCCGTCCGTCAGGCGGTGGCCCCGGCCCGGGCCCCGCTGCTGGCACCGCTCGGTTTCCGGCTGGCAAGGCAGCGAGAGCTCCGCGATGGGGCGGCCCTGGTTGGGGCTCGGGTGCTGTACCAATGGCCCACTGACGGTTGGGTGCTGGGGCGGGTCCGCCGCGCGTGCAGGCAACCGGGCTTTTCGCACGTCGTGGGATACACCTCGTCGTCGCCGCTCGGGACGGTGGAGGTGGACTCGCTGCTGGACGCGGCATCACACGGCCCATCCGGCCGTTGGCACCTCCTCGTGCCAACGGGCGGGCGGGCGCCGCGTCGCGTTTCGTTCGCCTTGCCCGCGTAATGGCATGCGGCTTCTCTTTGCGTTCCGCGCGCGGCGCCCCGCCTGGCTTCCCTTTAGTGGGACGACCGTAACGGCCTTCTGGGCCCGGGGTGTGAGCTCCGGGTCCGGAGTGGTTGGGCCCGACTGCACGTGCGAAGAGATCAGTAAAGATTAACGATGGCTTCTCGACAAGTGCGAAGCGAAAGCGACGACACGCTCGACTCTCGTAATGGTAGTGATCTATTAGTTCGAACCCCGATTGTAACACCGGTACAACAGGGAATTCACCTGGTTCCGCTTTCGACCAGGCGGGTACTTTCCGATTCCCGCCCGATTTCCCCTGCCGGCGATCTGCAGCGCGTGGATCCGGCGAGGCGCATTCAGGACCTTTCCCCGTCCCCTCGAGGGACCGTCCAGTTCTCCGACAGTGCGTTTATGGAGGGTCTCCGCGTGTCCGTCCCCGGGCAATTCGTGACTACTCGTGCAGGACCGGACACGCAGAAATCGACCAAAGACGCCAAAGCACTGACCGAGGCCGAGACGCGACTTGCTTTACTCACCGTGGAACATCAAATTATGCTGATGACGTCGAATATTCGCAACCTGAGGAACTCACGATCGACATCGAGTCAATCCTCATCTCGCCGGTCCTCTTCGCACTCGTCCTCGGCCAAATCCACTTCCCCGCGAGGATCCGCGGAACGGGGGCAACATGCGCCGCAAACGGTCCGGAGTGGCTCCCCTTCCAGAACGTCTGCAGATTCGAGTGGGTCGCAGCACCCTCGAGAACACGAGCGGCGGGAACGCCCCCGGGAGGGACGAGCAGACTGCGAAACGCGACGATGCGAGGACCGCGACGAACGGCGACGCGAGGAACGCGAGGCACGCGAGGAACGCGAACGCGAACTTCGTCGCGAAGCA
>CAIUMM010000079.1 GCA_903900265.1 uncultured Pseudomonadota bacterium
GGGGGTGCGGCCGGGCGAGCGCGCGCTGGAGATCGGGCCGGGTTTGGGCATCCTGACCGAAGCGCTCCTGAACGCCGGCGCCGAGGTGACCGCGATCGAGCTCGATCGGGACCTCGCCGAAGGCATTCGCGAGGCGCTTCCTCGCGTGCGCCTCGTGGAAGGGGACGCGATGCGCGTCGATATGGGCGCCTTGCTTGAAGGCGAAGGGTGGCGTGTAGCCGCGAACCTCCCGTACAACGTCGCGACGCCGATCCTGATGGAGCTGTTGAAGTTGGGGGCGCCGCGGATCTCGACGATGGCGCTGATGTTTCAACGCGAGGTCGCGGACCGTCTCGTGGCGACCCCGGAAGACGACGCTTTTGGGGCGCTCTCGGTGCAGGTGCAAGCGCGGGCGAACGTGGAGCGTGCGCTGGAGCTGCCCCCGCAGAGCTTTCACCCGGCGCCGAAGGTGCATTCGACGGTAGTACGGTTTGAGCTGATCCAGCCTGACTTTGGCGGCGTCTCGGAAAAGCACTTCGATCGCGTGGTGCGAGCGGGCTTCGCGCAGCGGCGTAAGTTCGTCGCGAACTCGCTGACCAGCGCGTTCTTGCGCGAGGATGTAGACCGCGCGCTCGCGGGCGCGGGGATCGTGCCGACGCTGCGCGCCGAGCGCATTGACCTGCCCGGCTGGCGGCGCATCGCCGCAGGGTTGTCGTCCGAAAGTGTCAGCGTCGGGAGCTGACCCCAACCGGGGTTTCGCAGGCAGGTTATACGCGGAGCATGCGCATCACCTCCTGCGGCATCACCGATGTCGGCGTCAAGCGGACGAACAATGAGGATAACTACCTCATCAACGACGAGCTCTCGCTCTACATCGTCTGCGATGGCATGGGCGGTCACGCGGGCGGCGAGTTCGCCAGTCAGATCGCGGTGAACACCGTAGAGGAAGTGCTCTCCAACTTGGAGAGCTCCGCTGAGGTGGACGCAGCGCGGGAGGATGGGCCGGTCGAGGTGATGCGGGAACGGCTGCGGTACGCGATACGGCTCGCGGGCAAGCGCATCTTTGAAAAGGCGCTCGCTGAGCCCGAATACAAGGGCATGGGCACGACCTGCCTCGTGTTGTTGGTCGACTCCGGCAACGTGTTCATCGCGCATGTCGGGGACAGTCGCGGCTACATCGTCCGCGACGATCGCATCGAGCAGCTCACCGAGGACCACTCGCTCGTCAACGAGAAGATCCGCGCTGGCGTGCTCACGCCCGAGCAGGCCAAGAACCACAAGCTGAAGAACATCATCACGCGCTCGCTGGGCTACACCGAGGATGTCGAGATCGACATTCAGGTGCGTGCGGTGCGCCGCGGCGATCGGTTCCTGTTGTGCTCCGACGGGCTCTCCAACCTCGTGGACATCGCCGAGATGGGCGAGGCGGTACGGGGCCTGGCGCCGCAGGACGCCGCGCGGCGTTTGATTCACCTCGCGTGCGAGCACGGCGGAGATGACAACATCACCGCCATCGTCGCTCGCGTGGATGAAGTGAACTAGGCAGCGCGTGAAGTCGCAGGGCGCGCCTGACGAGCCGATCACCGTGCTCCTTGTTCGGGGCTCGGGACGCGGGGACATCGTGCAGCGCACGTACTCCAAGCGTGCGCTGATGCGCGGCGCGGCGGCGGCAGCGACGGGGCTCGTTGTGGTGTTCGTGGCTGCGCTCGCTGGGGTGTCTGGCGCGTATGGCGTCGGGGATCGGGACCGTGTGGTGGCGGAGAACATCGCGCTGCGAAATCGCCTCGATGCTGCTGAAGCGGCGCTGAGCGACGCTGCGCCGATCTTGCGCCGCGTGCGCGCCTACGACGAAGAGCTGCGCGATCTCGCGCGTCGGCAGGCGCTCCCAGGCTTCGGTCCGCTGGACGAAGAGGCGATGGCGGAGCGCGAGGCTTGGTTGAACGGCGTCGCCGGGACCGGCGTAGTCAATGCTGCAGACCGGGACCCCGAGGACGTGGTGAACGAGGCCGAAGGGGTCGCGCGGCGCGCTTCCGAGATTCGAGCCGAGGCCCGAGAGCTCGCTGGCCATCTGAACGATCTCGACAAGAACCTCGATCGCTTGTCGGCGGTCTCGGATGGCCTGCCGGCGATGTGGCCGGTAGACGGCGGGGTGATCACGTCGGGGTTTGGATATCGCCTGAACCCTTTTGGTCACCGCGAATGGAAGTTTCATGGCGGCATCGACATCGGAATCCCGTACGGCACGCCGGTGTACGCTACGAACGACGGCATCATCACCTTTGCCGACTGGGACTCCGGGCACGGACAAATGGTCGTTGTGGACCACGGGGGAGACATCTCCACGCGCTACTGCCATCTCTCGAGCATCCTCGCGGCGGTGGGCGACTCCGTATCTGCCGGAGACATGGTCGGGCTCGTCGGCAGCACCGGCATGTCCACCGGGCCGCACCTGCACTATGAGATCTGGTTCGACGACGAGCGCGCCGACCCGCTCGAATACCTACCGACGCGGTAGTCGGTGGTCCGCCGCCGTCGGGATCACATCGCGACGTTGAGCTGAGTCTTGCCGGCTACCGGCTGACGCGTGCTGGTCGCTGAGCCCTGACGCGCCCAAACCGACTCGCCATCGGCGGCGTTGCACGTCCATTCGCTGCTGGTCTTGGCCGCGCAAGCGCGCTCGTTCACGCCCGTGCCGACCACGACGGTGGGGCCGGCGCAGGGGGCCTCGCCTTGCGTGCAGGTGACGGCCACTTCGTGCGCCGGGGCGAGCGTCACGTTCATCGGGCCATCTGCGGGCACCGCAAAAAGTCCACCTGCAAAGCCCGGAGCTTGCACCCAGATCGACGAGGGTGCGTCCTTCGGGCGCGCGAGCTTCAGCGCGCCTGTGGCGTCGGTGTGCGTCGTGCGCAGCGCGTCGTCCGACACGTAGGCGTTCGCGATGCCGGCGCCATCCGGCCCGCTGACCTTCAACTCTACCGTACGCATCGGCCCCACCGCGAGGGTGTGGACGTTCTTGACCTCCCGCGGCGGAAGTTGGAAGATCTGCGTTGCGCAGCCGGGAACATCGACCTCGGCGATCAGCTTGCTGCACATCATCGGCCCGATCTTCAGATCGGTGCCTGCGGTCCACGGATATTCGCCGATGGTGGAGGCGATCTGCGCCGGCTCTGCGGTGTAGACGCGCACCGTCCCGGTGAGCGGCGCTGCTGCAGCGGCCTCCGGAGCTTTCGAGGCTACCGGTGCACCGCCACACAGCGGATCGGCGGTGATCTTCAGCGTGTGCACGCACTCGGCCTGACAGGCGAGCTCGACGACGACATCGCCGGCGGGACTGGGCGCCGGGCCGGCGTAGACAAGCGCGGAGGAGAGGCCGTCCTGCACGCGGTACGCGCCGGGCGTGACGTTGCTGAACGTACAGCCCATGGGCTTGCCGTTGTCGACGCAGGTGGCGCTGAGCACCTCGGTCTCGCCGACGTTGTTGGCACCGCCGATGCCGACGCGCACGAGACGCGTCTTTTCCGCCTTGTCGCAAAAGGTGACCCGCACCTCCGAGGCCGATTGTCCCGGTGGCAGCGGGTTTTCAGGGCTACCACATGCGAGCAGAGCGAAGAGCAACATTACCAGATCACCTTTCCGCGACCCAAGGCGAGCTCGAGCCCACGCACCGCATGGCCAGAGTCTCCGATGATGTCGAGGTACATCTGTTCATCTTTCACACGAAGCGCGGGAAGATGGTCGAACGCTCCTTGTTTTTGCAAGCTGTCCAC
>CAIUMM010000080.1 GCA_903900265.1 uncultured Pseudomonadota bacterium
GGAAGCGCCTCGCGAATGCCTTCGGCGAGGTCCCGATCGAGCTCGATCGCGGTCACCTCGGCGCCGGCGTTCAGGAGCGCTTCGGTCAGGATGCCCAAACCCGGCCCGATCTCCAGCGCGCGCTCGCCCGGCCGCACCCCCGCCACGCGCACGATGCGCGACACCACGCCAGGGTCAACGAGGAAGTTTTGGCCGAAGCGACGCTTGGCGCGCGTCTCAAGCATCTGCAGGCGGAGCGCGGGATGGAGCATCGCCGCGCCCTTAGCCCGGCGGCCCCATCGCCACCACGCCCGCATAGCCCCACAATCGGGATTGGAGGTGCCGTCCAGCCGTGCTACCCTATGGCGCAATGCGCACCTTCTTTGCATCGGCCCGCCTGCCGCTCACTCTGCTCACGCTCGCCACCTCGGGCTGCACGTGGATCTCCAACAAAGACGTGGAGGACCGGCTCTCGGTGGTCGACGATGACGGCGATGGGTTCGCCGCTGCGAAAGACTGTAATGACGCAGACGCCGCAGTGAACCCCGGCGCCGTCGAGGCCTACTACGACGGCATCGATCAAGACTGCGCAGCCGACGACGACTATGACGCCGACAAAGACGGCTTTGTCGCCGACACGTACCTCGGGCTCACCACAGGCGGCGTCAAAGGATCCGGCGCGCTCCCCGGCGGCGACTGCAACGACGCAGACGGCGCGATCTCACCCGATGCCACCGAGGTTTTCCACGACGGCGTCGACCAAGACTGCGCGGCCGACGACGACTACGACCAAGACGTGGACGGCTTCGTCGCCGACGCCGACGCAGGAAAAGCCACCGGCGGCGTCCCGTCTTCCGGCGCGCTGCCCGGGGGAGACTGCGACGACACGCTGGCGGACGTCAACCCCGACGCCCCAGACGTGCCGTACAACGGCGTGGACTCGGACTGCGGCGGCAACGACGACTACGATTTGGACGGCGACGGCTTCTACGACAGCGCGCACAACGCGACCTACGGGCCCACCACCTACGTGGACGGCTCGGGGATGCTCCCCGGCGACGACTGTGACGACCACGACGACCAGATATTCCCCGATGCCCCAGACGCTTGGTACGACGGGGTCGACGCCAACTGCGACAACGCCGACGACTACGACCAGGACGTCGACGGGTACCGCAGCGCCGACGCGGGCTGGGACGACTGCGACGACACCGCCTCGTCCGTACACCCCGGCGGCTACGAGCGCCTGAGCGACAGCGTCGATCAGGACTGCGACGGCGACGCCAACCGGTTCACGCTGGGCACCGTCGGCGGCATCACCTGGACCGAAGCCCACGATCCCTTGTTCGCTACGAACAGCGATCACATCTTCTTGTCGGTGCCCGACGCGCTGCTCACCCACGACGGCGACCGGTTTTGGGACTCTGCGGCCGCGATCGCGTGGGACAGCGCGGCACCGCACGACGACCCGACGGTCTACTTGTGGAACAGCAACACCGATGACCCAAGCACCTTTCAGATCGGCGACGGTCAAGGCTTTGCGGTCACCGACCAATACATTTACGGCGTGCTCGCGCTCGACGTGTCCAGCGGTCACGGCCTGCGCTTCATTCGCTACGACATGAACGCCGGCACCCGGTCGGGCGTCAACGTGCAGTCGATCGGCGTCGGCGTGTATCCGTACACGGACCTCTCGCTCGCTGTAGACGGCGGAACGCTCTACGCCGCCGCTGCCGACGACGGCGGAAACCTGACCTTCGCCCGCGTCGATGACATCACCTCCGGACAGTACGCGGTCAACCACGAAGAGTCCATCGGTGTAGACCTCGTCGCGATGACGCTCTCCGGGAGCGTGCCGATCTACGGCAACGTCGGCGACGAGCTGTGGGGCTTCGACTTTGACGCCGACGGCGCCGAGCTCCCCTTCAGCGCGTCGGTGATCTCCAGCGCGGTGGACATCAGCGACCTCGACATGACCGACGACCTCGGTGTCCCTTGGCTGGTGCAAGCGATGCCCACCAGCGGCGTCATCCGCCTGAAGAACGTCGAGACCGGCGCGGTCACCGACATCGCGGCCGCAGACGTCGAAGATGTGTCGATCACCCAGTCTCCGACTACGTCGGTCTGGTACATTGCGTGGTCGGACACCCTCGGAGACGCGCACCTCTCCTACGGCAGCAGCTTGTCGGCGCTGACCACGGTGGACTGGGATCTGCCCGGCGCGAGCGCGGAAGTGGCCGCAGGGTCCATCGGCGGCAGCGTGTGGATGGCGGTCGTCGCCGACGGCGTCGCGACCGCTGGACAAGTCGAGGAATAGCCACAACCATCCGGAAGGACACGCCGAGCGGGCTCCCCCTCCGCAGGCTGTGATATCTTCGCGATTCCCGGCCGCTCCGGCCGGACAGGAGCCCCCATGAGCCAGATTGTACGCTGCGGCCTGATCCAGTGCGCCAACCCCGTAAACGACGAGTCCAAGCCGGTGGCGGAGATCGTCGAGGCGATGTTCCAGAAGCACCTGCCCTACATCGAGGAGGCCGGTAAAAAAGGCGTGCAGATCCTCGGCTTGCAAGAGGTCTTCAACGGCCCCTACTTCTGCCCCAGTCAGGACAAGCGCTGGTACGAGGCCGCCGAGCCCGTGCCCGGCCCCACCGTCGAGCGCCTGCAGCCCATCGCGAAGAAGTACAACATGGTCATCGTCGTGCCGGTCTACGAGAAGGCCATGCGCGGCGTGTACTACAACACCGCCGCCGTGATCGACGCCGACGGCACCTACCTCGGCAAGTACCGCAAGCAGCACATCCCGCAGGTGGCCGGCTTCTGGGAGAAGTTCTTCTTCACCCCGGGTGATGGCGGCTACCCCGTCTTCAAGACCAAGTACGCCACCATCGGCGTCTACATCTGCTACGACCGCCACTTCCCCGAAGGCTGGCGCGCGCTCGGCCTGAACGGCGCCGAGATCGTCTTCAACCCCAGCGCCACCGTAGCCGGCCTCTCCCAGTACATCTGGAAGGTCGAGCAGCCCGCCGCGGCCGTAGCGAACGGCTACTTCGTCGCCGCCAGCAACCGCGTCGGCACCGAGGCCCCCTGGGGCATCGGCAAGTTCTACGGCACGTCCTACTTCGTGAACCCGCGCGGTGAGATGGAGGCCGTAGGCTCCGAAGACAACGACGAGCTGGTCATCGCCGATCTGGACCTGTCCAAGATCGACGAGGTGCGCAACACGTGGCAGTTCTACCGGGACCGCCGCCCCGACGCCTACGGCGATCTGCTCCGCAAGTAGCGCCCGCGGCGCCTAAGTTCCACGCGTTCTTCCTGTAGTCCCCGGAGTGTCCATGTCGAAGTCCATCCTGTTGCGCGGCGGCACCGTCGTCACTGCTGAAGCCGAGACGCGCGCCGACGTGCTGATCGTCGGCGAGACCGTCGCGGCGATCGGTCCCAATCTCGAAGCCCCCGCGGGCGCCGAGATCGTCGAGTGTGACGGCGCCTACTTGCTGCCGGGCGGCATCGATCCGCACACGCACATGGAGCTGCCGTTCATGGGCACCGTGGCGTCCGAGGACTTCTTCAGCGGCACGAGCGCGGCGGCGGCGGGCGGCACGACCACGATCATCGACTTCGTGATCCCGAACCCCAAGCAGAGCATCCTCGAGGCCTACAAGACCTGGCGCGGCTGGGCTGAAAAATCAGCGACCGACTACTCCCTGCACGTGGCGATCACCTGGTGGGACGACTCGGTGCACGCCGACATGGGCACGCTCTGCCGCGACTACGGCGTGAACAGCTTCAAGCACTTCATGGCGTACAAGGGCGCCATCATGTGCGACGACGAGGTGCTGGTGAACTCGTTCACCCGCGCCCGCGAGCTCGGCGCGCTCTGCACGGTGCACGCCGAGAACGGCGAGCTCGTCTGGCGCCTGCAGAAAGACGTCTACGACCGCGGCTTCCGCGGCCCCGAAGGCCACCCGCTCTCGCGCCCGCCCGAGGTCGAGGGCGAGGCCGCGAACCGCGCCATTCGCATCGCAGAGGTGCTCGGCGTGCCGCTCTACCTCGTGCACACCAGCTGCATCGACGCGCTCGAGGCGATCACCCGCGCGCGCCTCGAAGGCCAGCGCGTGTTCGGCGAGGTCCTCGCGCAGCACCTCGTCATCGACGAGAGCGTGTACCGCAACCCAGACTGGAACGCGGCGGCGCACTACGTGATGAGCCCGCCGTTCCGCGCGAAGGAGCACCAGGCCGCGCTGTGGAAGGGCCTGCAGTCCGGCATGCTCCACACCACCGCCACCGATCACTGCTGCTTCTGCACGCCGCAGAAGCAGGCGGGCTTGGAGGACTTCCGCAAGATCCCCAACGGCACCGGCGGCGTCGAGGATCGCATGGCGGTGCTGTGGCACCACGGCGTCCGCACCGGCAAGCTCACGCCGAGCGAGTTCGTGGCGGTCACCTCGACCAACACCGCGCGCATCTTCAATATCCACCCGAAAAAGGGCACGATCGCGCCGGGCTCGGACGCCGACATCGTCGTGTGGGACCCGGAAAAGCGCCGCACCATCTCGGCCAGCACGCACCACCAGAACATCGACTTCAACATCTACGAAGGCATGGAGGTCATCGGAAACCCCGCTCGCACCTACGTGCGCGGCAGCCTCGCGTGGGACGGAACGAACCTCCACACGCAGCGCGGCTTCGGCCGCTACATCGACCGCCCCTGCCACAGCGTGTACTTCCAGAATCAGGAGCGCCGCAACACGCAGAACGTGCCCACGCCGGTGGAGCGCGTCCTCCCCACCCGCGGCTGATTCTCCTCCCTCGCAATCTCCGGAGCTCCTATGTCCAAGCCGTTCTCTACGCGCAGCTACGCCTTCACTGAGCAAGGTGAAGCCCTCAACTGGATCGGCGGCGCCTTCGTGCCCGCCATCGGCGGCGGCACGCTCGCCGTCGAAAACCCGCGCCACGCCAAGGTGATGGGCCGCGTCGCGATGTCCGGCCCCGCCGACGTCGACGCCGCCGTGAAAGCTGCAGCAGCCGCACAAAAAGCCTGGCGCTTGGTCCCGGTACGCGAGCGCGCCGACATCTTCTACAAGCTGAAGGTGCTCCTGCAGCGCGACCTCGAAGAGCTGGCGTGGCTCATCTCGCACGAGAACGGCAAGACCTACGCGGAAGGCAAAGCCAGCGTCGAAAAGACCATCGAATGCGTCGAGTTTGGATGCTCGCTGGGGAACATGGGCGCGGGCGAGCAGCTCGACGTCTCGCGCGGCGTGAACTGCCGCGTGGATCACGAGCCCCTTGGCGTCGTCGGCGGCATCGCGCCGTTCAACTTCCCGTTGATGGTGGCGATGTGGATGCTGCCGCAAGCGATCGTCGGAGGCAACGCCTTCATCATGAAGCCGTCGGAGCTGGTGCCGTTCAGCTCCGGCCGCCTCGCGCTGCTGTTCAAAGAGGCCGGCCTGCCTGACGGCCTGTTCAACGTGATCAACGGCGGCGCCGACGCGGTCAACGCCATCGCCGACCACCCGGACATCAAGGCGGTCGCCTTTGTCGGCAGCACGCGCGTCGGCAAGATGGTGTACGCCCGCGGGTCCGCCACCGGCAAGACCATGCTCTGCCTCGGCGGCGCCAAGAACCACCTGATGATCGCGCCCGACGCCGACCGCGCGCTCACCGCGCCCAACGTGGTCGCCAGCTTCACCGGCTGCGCGGGCCAGCGCTGCATGGCCGCGAGCGTGCTGCTCGCCGTCGGCAACGTGGACGCGATCCTCACCGACATCATCGCCGGCGCCAAGAAAGTGCGCCTCGGTGAAGACATGGGCGCCATCATCAACCAAGCCGCGATGGACCGCATCAACGGCTACATCAACGACGCCGAAAAGCGCGGCGCGAAGGTGGTCGTCGACGGCCGCAACGCGGTCGGCCCCGACGGCGGCTACTGGATCGGCCCCACCATCCTCGACCACTGCACGATGGACATGCCCTGCACCACCGAGGAGATCTTCGGACCGGTCATCAGCATCGTCCGCGTGAAGACCCTCGACGAGGCCCTCGCCATCGAGAACGCCAACCCCTACGGCAACGCCGCGTGCATCTACACGTCCTCCGGCGCGGTCGCCAACTACGTCACCTCGCGCGTCGAGGCCGGCATGGTGGGCGTGAACGTCGGCGTGCCCGTCCCCCGCGAGCCCTTTGGCTTCGGAGGCTGGAACCTCTCCAAGTTCGGCGCCGGCAACATCACCGGCTACGACGGATGGCGATTCTGGACGCGCCCGCGCAAGGTCACGACCAAGTGGGCCGTGCAGTCCGACACCACGTGGATGGGGTAAGCCGATGTCGACGCCCATGACCTCCGAAGAGATGATCGCGCTGTGCAAGAAGCACACGCTCTACACCTGGGCCGTTCAGGATCAGGTCGACCCGTGGCCGATCGCGCGCGCCGAAGGCATCCACTTCTGGACGCCTGAGGGCAAGCGCTACATCGACTTCAACAGCACGCTGATGAGCGTGCTGATCGGCCACAGTCACCCCAAGGTCGTCGCCGCGATGAAAGAGGCGATGGACGGGCTTATCTTCGCATATCCGCAGTCCGCCACCGAGGCGCGCGCGCGGCTCGGCAAGATGCTCGCCGACCTGACGCCGGGCGACATCGACACGTTCTTCTTCACCACCGGCGGCGCCGAGGCGAACGAGAACGCCATCAAGATCGCCCGCACCGCCACCGGCCGGTTCAAGATCCTGTCGCGCTACCGCAGCTACCATGGTGCCAGCAACGCTACGATGCAGCTGACAGGCGATCCGCGCCGCTGGGCCAACGAGCCCGGCGCACCCGGCTTCATCCGCATCATGGACCCGGTGCCGTTGAACTTCAGCTTCGGCACCACCGACGAAGAGATCACCCGCAACCACCTGATCTACCTCGAAGAGCTGATCCAGTACGAAAACCCCAAGGACATCGCGGCGATCTTCGTCGAGAGCGTCACCGGGACCAATGGCGTACTGATCCCGCCCAAGGGTTGGATGAAGGGCTTGGCCGAGCTGACCGCCAAGTACGGCATCCTGCTTGTCTGCGACGAGGTGATGGCGGGCTTTGGCCGCACCGGAAAGATGTTCGCCTTTGAGCACGGCGATATCGTGCCTGACATCGTCACCATGGCGAAGGGCCTGACCAGTTCCTACATGCCGTTGGGCGCGGTCGGCGTACGCCAGCATGTAGTGGAAAAGCTGCGTAGTAAGTACTTTGCTGGCGGCCTCACCTACAACTCGCACAACCTCGCGCTCGCTACGGCGCAGGCGGTGTTGCAGGTCACGCTCGACGAAAAGCTCGTCGAGAACGCCGCTGCGATGGAATCTGTGGTGCGCAGTGAGTTCGCTTCGCTGAAAGCCCGTCATCCCTCGTTCAAAGAGGGCCGCGTCATCGGCCTGTTCGGCATGATGGACATCCAAAAGAACAGCAAGGGCGAGCTCATCGCGCCCTACAACGGCGCGCATCCCGCCATGGGCAAGCTCGCCGCGTTCTTCAAGCAAGAAGGCTTGTTCACCTTCATGCGCTGGTCCAGCTTCTCCGCGATCCCGCCGCTCACCATCACCGAGCCGCAGATCCGCGAAGCCTTCGCGATCATCGACCGCGGGCTTGAGATCACCGACGCGGTGTTCGAGGGCTGAAGGGCGGCCGGAAGGATCACCTTCCCTGCTCCCCGGCCCCAGACGTCGGCCAGCGCCCAGAGTTTGCCGTTCAGCCGCACGTTGTCGGCCGCAGCCCCTACCGCACCGGTCCAGCGGGTGCGTCCCTCTGAGACGCAGGGAACTCCTCCGCGAATGACATGTTCCTGAACGACGTTGAACACGGTCCAAAGATCGTCACTCGCGTATTCTGGGCGGCGAGTAGCCAGCCTATCCACCGGATCAATCGGGGGGCGTGCATCGCGAATGGCGTCTGCCCGACCGTACCGAACACCTAGCGCGGCATCAACGAATGCCACTTTTTCGTTCCACTTGAGCTGCCGCCCCTGCAATGTAGAGTCCAGAAACTCTGTCGTGTCGAGATCCAGAAATTCTGGCGGATTCTGACCCGCCAGCCGCTTCTCGCGATCTCCGGTAGCTGTTGGGTTTCCCGCTGGAGACCGCGCAGGTGTTCGACGTCATGACCCGTTTGA
>CAIUMM010000081.1 GCA_903900265.1 uncultured Pseudomonadota bacterium
ACGTGACGCTGGTCCCGGAAGAGGCGATGCGCACGTCGTCGTTCGACGTCGGCGCGTTGGGCGAGGGCGAACACACGATGCTGGAGCTGTGCGAGGCCTTCGCCGGGCGTCGGTCGCTCGACGATGTGCAGTCCATCTGCTTTCGTCGCCCGGACGGCACGATCCACTTCACGCCGGCGCGGGCGCGGTTCAAGAACCTCGACGAGCTGCCGTTCCCCGCCCGTCACCTGCTGCCCGCCGACATCTACAAGCCCATCCCCATCGACGAGCACGCCTCCCCGAAGTTCTCGATGATCACCTCGCGTGGGTGCCCTCACGCCTGCGCGTTCTGCCAGAAGTCCAAGTCGGGCTACCGGTCGCACTCCCCCGAGTACATCGCCGACGAAGTCGAGCATCTCGTGCGGGATTTTGGAGCGCGCGACATCGCTTTTGTGGACTCGCTGTTCTGCGCATCCAAGAAGCGCGTCATGGGGATCATGGACGAATTCTCCCGGCGCAACATCGCAGAGAAGGTCAGCTGGACCTGCTCTTCCCGCGTGGAGGTCGTGGACAAGGAGCTCCTCCAGAAGATGAAGGACAACGGGTGCTGGCGCACGCGCTTCGGCATCGAGAGCGGCAGCGACCGGGTGCTCGACTTTATCAGCAAGGGCATCACCAAAGAGAAGATTCGCGCCGCGATCACCGCCGCGCACGAGGTGGGCCTGCGGCCCAAAGCGTTCTTCATCGTCGGGCACATGCCGGACACTGCGGAGACCATCCGCGAGTCCATTGAGTTCGCCAAGACCATCCCGCTCCATGACGTCACGGTGCAGATCAACACCTTGCTGCCCAAGACGCCGCAGATGGAGATGTGGGAGCGCGAAGGCACGAAGTGGGGGCGCCTCGTCAATGAGAGCACCGACGAAAAGAGCTTCTGGGAGCCTACGTTCGTGCCTTGGGGTTTGGAGCCCGCGGACATCATCGACTTCCATCGTCAGTTCTACCGGGAGTTCTACTTCCGGCCGATCACCATCGCGCGTCACCTCGAGACCATCCAGAGCTGGCGGGACGTATACAAGTATATGTCGGCGTCCAACCTGTTTAGCTTCTTGTTCTACAACGCGGAGAAGCCCAGCCTCGACATGCTGAAGTCGGTGTTCGGCAGCGGCAGTGCCGACGAGATGGCAGCGAAGTAGAGGTGGCCGTGCGTGGAGTGGGTCGATGAGTGTGCTTCTTGGGGCTCTACTGGCGTGTTCGGGCGCCGGATCCGGTAACGCAGGCATCGTGGTGGACGCTCCGAGCAACGTAGAGCTCAACGACGAGGACGGCGGCTTGGAGGTGAGCATCACCGGCGGTTCGGCGCCGGGCTGGCGCATCGGCGGCGTGTGGACCGCGCAGAGCCTGACCGACGAGGGCTGCCTGAACGAAGGCGACGTGTGTCACACCCTCGGCGCTACCGGTGGCTTTGTCGACATCGACCTGTGCTCGGACTCTGGTGATGTGCCGACCGACGGCAAAAGCTGTATTCCCACCGATGGATATCGCCTCGGGCAGATGACCTTCGTGCTGCGGCCGTCCATCGGATCAGGCTGTTGGGTTTGGGGCACCGAGCCTGCGTACTACGACGCGCTGGACTGCACGACGACGTCCTGGGCGAACGACTCGTATTAGGCTCGTCGTCGGGATGCGAGCTTGCTACGGCAAGCTTGCGATCAGCGCGTCGAGAGCATCCTCTCGGTTTGCGTAGCGTGCCGTTTCATCGGGACCGACCAGCATAACGTCGGTCGCGGTGTGGTCGAGGGCGTTGGCGAACACCACCTTTGAACCCGTGCGTCGGGCTTGTGCCCGCGCGATGGCTTCGAGCTCGTCCGCAGGAATTCCGGGTCTTCCCGCTTTGAAGCTGACGAGCCACGTGTTCGGCGCCCAGGTGTGAATCTGATCGACGATCTTGGGGGTGGGCGTCAGCCGAAGCACCAGCTCGGCTTGACCGGACGGGATCTTGCCGGCGTCGGTCGCGGCCTCATAGTCCCCGACTGCGGCCGAGTGCACCACCACGGCATCGGGGTTTGCGGTGCACCAGCGCTGCACGCGGGCCAGCAGATCGCGGGTAGATCCGTACACCTCGACGGCGAGATCAGGCGCGCGCAGGGAGGCCTCGAGGCTACCGAGCACGTGTACATCCCGACCCGCTTCGCGCAGGCGGCGCGCGATGGCGATGCCGGTCGTGCCGGTCGCCCCGGCGGACAAGTAGCGGATCGCGTCCACCGGGTTTCGGGTGCCGCCGCAGGTGATCAGCACCGGGCGCATCAGAGATCCACCACGGCGAGGGCCTTCTCGACGGCGCCGGCGACGTCCGGGGCGCGCCATTCTTTGGCGTACCCGAGGGGGCTCACGAGCGCGCGCATCCTACCGATGCGCTGGTCGCTGTGAATGTGCGTATGGCCGGCGATCGCGAGCTCGATGCGCGGGTCGCGGGCGAGCAGCTCCCCCATGCGCAGCGAGCCCATAAACGCGTTCACAAAGCGCCAGCCGGGGCGATCCTTGCGGTGCACCTGCCGCTCAAAAGCGAGCATGTGCGTCGCGACCACCACCCGGGAGCAGCTCAGGCTGTCGAGGTGAGCCTGCAGGCGGTCCCGCAGGCGCTCAGCCACCACCTCAGACAGCAAGTGCTTGCCGTCGGCGTCGAGGAAGTGCGCGAAGCGGTGGTCGTTCCACATCAGCCCGCCAAAGCGCCCGGTGCGGTAGGCCTCCATCGGCGCGTCGAGCAGATGCTCGCGCATGGTGAGATCGTACCAACCCAGCGAGCCCGCAAAGCCGATGCCGCCGATGACCGTCGGCCCCGCATCGAGCAGGTGGACGCCGGCTTCGGTGCACAGCGCGGGCAGCAGCTTGTCCAGCCACGCCCACGAGTCAATGCCCTTGGCCACCGCGGCCGGGCTAGTCCAGACGTCGTGGTTTCCGGCGACGACCAGCATGTGCGGCGCGCAGGCCTTGAGCGCCAGCAGCGTGGTCAGGAACGTCGTCGCGCCGGTCGCGATGTCCCCCGCTACGATCAGCACGTCGGGCTTGACGGCCCGTATGCGGGCGCAGAGCGCTTCGAGCACGATCTCGCCGTTGATATCGATATGAATGTCACTGGTGGTCGCGATTCGCACCGCAGCGCCCTACCACGCTGAAGCGGGGACCGCCGGTTCCTCCCTGTCCACGAGACAGGAATCTGTGCGTGAAGCCCGTTCTACTCCTTGCGTGACGTTTAGAGACCGTGTAATGTAGCTGCGCTGACCGGATGGCGTCCTTGGGGCGCGCTGGCCCTGCTTTCAACCTCAGGAGACCCATGACCCTTCTCAAGTACACTCTCATCAGCGCCCCCGTGGCTTTCCTCGCCCTCGCGGGCTGCGACTCCGCCTCCAAGTGCGAGACCGGCGCCAGCTGCGACACCGCCGGCGGCGGCGATGCCGACACCGACACCGATGCGGACTCTGACGCCGACTCCGACGCGGACTCCGATGCCGACGCGGACACCGCCAACGCGCTTTGGTCCTTCAAGGCTGACGTTCAGACCCACGCCGACGGCCCCACGCGCGTGTTCGACGGCGGCCACTTCGGCTACACCGTCGACAGCCTCGTTGACGGCTCCAACTTCTGCGAAGTGGCGTACACTTGGTCGGATGACGGCGTCGCCGCCCCTGCAGACTGCCCGGATTGCGACTGGGCCTTCCAGCTCACCATGAACGACGGCGCGGCTACTGGCGACCGTTGCGGCGACCTCGTCGACGGCGGCGATACCAGCCCCCTCTTTGACTTCACCGGCACCGTTTTCAACGGCTTCTCCGGCGGTTGGGGCTTCACCGAAGGCTCGGCCGTTGTCACCGGCTCTAGTGGAGACGTTACTATCAACCACGTCCTGTGGTACGCGTCCGCGACCTACGGCTGGGGCCCTTTCAGCTACAACTTTGCGGACTACCCCGACTACGTGTTCGGCTCCGGCGATGCAGACAACGCAAGCTGGCTGCGCCCCAAGTACTACGTGTACTACTACCTCTAATCGAGGGTGTGTGGGCCGCGTGCCCATACAAAGCGAAGCCGTCGGACGCAAGTCCGGCGGCTTTCTCTTTTCGGGCGTGGCTTGGGCGGGTTACGATGTTTCGTGCTTTACCGCTCTCCGTTCCTCGTTGCTTTGATGCTCTGTGGGATTGCCACGAGCGTGTCCGGCTGCAGTGGGGACTGCGCCAGCCCGTTCGGTTGTCTGACCGACTCCGGGTTTGACTCCGGCCGCATCGACACGTCTTCGGTGGCGGTGCTCAGCTACCAAGCCGACGCCCAGACCACACAGATCAACGGCGTCACCGTGTTTGACGCCGGGCATTTTGGCTACCTCGCCACCTCGGTGGATGGATCGCGCCGCCTATGCGAGGTCTTGTACCGCTTTGTGGAGGATAATCGTAGTCCTGCGGAGGGCTGCCCGGACTGCGAGTGGACGTTTCAGCTGGTGATGCAGGACGGCGCCGCGACTGGGGATGGCTGCTCGCATATGGCGAACATGGACTCGTCCTCGCTCGAGGGCGCTTCGTTCAGCTGGGGTTTCGCGTCCTCCTACACCTACAGCTACGCGGGCGTCGACGAAGCCTGGAACACCGTGCTTTTTTACAGCAATCCCGGCTACGGCTGGTACCCGATGTTCTACAACCGCGGATACGGTCAGGGGTACAACGTCGGGACCGCGGAGGACGCTGGGTTCTTCCGCACCGCCGGGTATGTCTACTACTACCCGTAGTCGGTGGAGCTGACGTTGAACCTCCGCATCGCGCATGTCGTCGACCGTACCGAGGCCGAAGGTCCCGGCGTCCGTACGGCGATCTGGACTCAGGGGTGCTCGATCCGCTGCCCCGGATGCTGCAACCCCGAGCTGTTCGGCAGTCGCGGCGGTGAACTGTACGCGGTAGAAGCGCTTTTAGCGCGCGTCGTCGATGCCGGAACGGAGGGGATTACGCTGCTGGGCGGCGAGCCGTTGGACCAGCCCGAGTCGGTGACGGCGTTGGCGCGGGCCGCTCGCGGCAAGGGGCTGAGCGTGGTGGTGTTTTCAGGGTATCGCTACGCCGAAGTGGAGCGGCGCGCCCCGGATCTGCTCGCTGCCGTGGATGTGCTGGTCGATGGCCCGTACGACGCTGCGCAGCCCGAGGACGGCCCGCGCGCGCGGCGTTGGGTAGGATCTCGAAATCAGCAGCTGCATTTTCTGGGCACGCGCTACGGTCTGGCCGACTTTCAGGGGCCGAACACCGTGGAATTGCGCCTGCGTCCCGACGGCGTGATGATCAACGGCTGGCCGCACCGATGAGCGCACCTCCGCTCGAAGTGCGTGGCGTGGATCTGGAGACCCTCATCTTGGTCCGCGCGATGGTGGGCGCAGGCTCCGCGCAGGCGTTGGGGTTGCTGCAGACGGCGCGTCCCGAGGCGGACGGGCTGTCCGCCGCTGGCGTGCTGGCGCTGCGCCGCACGCTGGGGATGGGGTTGGTGCGGTGTCTCGCGCAGGGGGGCGGAGCGCGGCGGGAGCATTTTTCGGCCCCGGGCGGCGTGCCGGGGCGCCTGTGGAATCGTCACGCGCCGCCGACGCTGACGGTGACGGCGCTGCCGATCCGCTTGGTTCAATGGGCGCTGCGCCAGCCGCTCGCCGCGAGCGAGCATGGTGCCTGTGCGCTCGGGGCCGCTTCGGAGCCCGGTGACATCGCGCTCGTGTACTTGCTGGCGCGGCTGCTCGTAGAGGCCGGGCTGCGGCGCGTATTGGTGCAGCGCGTGTTTCGCGACAACCCGCTGGTTCGCCTCGCGTGGCCCGACGCGCTCGTCGGGCTACCCCCGTTGGGGGCGTCCGATTTTCGCAGGTTTGTACGCTGCCAGTCGGTGTTGATCGAGGGCTTTCATCGCTGGCTCGGTGAGCACATCCTCGAGGCTGACGGGGTCGGCGGGGTGGACGCTGCGGCTGTCGTTGCGGTCGCGGAGAGTCGACGCGCGACCTACGCCGCATGGCTGGCCGCGTGTCAGGAGGAGCGCCGCCTCGATCTTGCGTTGCCGCTCGTCGACGCTGCGATCGCCGCGATGCGCCGGCCACCGCCGGTGTCGCATGTAGACCCGAGCGCTTCGGCGCGCGATCGCAGCGCTGCAGCGCGCGCGGGGACGGTGCTGGCCGACCAAGCGATCACGCTGGCCGCGTGCCTGGATCAGCTGGGGAACCTCGATTTCTTTGACGAGGGCTACGCGGAAGCCCAGCGTTTGCGGCACCGTTGGGCTGGGCTTGAGCGTGTGCGCGGTATCGCTTCCGGGCGGATCCGGGACGTCGCCGGGGTTTGAGCGGGTTATCGGCCGCGCCCCATGGCTACACCCAGCACCCCGACGTCCCTCGCGCAACGCCCCGTGTCCACGGCGGTTCCGCTCAGTCGCATTCGCAACTTCGCGATCATCGCCCACATCGACCACGGCAAGTCCACGCTCGCGGACCGCTTGCTGCGCATCACCGGCGCGGTGAGCGATCGGGAGATGCGCGAGCAGTACCTCGACAAGATGGACATCGAGCGGGAGCGCGGCATCACCATCAAGGCGCAGACCGTCGCGCTGAACTGGCGCGCGCTCGACGGCGAGATGTACTTGTTGAACCTCATCGATACGCCGGGACACGTAGACTTTGGCTACGAGGTCAGCCGGGCGCTCGCGGCGTGCGAGGGGGTCATCCTCGTCGTAGACGCGGTGCAGGGCGTCGAAGCCCAGACGCTCGCGAACGTGTACCTCGCGATCGAGTCCAACCTCGAGATCTTGCCCGTCGTCAACAAGATCGACCTGCCCGGCTCCGAGCCCGATCGCGTGCTCCAACAGCTGATGGACAACGTCGGCGTCGACATCTCGTACGCCCAGCTCGTCAGCGCCAAGACCGGCGAGGGCATCGAAGGCCTGATTGAAGCGCTGGTCCAGCGCATCCCGCCCCCGTTGGGCGACCGCGAAGCGCCGCTTCAGGCGTTGATCTTCGATTCGTGGTTTGATCCCTACGTGGGCGTCATCATCCTCGTGCGGGTCAAGCATGGCACGCTTCGCAAGGGGGAACGCGTACAGTTCATGTCCACCGGCGCCATTCACGAGGTGTTGAAGGTCGGCGTGTTCACCCCGGACGCGATGGAGCGTCAGGACCTCTCGGCCGGAGAGGTGGGTTTTATCGTCGCGAACGTCAAGACCCTCGCCGACGCCAAGGTCGGCGACACCGTCACCCACTTCCAGCGCCCGGCCCCCGCGCCGTTGGAGGGCTTCAAGGAGGTTCGGCCGATGGTGTTCTCGGGCATCTTCCCGACGGACTCCGCGGCCTATCAGGACCTCCGCGAGAGCCTCGAGAAGCTGCGCCTGAACGACGTCAGCTTCAACTTCGAGCCCGAGACCTCGGACGCGCTGGGCTTCGGCTTTCGCTGTGGGTTCCTCGGCTTGCTGCACATGGAGGTCATCCACGATCGCCTCGAGCGCGAGTACAACCTCGACCTCATCACCACCGCGCCCTCGGTTGTGTACGACGTCAAGCTGAAGAACGGCGAGCTGATCACCATCCACTCGCCCTCGAAGCTGCCCGACGTCGGCCGCATCGACGAGATCCTCGAGCCCATCGCGCGCCTCACCATCCACACGCCGGAAGCGTGGCTCGGTAACCTGTTCAAGCTCTGTGAAGAGCGCCGGGGAAACCAGGTCAAGTTTGAATATGCTGGCACCGGGCGGGTGATCTTGACCTACGAGATCCCCTACGCCGAGGTGGTGTTCGACTTCTTCGATCGCTTGAAGTCGGTGTCGAAGGGCTACGCGAGCATGGACTACGAGATCATCCGCTATGAGGCGGGAGACCTCGTGAAGCTCGACATCCTCGTCAACGGCGAGGTGGTTGACGCGCTCTCCAACATCTGCCACCGCTCGGTCGCGCACCACAAGGGCGCGCAGCTGACGTCGAAGCTGAAGGACCTCATCCCGCGCCAGATGTGGGACGTCGCGATTCAGGCGGCGATCGGCGCCAAGGTCATCGCGCGCACCACGGTTAAGGCGATGCGCAAGGACGTCACCGCCAAGTGCTACGGCGGCGACATCAGCCGCAAGCGCAAGCTGCTCGACCGCCAAAAAGAAGGCAAGAAGCGCATGAAGCAGATCGGCAGCGTCGAGGTGCCTCAGGAGGCCTTCCTCGCCGTGCTTCGGTTGGAAGACTGACGCACCGTGGGTTTGACCGGCTTGCGCGTGACCGCCGCGGCGGTCTGCGCGTTAGCCCCCTACGCGCGGTGAGAGCCGCGCACTTCAATCGCGGTGCACGCCGCAGTCCGCTGAGCAGTCAGCACAATCGTTGAGGAGTTTCGGATGGGAGCACAGTGGAAACACGCCGGCCGCATGGCTGCTGGCGCTGCAAAGGGCGCGCTGTTCACGCGTCTCTCCAAAGAGATCACCGTCGCCGCGCGCGCAGGGGACCCTAGCCCGGACAACAATCCGCGCCTGCGGGCCGCGCTAGAAGCCGCGCGCAAGCAGTCGATGACGCGCGACACCATTGACCGCGCCATCAAGCGCGGATCCGGTCTGCTGGACGGCAATGTGCAGTATGAGACCCTGTTCTTCGAAGGGTTCACGCCGCATCAGGTTCCGATCATCGTCGAATGTTTGACCGATAACCGCAACCGCGCCGCCGCAGACGTGCGCGTGCTGTTCCGGAAAGGCCAGCTTGGAAGCGTGCAGTGGATGTTCGATCGGGTCGGCGTCATCGAAGCCAGCCACCCGTCCCGCGCGGACGCCGAGGAAGCCGCGATCGAAGCGGGCGCTCAGGACGTCAAGCCCGGCGACGACGGCGCCGAGTTCATCTGCGAGACCACCGACCTCGACGCGGTGCGCAAGTCGCTGGAGTCCGGCGGCTGGCTGGTCAGCTCCGCCGAGATGGCTTGGGTCGCAAAGAACCCGGTCACCGTGACCGACGAGCAGCGCAAAGAGATCGAAACCTGGGTCAACGCGATCGACGAGAACGACGACGTACATCGCGTCTACGTCGCGTTGGCGTAGCACTTTTGTACGCCCGTACCGGCGTGTGGATCGCGGCGCTGCTCGGCGGTTGCCACGCGCCCGCCGAGTCGGGCGCTGCTTCGGTGACGGTGGACGGCTTGAGCGTCGAAGTGGACGCGGCCGTTCCGACCTTGGTGCACGTGCGCTGGGACACGTCCAGCGCGGTGCGCAGCCGCTTGGCGTGGACGGGGGGCGACTCCGGGGAGGATGAGCCGGTGGACGTCGTCGTCTCCGAGGAGCCTTCGCAGAGCCACAGCGTCGAGCTGCTGGGCATCCCCGCGGGATCGGAGGCGCTGCTCACCGCCTCGAACCTCAACGACGATGGAGACGTGGTCGGCGACGCCGACGCCTCGGTGACGCTCGCCGCGCCGCCCGCCAACCTCGCCGTGGTTCGTCCCGACACCGTCCCGGATGCGCCGCCCGGTCGCTGGCTGATGATCACCAGCGTCGAAGCCGCGACCGGGCTGACCAGCGTGCAGGTCGTCGACTGGCGCGGTCGTCCCGTTTGGTGGGTGCCGCCTACCGGGACGCCGACGGGGTTCGCTCGGGTACGTGGGGATGGGCGCGGCGTGGTTTACCTCGCGAACGAGCGTGTAGGGGACGCCGCAGCCTCTGGAGCGGTGGTGCGCACCGACTGGGACGGCACGACGACGCGTTGGGAGGCGCCCGACGTGCATCACGATCTCTACGAGCTCGAGGACGGCCGGGTCGGTGCTTGCGGATGGGTAGAGCAGACCGTGAACGGCCAGCGCATCGCCGGCGAGCGGCTGATGATCATCGGCGAGGGCGGCCCGGAGTCGGTGGTTTGGAACAGCTTTGACGCGCTCCCCGTGGAGCGCAACGACTGTTGGGGCGTGGTGCAGACGCCGACCGGCGCGATTGACGCGGTGCACGTCAACGGGCTCGATCATGACCCGATCACCGACACCTGGCTGCTTTCGGTGTACTGCACCGCCACGGTGATGGCGGTGGACGGCTACGGCGCGACGCGCTGGGCTGCCGGCGGTGATCCCGGCACGCTGCGCATCGTTGGGGACGGTGGCTTCGGTCCCCAGCACGCTCCCCGCTTCGTGGACGGCGGCTTTCGCGTCTTTGACAACGGGCGGGACGTCTCTGCCGGCTCGCGGGTCGTCTCCTACGCGGTGGATGTAGGCGCAGGAACGGCACAGTTGTCGTCCCAATGGCGACCGCCAGACGCCGGCTACACCGCGGTGTTGGGCGAGTCCAATGATGCCGGGGAAGGCCAGCTCATCTCGGTCGGGATCGACGGCGCAGTGTACTGGCTCGACGCGTCGGGCGCGGTCGCCGGGGCGCTGCAGCTGGACCCCGGCAACGTGGTCAGCTCGGTCGCGGTCGTCAGCGCGCTCGATGGCGGGTAGGATGCCGGGATGCGTGACCACCTTTACATCGATGGGCGTTGGGTAAAGCCAGCGCGGCTTCAGACCTTCGCCGTGCTGGAGCCATCTACCGGGGCGCTGTTGCACAACGCACCGGCCGCGACCGCCGAAGACGTAGACGCCGCCGTGCTCGCCGCGCGTGCGGCGTTTGACACCGGCGGCTGGCCGCAGCGCAGCGGCGCCGAGCGTGCCGGGTATTTGCGGGCGATCGCCGCGGGAATCCGGGCCCGGGTGGCGGAGCTCGCGCGCCTTGAGGTGTTGGACAACGGCAAGCCGCTGCCCGAAGCCACCTGGGATGTGGAAGACGCCGCCTATTGCTTTGACTACTACGCCGGCCTCGCCGAAGAGCTGGACGCCGCGGAGCCCGAGGCGGTCGCGCTCCCCGACGCCCGCTTCCGATGCACGGTGGTGCGCGAGCCGATGGGCGTCGTCGGCGCGATCATCCCGTGGAATTACCCGCTGTTGATGGCCGCGTGGAAGGTGGCGCCGGCGCTCGCGGCGGGGTGCACGGTGGTGTTGAAGCCCTCGGAGCTCACGCCGCTGACGGCGCTGGAGCTCGCGGCGATCGCGCACGAGGCGGGCGTCCCGGCCGGTGTGTTGAACGTGGTGACCGGGATCGGCGCGGATGCAGGCCAGCCGCTCACCGCGCACGCAGGGGTGGACAAGCTCGCGTTCACCGGGTCGGTGCCTACCGGCTCGAAGGTGATGGCGGCGGCGGCGCGTGACATCAAAAAAGTCAGCCTCGAGTTGGGCGGCAAATCTCCATTTCTGGTGTTCGACGACAGCGACATCGAGCGCGCCGTCGAGTGGATCCTGTTCGGTATATTCTGGAACCAGGGGCAAGTTTGCTCCGCGACGTCTCGGGTTTTGGTGCAGCGGCGGCTGTACGGGCCGCTGCTTGCGCGCCTCGTCGCTGAGGCCCGAAAAATCCGCATCGGTCAGGGCTTGGAGGCCGGCGTGCTGTTGGGGCCGCTGGTTTCGGCCGATCAGCGGGCGAAGGTGGACGCGGCGGTGCAGCAGGCGGTGGCGGACGGGGCGCGCGTCGCGTGCGGCGGGCAGCGGCCTCCCGGTCTCGATCAGGGCTACTATTACGAGCCTACCGTGCTCGTCGACGTGCCGCTCCATAGCGCAGCGTGGACCGAGGAGATCTTCGGTCCGGTGGTCTGCGTGCGCGCCTTCGACGACGAGGTCGGGGCGATCCAGCTCGCCAACGACAGCCGCTTTGGGCTCGCCGCCGCGGTGATGTCCGCGAATGACGCACGGTGCGAGCGTGTCGCCGCGGCGCTTCGGGCCGGCATCGTCTGGATCAACTGCTCGCAGCCCACCTTCGCGGAGGCGCCGTGGGGCGGCTACAAGCAGTCCGGCATCGGCCGCGAGCTGGGCCGCTGGGGGCTCGCCAACTACCTTGAGGTCAAGCAGATCACGCGGTTCACCGACGACAAGCCTTGGGGTTGGTACATCAAGTCATCCTGAGCGCGCTCAGCTGGAGAACCCGAGCCCCATCGCGTCCAAGGTGCGCAGCAGCAGGTTCGGGGACTCTCCAGCGTCCACCTTGCGCAACGACGCGGTGACGGCGTCGACGGCCCAGCCCCGGATCGGCTCGGGCGGGTAGGGGAAAGGCGGCTTTGTGACCAGCGAAAGGTCCAGCAGATCGGAGCTGCGATCGAGCGCCATGTGCGCGAGAATTCGGCCTGCGAGGCGCGTGGTTCCGAGCCCGTGGCCGGTGTAGCCCAGGCCGTAGCTGGCGCGCCCGCCGAGCGCGGTGCCGAAGAACGGTGTGAGCCGCGTGGTCGAGCAGATAGCGCCGCCCCAGGCGTACTCCCACTTCAACGATGACAGCGTGGGAAAGTGACGGTTCCAGCTTTCTTTGAGCGATGCATAGTGCGAAGGGGAGTGGTCGCAGGCGGGGTCTACGCGGTTCCCGCGGTAGTACGTGGCTTCGCTGGTGCCCCAGAGCACGCGCCCATCGGCCGTGGGGCGGTAGTAGTTGAAGAAGGTGCGCCCGTCGGTGATTCCTTGGTGCTTTTTCCACCCGATCTCCGCCCACTGTTGCGGGCTAAGCGGCTCGCTGACGACGATGTAGTCGTACAGCGGGATGAACCGGTGGCGCACCGAGGGCACGAGGTGGTGGGTATAGGCGCTGGTCGCGAGCACGGCCCGGCCGGCGCTGAGGGTCGTGCCGTTGGCGCGCACGATCACGCCGGCGCCGTGGGCTTCGATGCCCTCTACGGTGGTGCGCTCGTACACCCGCACGCCGAGCCGCTCAGCTTCCCGGCGCAGTCCGTCGGTGAGCTTGGCGGGGTCGAGAATTCCGCCGCCGCTCACCTCGACCGCGCCCAGATAGAGCGGACAGTGCACCTCAGCCTGCGTCTGCTCGCGGTTCAGGAGCTTGAACGTCTCGATGCCGAGGCTCTGCGCCACCTCCATCGTGCGTTTGGCCTCCTCCACATGACCAGGCGTCAACGCGACCATCAGTCGCCCGCTGGCCTCGTAGTCGCAGGCGATGCCGCGCTCCTGAACGAACGCGAGCAGCTCGTCGACGTTGGTCTGTCCGAGTCGCGCGAGCCTCGCAGCTTCTTCGCCTCCAAAGTGCTGGATCGCGAGGGAGTGGCTGTGATCGACCGTCTCCGACAGCATCCCCGCGTTGCGCCCGCTGGCGCCGTAGGCAGCGACGCCCTGCTCGATCAGCGCGACGTCGCGCGACGGATCTAGCTCTTTCAGGAACAGCGCGGCCCAGAATCCCGTGAGACCTCCGCCGATGACGACGATGTCGGCGGTGGTGGCTTCGGTCAGGCGGGTGACCTCGCGCTGGGGCATGGCGGCGAGCCAGAAGCACGCTTGTTCGATGGGGACCATGCCCCAACCTACCACGCCGTTACGGGTTCGGAGCCGGATAGTGGCGCTGCATGAAGCCGTCGCGTGCGTTCCTGCTGCCGCTTTGGGCATCGGCCCTCGGCTTTGCTATGGGTGAAGCGGGCGCGGGGCGCTGGCTCTCCGAGGCGTTGGACCCGGCGGTCACGCTGCGATCGTGCCTCGGGGAAGGCGCGGCGTTGCTGGTTTGTTTCAGCATAGTCGGGGTTCTTCTTGGCAGGTTGGCTCCATCGCGCCCCACGCTGGGGACCGCGTTGGCGCTGGGACTATGGGCGTTGGTGTGGGGGCCGGACGCAGCCCGGGCGGGGCGGCTGCCCGACCTCGCCGGGGTCCTTCCTGCGATTTTGGTGTTTCTGGGCGCGCTGCGCTGGCCCCGACTCGCCTGTGGCCTCGGGATGCTCGGCGGGCTCGCGGCTCCGGCGCTGCGCACCCGCGGCTTTTCGGACTACGCCCCGCTTGCGCAGCACGCGCCTGCAGGTTCGGACGTGCTGTTGATCACCGTGGACGCGACGCGCGCGGACGCCGGGCTGCTGGACGGGTTTGGCGGCGCGGGTTGGTGGACCTTTGACCAAGCGATTTCACCGGCGCCATGGACGCTCCCGGCGATGTACAGCCTGTTCAACGGAGCCCCGGTGGCCACGCACCAGGGCGGATTGCCGGTAGACGGTGGCTACACGCGCCCTGCCTTTCAACGCTCCTTCGTGGCCGACTTTGCCGCGGCCGGTTGGCGGACGATGGCGTTCGTCAGCAACCCGCATCTACGCGCCGATCTTGGCTTTGCGCTTGGGTTTACGGATTGGACGCACGACGATGATGCGCGCGCGCCGCTGGTGTTGCTGTCGTCGCTGGAACGTCGGGTATCGGCAGCGCGGGGCTGGGCAAACGCGATGCAGCACAGTCGGGACGATCGCGTGGTGGACGCTGCGGTCCGTGCGCTGAGCGCGCCCCACGCCGAAGGGGAGCGCCGCTTCGTGTGGGTGCACCTGCTTGGCGTGCACGAGTACGCGCGGGACCCGCGGGTGCTGGAGGCGGGCGATTCGGGCACTACCGCTGCGGCCGCGTTGCGGTCTGCCTATGCCCAGAGCGTCCGCGCCGCGACAGAGCGCGTGGACAGGCTGATCAGCGCTGCGGGGCCGGAAGCGTCGGTGGTGATCACGTCGGATCACGGGGAGGAGCTCGGCGAGCGCGGGGTGTTCGGGCACGGGCACGCACTTCAGGACACCGAGCTGCGCGTGCCGCTCGCGATGCGCATGGGGGATGGCGGGGGCCGCGTGGAAGGGCAGGTGGGTACGGTAGGGCTGAGCGCGCTGTTCACGGCGATGGCGCAGGGAAAAGCGGCCCTGCCTGCCGATGCGCTCCGCTCCGACACCGTCTGGGTCGGCGGCGTGCGGCGGGACGCCGCGGCTTTTGCGGTGCGCCACGCCGATGGCCGCTACACAGAGGCGCCCGGGGTCGATGTTGCGCCGGGCGTCGCGGCTCCCATCGACGCGACCTCTCGCGATGCGCTACGCGCGCTGGGCTATGCCGAGTGAGCGGTCGGGCTTTTCATTTTCCTTGCGATCAAAACCGTGGCTACGCAGCTACTGTAGTCGCTCCTCTCCCTCCCAGGTTTTCACCGATGACCACTCGTTTTGGCCTCCTGCTCCTCGCCCTCGGACTCCCCGCTTGCGCGACTGAGGGCACAGATTCGGAGCGCGTGTTCGGCTCCGGCTCGGAGGAGGAGCTCAACCTCGCCGAAGATCTGGCTTATGAGCAGCTGGAGCAGGCCGACAGCCCGGCGTTGCTGGCCGCGGTCGAAGACCTCCGCACCTTGAAGGTGAACGTCGACATCGTCGACATGGCCCACACCCGCGTGCAGCAGCTCTCCGGTGGCGTGCCGGTTTGGGGCGGTGAGGCGATCGTTCACTTGACCCCCGAAGGCACGCTCGCCGGGTTCACCGATGATTTCGTTCCGAACGTCGTGGTGGACAGCACCCCTGAGTACGACGCCGACGAGGCGATTGACCTCGCCGTCTCCGAGTACCCCGGCGGCTGGGACAACCTGAGCGGAGACCCCCTCGCGGACCTCTGGGTGTTGCGCCACGACGGCGTCGATCATCTCGTCTGGCGCGTGCAGCTGGAGCAGATCAACTACAACGACAGCGATACCGTGCCCGTCCTGTTCGTCGACGCCCACGATGGCGAGCTGGTGTGGTCCTACAACAACTTCCAGACCGCCACGTGCTCGGCGCCGACCAACTTCTACGGCACCGTCTCGCTCAACTGCTACACCGACGGCACCAGCTACTACCTCGAGAACCCGAGCGACTTGATGGCGACGCAGTCGTGGAAGAACACCACGCGCACGAAGTCGTCGATCACCAGCACCAGCACGACGATGCTGAGCAGCAGCGCGATCTACCTCAACGCCAATGAGGCCCAGTACGCCGCGGACAAAGTCTACGACTACTACAATACCGCCTTCGGCCGGAACGGCATCAACGGCACCGGCGGCCCGTCGGCGCTCACCTCGCACAGCACCAATTACATCCTGTCGACCACCAGCTATAGCTCCAAGTACGTCAACGCATTCTGGAGCTCGACCGGCCTTTACATGACCTACGGGGACGGCGACGGCGTCAACTCCGGCTCGCTCACCACGCTGGACATCGCGGGCCATGAGATGACCCACGGCGTCACGCAGTATGAAGCGAACCTGACCTACTCCGGCGAGTCGGGCGGCTTGAACGAAGCCGTGTCCGACATCTTCGGCGCCATGGTCGAACGCTCCGTGCTGGGGGAGAGCGGCGACACCTGGAAGGTCGGCGAGACCACGTGGACCCCCGCCACGTCGGGCGACGCGCTGCGGTACATGAACGACCCGGCTTCGGACGGGGCGAGCTACGACTACTACTCCGCGTCGATGGGCTCTGCCGACGTGCACTACACCTCCGGGCTGCCGAACCTCGCGTTCTACCTGCTCAGCGAAGGCGGCACGCACCCCCGCGGCAAGTCCACCACCGTTGTCACCGCGATCGGCGCCGACGCTGCGGCGGCGATCTGGTACCTCGCGCTCACCGACTACATGACGTCCAGCACCAGCTTCAGCGGCGCGCGCACGGCGACGCTGAGCGCGGCTGGCGCGCTCTACGGCACGACCAGCGCCGAGTACACCGCGGTGGGCAACTCCTGGTCGGCGGTGGGCGTGGCTGCGGCCTCGACCACGTGCTCGAGCACCACCTACACCGGCTCGCTTTCGCGCTCGGGTAAGTCGGCGTATCACCCGTCTTCTTCGGGTACCTCGGTCACCATCGCCAACCAGACGGTCACCCTGTCCGGCCCTTCGACCGCGAACTTTGACGTCACCCTCGAGAAGAAGTCGGGTTCGACTTGGTCGACGGTCGCGTCGTCTACGGGGACCACGTCCTCCGAGAGCATCGCGTATGCGGGAACTTCGGGCACGTACCGCACGTTGGTGAAAGATGTCTCGGGCTCGGGATCCTACACGCTGACCTGGTGCAAGTAGGCCCGTAGCGGCAATTATCGCGATATCGCGATATACGGGTAGCGTGCAGCGCGCCGACCGCCTCAAAGTCCTCGCCGAGCCCATTCGGCTTCGGGTGTTGACGTTGCTCGGCGTCGAGGAACTGTGCGCGGGAGAGCTCCAAGATCTGCTTGGCATCGCGCAGAGCACCTTCGCCGGGCACATGGCTCAGCTGCGGCGGGTGGGCCTCGTGGATGCGCGGCGCTCGGGCGCGCAGGTGTTTTACAGCATCGCCGCGATCGAGGATGTCGCGCTGGCCGCGCTGATCGAGAGCGAGCCGATCGACGAAGCCGATCGCTTCGCGCTGGAGCGGGTGCGCGCGGCGCGGGCGGCCGAGTCGGTGGATCTGTTAGGCGCTGACGTGTTTCCCGGGCGCAGCTGGGAGGCGCTCGCGCGCTTGCTGCTCGCGTTTTTTCCGCCGATGCGCATCGCCGATCTTGGCGTAGGATCTGGGGAGTTGACGCGCTTGTTGGCCGCGTCGAACCCCGCCACGCGGGTGATCGCGGTGGACTTGGACGCCGCGGCGTTGGCCAACCTCGGGCCGCAGGTCGAAGCCCGCGTTGGGGACCTCGCGGATCCGCCGCTGGTCCCGGGAGAGGTCGACCTCGTGTTGCTGTCGCAGTCGCTGCACTGCGTCTCTGAACCTGCTGTCGCCCTCCAAAAAATCTATAAAAAGCTAGCTCCGAACGCCCGTATCGCGGTGCTTGACCTCGCTCCGCACAGCCACGCGTGGGTGCAGGGCCGCTTGGGCCACAAGCACCCGGGCTTCGCGGATCTGGCGGGCATGCTCGTCGCCGCTGGCTTTCACTCCGTCTCCTGCGATGTCGTTCACGTCGACCGTCGCGCCCCCGCTTTCACCACCCTCCTTGCCCTTGGTGTCCGATGAACCGGCTTGATCCTGCGCTCTCTACCTTTGCTCACGCTCCGATGACCTCCTCGCCGCTGTTGGACGCGCTGGCCGATCGGGTGCTGATCTTCGACGGCGGCATGGGTACCCAGATCCATAGCTTCAACCTTCCGCTCTCGGACTACTCCGGCTTGGAGAACTGCTCGGAGATCCTCTGCCTGACGCGCCCTGACGTGATCGAGGCGATTCATGGGCGCTACTTTGAGGCCGGCGCTGACATCGTCGAGACCAACTCCTTCGGTGGCGCGCCGTGGGTCTTGGGCGAGTTCGGCCTCACCGAGCAGTGCCACGAGATCAACTTCAAGTCGGCGCAGATCGCGCGGGCCGCGGCGGATCGCTACTCCAGCGAGGCCCGGCCGCGCTTTGTGGCCGGCTCCATCGGTCCAGGTACGCGGCTCCCGAGCCTCGGCCACATCGGCTGGGACGAGATGCACACCGGCTACAAGCAGCAGGTGCGCGGGCTCGTCGACGGCGGCGTGGATGTGCTGCTGATCGAGACCTGCCAGGACTTGTTGCAGACCAAGTGCGCGCTGGCGGCGATCTTCGACGTTTTCACCGAGCCCAAGTACGCCGCGCGTCGGGTGCCGGTGATGGCGCAGGTCACGATGGAGACCACGGGCACGATGCTGCTTGGCTCGGACATCGCCACCGCGCTCACGGTGCTCGAGGCCTACCCCATCGACGTCATCGGCCTGAACTGCGCCACCGGGCCGCAGGAGATGGCCGCGCACATCGCGTACCTGGGCCGCCACTCCCGTCGCCGGATCAGCGTGCTCCCCAACGCAGGCCTGCCGCAGCTGGTCGATGGTCGCACCCACTACCCGCTCAACCCCAAAGAGCTGGCGGAGTGGCACGAGCGCTTCACTGAGCACGATGGCGTCAGCTTCGTAGGTGGTTGCTGCGGGACCACTCCGGACCACATCCGCGCGGTGGCCGAGCGCATCCTGCGCAAGAAGCCCAAGTCGCGCAGCCCCGAATTCATCCCTTCGGCGGCGAGCTTGTACGGAACGGTCGCGTTTCGCCAGCAAGCCGACATCTTCGCGATCGGCGAGCGCACCAACGCCAACGGCTCGCGGGCCTTCAAGCGCATGTTGGACGCCGAGGATTGGGACGGCATGGTCGGCATGGGCAAGACCCAGATGAAGTCCGGCTCCCACGCGGTGGACGTCTGCACGGCCTTTGTCGGGCGCCCCGAGGTCAGCGACATGGACACGTTGGTGTCGAAGATGGCCACCGCCGTTCACGGCCCGCTGGTCATCGACTCGACCGAGGTGCCGGTGATCGAGGCCGCGCTCAAGCGCATCGGCGGCAAGGCGATCGTCAACTCGATCAACCTCGAGGACGGCGAGCCCCGGCTCGACAAGGTGTGTACGCTGTGCCGCACCTTCGGCGCCGCGGTCATCGCGCTGACCATCGATGAAGAGGGCATGGCGAAGAGCCCCGAGCGCAAGCTTGAGGTCGCGCAGCGCCTCTATGACCTCGCCGTCGGGCGCCACGGCCTCGCCCCCGACGACATCCTCTTCGACCCGTTGACCTTCACCATCGCGACCGGCAACGAAGACGACCGCAAGCTCGGACTCTGGACCCTCGAAGGCATCCGGCTCATCGCCGAGCGCTTCCCGCGCTGCGGCATCGTGCTTGGCCTCTCCAACATCAGCTTCGGCCTGAATCCGCCGGCGCGCCACGCGCTGAACTCGGTCTACCTGCACCACGCCCGCGAGGCCGGTCTGACCGCCGCGATCGTGCACGCCGACAAGATCATCCCGCTCTACAAGCTCCCCGAAGAGCAGAGGATCGTCTGCGAAGATCTGATCTTCGATCGGCGTCGCGCACCGGGGACGAACGGCCCGGATGACGCCGGCTACGATCCCTTGAAGGTGTTGCTCGAGGTGTTCGCCGACGTGAAGAGCGCGTCGGTCACCAAGGTGGTCGCGGCCGACGTCGAGCAGCGCCTGAAGGAGCGCATCATCGACGGGGACCGCATCGGCATCGATGTCGACCTGAAGGAAGCGCTCGAAAAATACCCGCCGCTGCACATCATCAACGAGATCCTGCTGGATGGCATGAAGGTCGTCGGCGAGCTGTTTGGCTCGGGACAGATGCAGCTGCCGTTCGTGTTGCAGTCCGCGGAGACGATGAAGGCCGCGGTCGCGTGGCTGGAGCCGTTCATGGACAAGGCCTCGGGCCCCGCGAAGGGCACGATGGTGCTCGCGACGGTGCGCGGCGACGTGCACGACATCGGCAAGAACCTCGTGGACATCATCCTCACCAACAACGGCTACCGGGTGGTCAACATCGGCATCAAGCAGCCGATCGACCAGATCCTCAAGGCCGCCAAAGAGCACAACGCCGACGCCATCGGCATGAGCGGGCTGCTGGTGAAGAGCACGGTGATCATGAAGGAGAACATGGAGGAGATGCGCCAGCAGGGCTGGACGACTCCGGTGGTGCTCGGCGGCGCCGCGTTGACCCGCGCGTACGTGGAGCAGGACTGCTCGCAGACCTACGGCCGCAAGGTGGTCTACGCCCGCGACGCGTTCGCGGGGCTGCGGTTCATGGAGGCGCTGCCGACCTTCGACGACACGCTGGATGTGGCCGCTGTGGTTGCCGAAGAGCACAAGATGGTGACCACGCGCGCCGAGCGGCCGATCCCCTATGACGCCCGCGACGCCGAGCCGGTGCGGCTCGCTGAAGCCCCGCAGCCGCCGTTCTGGGGTTCGCGCAAGCTCGAGGTGCCGCTGCGCGCGCTGCTGCCGTGGATCAACGAGGATGTACTCTTCAAGTTCCAGTGGGGCTTCCTGCGCAAGAACTTGAGCGACGCCGAGCACGCCGACCAGCTGCGCACCGTCGCCAAGCCGATCCTGCACGCGCTCGCCGATCGCTGCGCACGCGAGGGAATCCTGCTGCCGCAGGCGGTGTACGGCTACTTCCGCTGCCATCGCGACGGCGACGGGCTGGTGCTCGAAGATGGTACCCGGCTTCGGTTCCCACGGCAGGCTGCGCGGGACGGCGCGCCGGGCTTGTGCCTCGCCGACTACTTCCGCACCGCTGAGCAGGGCGGGGACGTCGTCGCGCTGCAATGCGTCACCGTCGGTCAGCAAGCCAGCGACATCGCCCGCACTTGGTTCGATGCCAACAACTACACCGACTACCTGTACTTGCACGGTTTGGGCGTCGAGGTGACCGAAGCGCTCGCGGAGTTCGTGCACAAGCAGATCCGCGCCGAGCTGGGCGTCGCCGCTCAGGACGCGCGCGAGATCCCGCAGCTCTTCCACAAGCGCTACCAGGGATGCCGCTACGCTTACGGCTATCCGGCGTGCCCAGAGATGGCCGATCAACGCCACTTGCTGCGCTTGCTGGGCGCGGACCGCATCGGGGTCGACATGGCCGACGAGGACCAGCTCCATCCCGAGCAGTCCACGGCAGCCATCGTCGTGCATCACCCGCAGGCCCGCTACTTCCGGGTGTAGCCGGGGTATAGATTGACGCGATGAACCCGAAGCTGAACGCGGTCTGGACTGCCACGCTGGCGATGCTGCTTGGCTGCGCCTCGCCTGCTGGGGCACCTGCCGCTGCTCCTGCGGGGCCACTGCCGGAGGGCCTGCGGCTGGAGCAGTACCCGGTGGAGCCCGTGCACGCGGCGGCGTCGGGATCGCGGCGACCCGCGGTGGATCCGGCGGTGATCAACGCGGAGCGGGCGCTGCTCGGCACGGCGGATCACTCCCGGGCAGCGGCGTTGCTGGAAGACATGAACCGTAGGTTTCCAGCCTATGATTTTGGTTTGACGCTGCGTGGTTGGCTGGAGGATCTGGACGGGGGGAACGAGCAGGAGTTTCTGCGACGCGTGGACCCGCTGCGAAAGCCGATTTGGACCAGATTTTTTGTACAGCCTGATGGCAAGCCGGTCGCGGTCGACACGCTCGCCCCGTACTTCGCGGAGAGCGTGCGGCGCGCCTGCGCCGATCCGGGGATGGCAGCCATCCTGCCGACGCCGACGTGCGTGGGCTTGCCGACGTTGCCGGTCCCCGCAGATTTTGACGTTTGGGAGCAGCTGAGTCTGACGTCGCATCAGGGGTTTCGGCTGGCGTCGTGGTCGCCGCACGGGCGCAGGTTGAGCGCCACCGATCTTTTGGTGGAGCTGGAGATCCAGCCGGGCATGACCGTCGCGAACCTGCGCGCCGGGGACGGCTGGTTTGTGCTCCCGATGGCGCGCCTTGTTGGGCCCACGGGCAAGGTCGTTGCGGAGGATGCTTCGGCGTCGTTGCTGGAGTTTGTGCAGTTCAGCGCTGCCCAGAACGGGTATTCCAACTTGACGACGGTGCGTGGCGCAGCTCTGGATTCGCGGTTGCCTGCCGGCGCCTTCGACGTGGTGCTGGCCTGCGAAACGATGAGCGCGTTCTACACCAACGCGCAGGCGCAGGATCCGGCGTGGGTGGAGGCCCATGTGCTTCCGTTCCTGCGCTCGGTGGTCGCTGCGCTGAAGCCCGAGGGACGAGCGATCTTCATGGAGCCGCTGCCGAGCGCGGAGCGACCCGGGATTTTGGACCCCAAGTATGTCGTTCGCGATCTTGAGCGCGTTGGACTTGTGGAGTTCGACGAGCTCGACGAGTACCGTCCCGGACAAGCGGTGATGGTCTTCGAGCGCGCTGCGGCGGCTACGCAGGAAGCGCCGGCTCCGAAGGCGTCTCCCAAGCCGGCTGTGCCTGTGGCCGCTCCCGTCGCGCGCTGATCGCCTATGCGGGAGCCGCTTTGCGGCGCCGTCGCGTGAGCCCGATCGCGAAAAACCCCAGCGCGGCGTGCGTGTCCGCGCCCTTGCAGCCGCCCGCGTAGTAGCCGACGTCGGCGGCCGTGTCGGCGTCTACCCCGGCGATCACCTCGGTGGCAGGCGGGTTCTCATCCCACTTCGGGGACTCGTTCATGCCCACCGCCCCGACCCAAGCGCCGTTGGTCCACAGCATCACGGCGTCGTCCCCTTCGGCCCATAAAAAATCAACGCGGTCGCTGCTCTCCTCCAACGGGGTCAGGCGGTGCATCGCCCGAACCGGACCGCCGACGCCCCACGCCTCTGCGCCCCGTCCGAACCCCTGACCCCAGAGCGTCACGACGCCGTCGGTCAGCGCGGCGTCGTCGATGCGCACGCGGTCGTCGACCTCGCCGATGATCAAAGACCGCGGCGCGATCCCGGCGGTCGTGTGCACGTCCCAAAGCCCCGGCGCGAGCGCGTTTGCGTCCAACACGCCTTCGGGAAACCCGACGACGTCGGGCTCTCCGGGCTGGCTCAGCCCGATCCAGTCTGCGGGGACGGTCATCGGCGGGTCGCCGCGGCTCAGCACGCGGGGTTCGATGGTGGCGCCGTTCCAGATCAGCGGTTGCCTGAAGTCTGCGGTGGCAAAGCCGGCGCTGCTCCAGGTCAGCGGCGTCTCGTCGCTCCATCGGGCGATGCCTCCGTTGGGGCTGCGCGCGGGCTGTCCAGCGTCTGCGGTGACGGGAATCGGCTCGCTGGTCGCCGCGCTGCGGGCGTCGGCGACGAAGTCGGGCGGGCGTGCGATCCAGTCCAGCAGCGCGTCGATGTGCCAGTCGGCGACGACGTCGGGGTCCGCGGGTGCTTTGACATCTGAGAGCTCCACGGTGAATTCGGGGACTCCCCAGCGCCCGTAGGCCCAATCGGTGGAGTCGCCGTGGGTCGCGTACCAGTCGGCCCCGTTGGTGGCCCAGAAGTCGGGCGCGGTGGTCACGCTCAGGTATTGCTCGCCGATTCGGGTCATGCGGGGCTCGTCCGCGGCGCGTTCGGCGGTGGTGTAGTTCCACGGCCAGCCGATGTTGGTGGCGCCGCTGTGCAAGCTCAGGCCGCCCAGCCAGCTTCGGGCGCGGGTGAGCGCGCGAATGGCGCGGGTCTCGGGCTCGGAGAATGCGGCGCTGCCGGGGTTGGTCGCCGCGCCCCACTGGTAGTCGTAGTTGCGGTTGAGATCGACGTGGTCGGCGTTTACGCGGGTGTGCGCAGCGAGCCCGTCGGGGTTGACGACCGGGACAATCCAGACCTCTGCGCCGTCGGGCACGCGCGCGGGGTCGGTGACCAGCCGCTCGGCCAGCCGGAGCGCGACGGTTGCGCTCACCGGCTCGTCGCCGTGGTGTGCGCCGAGGATACGCAGCGACCACGCGGGCTCGGAGCTGTGCGAGATGCGGAGCCCGCTGATCGGGCGTCCTTCCCGGCTCACTCCGAGGTCCACGCGCTCGGCGTTGGGCCCCGCGAGCGCGTCCATCGCCGCTTCAAGGGCTTCGGGCGTCGGCCACGCGTCGTCCCCAGCGCCCCGCTCGTTCGCAGGCTGGGTCCATGCGGGCGGCGTGGGCCAGAAGGCGGGATCGTCCGGAGGATCGTAGGGCAATCAACCCCTCGGGTAAATAAGCGCGTTGGCGCGCCGTTGTTCCCATGCGAGGCGTTCGGGGAGCCAACCGCTGACCAGCGTACGCGGCGGGATGCGCGACATCAGGCCGACGCGGGCCTCGTTGGAGCCGCAGAGCAGGTCGATCGCGATGGGGTTGTCGACGAACTCGTAGGTTTCGGTGCGCCACTTGAAGTGCGCCGGCGCGGCGCGCATCGCCGCTTCGAGCACCACGAGGCCAAGCAAGAAGGCTTCGAGGGCGTCGGCGTTGGTGACCACGATCTCGACGCCGTGGCAGACCTCTCCGGCGAACTTCTGGAAGCGTGGCTCGAAGGTCGCCGCGCGGAACATCACGCCCTCCAAACCCGCGTCCAGCGCGCCGTCGCGGCACAGCGCGGTCATCCGGGCAGCGTCCAGAAAAGGAGCTCCGACGAGGTGAAACGGACGCGTGGTGCCTCGGCCTTCGGAGAGGTTCGTGCCTTCGATCAAGCACATGCCCGGGTAGATCAGCGCTGTCTCCACCATCGGCATGTTCGGGGACGGAAAAATCCACGGCAAACCTGTAGCATCGAAGCGCTTGCGGGCATCCCATCCCTCGCAGGGGATGACCTCGAGGGTGCAGCCGATGCCGCAGTCATCCCGGAAGAAGCGCCCCATCTCGCCCATGGTCATCCCGTGGCGGACCGCCAGCGGGTACGCGCTCACGAAGCTCTCAAAGCCAGGTTGGACGATGTTTCCTTCGAGGGTCACGCCGTCGATCGGGTTCGGGCGGTCAAGCACGACGACGCGGGTGCCGGTCTGCGCCGCCACCTCCATCATGTAGCCGAGCGTGGCTTGGTAGGTGTAGTATCGGCTTCCGATATCTTGAATATCAAAGAGCAGAACATCGAGGTCAGCGAGGTGCTCTGCGGAGGGGCGCAGCGAAGCCGCGGTGTTGCCGTAGAGCGAGACGATCGCCGGACGGTCGGCAGCGGCTGCGACCAGATGGTGTTCGTCGTCGACGGTGATCATGTCCTGCGCGGTCGCGTGCAGGCCGTGCTCGGGGGTGAAGATCCTCCGGAGCTTGACGCCCCGCTCCGGCAAGCGATCAACGAGGTGATCACAGGCTGATGTGACCGCCGTATGGTTGCACGCTACGCCGACGCGCGCGCCGGCAAGCTGGGAGAGACGAGCGGAGTCGTCGAGGAGGACTTCAAGACCAGTGCGCATCGCGCATCCTATTGCAAGGTCAAGAGTGCGGTCAAGGGGAGAGCTGCGGGTGATGCGTTCCGGCGTCACGCTGTGTTTTTCTTGATGCCCATGCCCTTCCGCCGGTCACCGCGCCCGCTAAAGGGCAGGGGTGCTGACCCCCGAAGAGCTTCGGCAGATCCGTCGCCTGCATGTGCAGGCTGGCCGTCGTGTAGACTCGCTCCTTCAGGGCGAGTATCGCTCCGCCTTCAAGGGCTCGGGGATGGAGTTTGACGAGGTTCGTCCTTATGTCCCAGGGGATGAAGTCCGTCGCATCGACTGGAACGTCACCGCGCGCACCGGGGAGCCCTTCCTCAAGACTTTTCGGGAAGAGCGGGAGCTGACGCTGCTGCTGTTGATGGACATCTCGGGATCGGTGCGTTTTGGCGGCGGCGGCAAGGACGGTCGCACCGACAAGCGCTTGCAGCTGGCGCGGGCCGCCGGCGGGCTTGCTTTTTCTGCGCTGCGCAGCGGCGATCGCGTCGGTTTGGTCACGTTCACCGACAAGGTGGAGCAGTTTTTGCCGCCCCGGAAGTCGCGCGGGCACGGCTGGCAGGTGATTCAAGCGGCGTTCAACTCGACGACGCTCGGCAAGACCAACCTCGCGGGGGCGCTGGGTTTTGCGCGGCAAGTGCTACGCCGCCGCAGCGTGGTGGTGATCCTCTCGGACTTTGTCGCTCCGGCGTTTGATCGGGACTTGTTGGCGTTGTCGCGGAAGCACACGACGCACGCGATCCTCGTGCATGATCCGCTGGAAAACGCGCTGCCCAACGTAGGCTTTTTGGCGTTAGCGGACGCGGAGGGCGGCGGTGTTCGCACGATCTCCAGCCGCGGACCGAACGTGTTGGGGCCGATCGATCGGCGACTGTCCGACCTCCGACGTTTGGGGGTCCGGGCCAGCGCGCTGTCCACCAGTCAGGACGCGTTCTTGCTGCTTCAGCGCCACTTTGCGTCTCAGGGGCGCACATGATCGTGCTCCTGTGGGCGCTCGGTTGCGCCACGGATCCGGTGCCGCTGCCGCCGGCCGCTGCGGTTTGGGTAGAGTCGCGGAAGGTGGACGCGGGAGCGCCCGCTCGACTCCACGCGCCAGCCAACACCGCGCTCCCGACCGTAGAGGGGTTGACCTTCACTTTGGTCAGCACCGGGGACGACGGCAGCGCAGTTTGGGACGTTACCGGCTCGAAAGGCAGCTATGTGCTCGATGTTCCCGGCCCGGGCGACAAGCCGGTGCCGGTCTACGTGGACATCGGAGTGGATGGGCCTACCGGCGGCACGATGGCGGATCTGGCGGCGCCGCCCCCCGAAACTCCGCCGATTTGGCCCTACCTTCTCGCTGCAGCGCTGGGTTTGGCGACGATCGTACTCGCTGGCATCGCGGCCTGGAAGCGCTGGAAGCCGATCCCGCCCCCGGCGCCGCCTGAACGTCCGGAGGTGATCGCGCTGCGGGAGTGGAACGCGCTGCGGAGCCGCTCGGATCTGGTGCCCGCGGATCTCGCGTTGGAGCTGTCAGCGGTCTACCGGCGTTATCTGGATGCGACCTGCGTCTGGCCGGCGACTTCGCGGACGACGCGGGAGATCCTCGACAATCTGTCCACGCAGCTCACCGCGACCGAGCTGGACTGCGCACGGCGGCTGCTGTCGGCGATGGACCTCGTGAAGTTTGCCGACCGCGAGGCGCAGGTGTCGTTGTTCGAGCAGCTCGATCTCGACTTCCGGCGCTTGGTCACCCCTGCGGTGGCGGCGCGCTCTGTGGTTGGCCATGTTTGAACTGGCAGATCCGTGGTGGCTGTTGGCGTTCCCGCTCGCGGTCCTCCCGCTGGTCGCGTGGTTTCGCCCGCACGTCTTGCGCTTTCCCGGTGCGTCTGAGGGGCGGAGCGCGTGGCCGGGCGTGGTGACCGTGCTCCCGGCGCTCGCGGAAGCGCTGGCCATCGGGTTTACGGTCATCGCGCTCGCGCGCCCGCAGCACGTGGAGACCGAGACGGTGCGGGACTCCGAGGGGTTGGACATCCTGCTGGCCATCGACACCTCGGGCTCGATGCGCTCGCCGGACATGGGCCGCGGGCTCCAACCCCTCTCGCGCCTCGACGCCGCCAAAGCGGTGATGCAGCGTTTTGTGGAGGCGCGTCACGACGATCGGCTGGGGCTGCTGGTCTTCGGGGAGGAAGCCTTCGTGGAGGTCCCGCCCACGTTGGACTCGGGCGCCCTCGTCGACTTCATCGGCTCGCTGGAGCTCGGAATGGCGGGCGGCAACGCCACGGCGGTGGGGGATGCGATCGCCGTGGGCGTAAAGCGCCTGAAGGACTTGAAGGCTCCATCCAAGCTGATCATTCTGGTCACCGACGGCAAGTCGAACTCGGGCATGGTGCAGCCGATGGACGCCGCGGCGGCCGCAAAGGCGCTCGGCGTGAAGATCTACACCATCGGCGTTGGCACCTCGCAGATCGACGAGGCTACGCTCTCGGCGGTCGCGCGCACGACCGGTGGCGCGTACTATGCCGCCGCGAACCTGAATCAGCTCGCGGACGTATACAAAGAGATTGACACCAACGAGAAGACCACGGCGCAGGTCCGAGAGTACGTTCACCGCGATGAGCTGTACCTCGACTGGGCGTTTCCTGCGCTTTTGTCCTTTGTCGCAGCGTTTGCGCTGTCTCGAACCGCGTTGCGGAGGCTGCCATGACCTGGGCGCATCCGGCGTATTTGTGGGTGTTGCTGGTCGCCGGCCTCGCGGTCCCGCTGTCCGCGTGGGCTTGGAGTCGGCGGGCTTCGGACCTGCGAAAGTTGGTCAGCGCGGCGATGCTGGAGCAGCTGGTCTCGCCGGGGACAGCCTCGGCGCGCACCCTGCAGGCGGTGCTCGTGCCGGTGGTGCTCGCAGCGTTTGCCTTCGCGCTCGCGGGCCCGCGCATGGGCTTTGACTGGCAGCAGCAGAAAATGGAGGGTGTGAGCATCGTGGCGGTGCTCGACGTCAGCCGCTCGATGGACGCCACCGATTCTAGCCCTTCGCGCATCGTTGTGGCCAAGCGCGAGCTCGTGGACTTTTCGGCCGCGCTGCGCGGGGACGCCATTGGCTTGGTGCTGTTCGCACAAGGCGCTTGGACGCGCATCCCGCTGACCACCGACTACGCCACATGGCGTTGGGCCCTGGACGACACCTCTACCGGTACGATTCGTGCGCAGGGTACGTCCCTGTCGGGCGCGCTGGACGCCGCCGTAAAGCTGCTGGAGCGCGCCGATGGCAGCGGGAAGGCGGTTTTGTTGGTCTCGGATGGCGAAGATCACGACGCGGACGCGGATCTGAGCGCGGCGCTGTCCCGGACGCGTGAGGCCGCTGTGCACGTTTATGTGCTTGGGGTGGGTACGCCCGAGGGTGCGCCGGTGCCGATGGAGGGTGGGGGCTTCAAGAAAGACGAGGATGGGAGCGTCGTCGTCTCGAAGTTGGACGAGGCGCGTCTGAAAGGCATCGCCGAAGCCACCGGGGGCGCGTATGTACGCGCGGTGCCGGGCGATGACGATGTGCGCGGCCTGTACGAGCAGGAGATCCGCGGCAAGTTGACCGCGTCCGAGCGTGGCGTACGCCGGGACAAGCTGTGGCACGAGCGGTTTCAATGGCCGCTCGCCGTCGCGCTTGGGGCGATGGTGTTCGGCGCGGCGCTTGGGATTCGGCGGCGCTGATTCCCGGCGGGGACTACTCGCCCCGCTCCATCTTCTTCAGCGCCATCTGCACGTACTTCTTGATGTTCGGGATCTCGGGATCGAGGGCGTTGGCCCGCTGCAGATCCTGAAACGCCTGACGGTAGTTCTTGCGGTAGTAGTGCGAGATCCCGCGTCGGCAGCGCGCCATGGCGTGCGCACCGTCCAGCTCCACCGCTTGGTCGTAGAACTCAATCGCTCGTTTGTACTCTTTGCGCGCAAAGTACAGATCGCCCATCGCGGCCTGCGGGTCCGGGTGACGGGGTTGGAGGTCCTCGGCTCGGCGGAAGTCCGACATCGCGCTGGTGTAGTCGCCCAGCTCCATCTGGCAGCGCCCGCGGCCGATGTAGGCCTCGGGGTGGCTCAACCGCACGTCCAGCGCGTCGGTGTAGGCCTGAATCGCCTTGTTGTAGTCCCCCCGCTCGGTGAGCACCCTCGCGGTGTCGAGGAATTGCAGGAGCACGGACTCCTCGCTCCGCTGGTGTTCGATGCGGTCGATCACCTCGGGGCGCGGGCTCAGGTTGGTCGGCTCGCGGTCATCGCCGTGAACCACGGTGAGGTCGTCGTTCTCAAAGGACAAGCGATTTCCGACGTGCGCGGCGGGCTTCCGAGCCGCTACCTCAAAGTGCACGCGCATTCCTTCGCTGGAGTCGTCGTCGCTCGTGTCTTCTCCTGCACCTTCCTGCCCTTCGAGGGGGAGGGGTTCTTCGCCGCCGGCTGCCTGATTTACGGCGCGCGCGATCGCCCGCAAGTCCACGGCTGCCGCAGAGCGCCCGCCGAGGTCGTGCGGGTGCTTCGTCTCGCGGGTGATGTAGGGGCCATCGAGCAAGATCTCTTCTTGCGTCGGCGCCTGAACGATGCCGGTGGGGGGCAAGCTGGTTGGGCGCGGGCTGCTGAGCGGGAGCGCGGACGCAGGGCCGGCGACGGCGCGCTTTGCAGCCGCGGGCGCGGAGATTCCGCCCAACGTGGCTGCGAGGGAGCGCAACGTGGTGGCGGGCGTTGGCGACGGGGGGGCCTCGTCGGTCTCCTTGGGGTCGATGTCGGTAGACCCTTCCTCTGCGGCTTCGCTGTAGTCCCGCTCGCCGTAGTCGGATTCCGGAGCGGCCGCGGCGAGAGCATCCAGGCCGCTGTCCTCACTGGGCTCATGAGGGAGCAGCTCCGGAGGTACAACCAAGGGAGCGATCGCCGAGGCGTCGGGGGCCGCAGACGGGACCGGGGTTTCGGGAGCGGCGCTGTGGCCGAGGGCGATTCGGCGTGCGATCCGCTCGTCGGCTCTGCGATCGGAGGTCAGTTTAGCGGCGGAGGAAGACTCGCTCTTGGCGTCTTCTTTTGCTTCTTCTTTTGCTTCTTCGACGCTCTGTGTCGCTGTGGCGGCGGGCTTCGCGGCGGCTGCTGGGCTCGCGAGTGAGCCCAGACGTGCGGCCAAGCCAGAGGGGCGGGGCAAGCGGGCAGGGGGCTGCAGCGGCGCGCTTGGGCCGCGCGCGGGCGGGATCGTCGCGCTGTCCCCTGTCACCTCGAAGGCCAGCGATACCGGCGCGATCCCGCGTCGTACACGCTCGACCGACAGGCGACGTTCGAAAACGGCGTCCGGCAGGTAGGAGTGATCGAGCATGGGCTCGTGCAAATGCTCTCGAATCGCGGCTGCGCTGCGAACGGAGAGGTAGTTCGCGGCGAGCGCCAGAGCGGCTGCTTGACCCGCCTCAACGGTGGCCAAGAGGCGGCTCGCGGCGCGTAGCGTTTCGTTCTGGTGCATGTACGGCTCCCCGGACTACTCTTTTGCAGTGCTCATGCTGAGCGCGGACATCTGTTGGATCAGCTCGTCGCGTACACGCCGCAAGCGGGCGACGTTCTCTTCCGCGGTCTTGACGCGTGTGGTCAACTCCGCCGCTTCTCTGCGGAGCGCCTCGCCCTCGCGCTCGAAGTTGGTCTGACGGGAACGGAGGTCGGCGATCTGCGCGGCCAGCTCGCGCGACTCGCGCTCGGCCGTCGCTTGGGCTTCCCGGGCGCTGTCCCGCTCGCCGACCAGCACCGCGCGGTGGGCTCCAGCGCGCTCCGCTTCATCCCGCGCCGCTTCGGCTTCGCGGCGCAGCGTCGCCATCTCGCGGCCGGAGTCGGCTGAGATCTGCTGGTAGCGGCCGATCTCCATCTCCGTCGACACGATCGTGCGGGTGACTTGCTCGGCGCCGCGCATCGCCTTGGCGAGCTCTTGCAGCCGGGCGTCGAGGATGCTCTTGAGCTCGTCGGAAATCTCGTTGAGGCGGTCAGCGGAAGTAGTGGACATCGACAGATACTCCGAATCTCTTAGGCAGTAACCCGCGCCCGGTCCGCTGACAGGCTACGCGGTGTTTGTGGCTCGTGTCTTCGTCGTCGACCCTCACGCTCGCAGCCGTCTTGCGGCGCTGATGGGCTTGGCCGCGGGGCACGACGCGCAGTGCTTGGAGGCCGACGCGGACTTGCTGAAGTCGGTGCGTCGGATCGTGCCCGAGGTGGTGCTCTTCTGTGGTGCCGGGGAACCTGCGCAGATTCAGCGTTCGGTGCGGCTGATCCTGACCGACAGCGGTCCGAAGCCGCGCGTGGGGGTGTATGAGCCGGCGCCGCATCACGCGGGGCCGGATGTCGCGATCGAGCGCTGGGGCGCGGACGGTTGGGCGGCTGATCCAAGCGCCGCAGGGGCGCTGGTGGACGCGCTGTTGCGGGGGGCGGGTCCGGTGCGCATGGGCACTTTTACTCCTGGTCTGCTCTCCCGGTTTTTTGGGAAGTTGCCTTCAAAAAGTGGCTCTAAGAAGTGGCTATAGATCGTGTCTACGAGGTGCTGATGTACAGAATCCGTCCGCTGCCGCTCGCGCTCGTCGGGGTGTTTACGCAGGTCGGTTGCTTTGACTACGGCTACCACAACCAAAAAGAGGTGCCCGATGGCGCCGATTCTTCGGGCGAACACAACGTCGATTGGGGGCTGACCGACGACGGCGCGTGCGTCCCGCGCTCGCCGCTCTCTGAGACCTCCGCGGTAGACGAGTCCTGCATTGCAGAGGTCGCGACCGGGATGTTGGACGCCCAGCTCGAATGGAGCATCAGCCATTGGGACGCGTACAGCGGCTTCGGGGATGCGCTCACGGTTCCGGTGGTCGGGCAGCTGACGGATGACGACGGCGACGGCGCGATCACCGCGCTCGATATGCCGGACATCGTCGTCGTGACCGATGACAACGGGGCCTCGGCGCTCACGCGCGGCGCCATGCGCATCGTCAGCGGAGATGGCAGCGACCAGCGTACGATCACCATCGGTGCGTTCGGGGAAATGCAGGTTTATCCTTACCGTTACGGGCAGGTCGCGCTCGGAGATGTGGACTCGGATGGCGCCCCGGACATCGTCGGACTCGTGGAGGTGGTGAACGGCCCCAGCGGCGGGGGCGGCGGTGGGTCGGATTCGAACCCGTCGAGCAGCGGTACAGGAGATACGGCCGTTGTTTTCGACGATCCTCCCGTTTTTGCCGAAGATCCGGTGTGCTTCGCGGGCGCATGGGCTCCGGACGGCACCGTGCTGTGGGTGTCGGCGACGCCGCTCGACTGTGCGGGGCACGCCGTCGCGCTCGCGGATCTCGAAGGCGACGGCGCGGTCGAGGTGATCCTCGGTGCGCACGTTTTGGATGGAGCGACCGGCGAGCAGCTTTGGGAGGGCGCTGCGGGCGGAGAGGGGCGGTATCCGGCGTATAAGCAGGTCGGGGACATCTCCTTCGCGCTGGATCTGGACGGCAATGGCTTGCAAGAGGTGATCGCGGGCAGCACGGTCTACACCTACGACGGTCGCGTACGTTGCACGGTGGGAGCCGATTTGGACGATGGGTTTCCAGCGGCCGCAGACTTTGACGGCGACGGCGTCGGCGAGTTCGTGCTGGTCGGTAACGGCGCTGCGCACGTGCACGACAGCGACTGCCACCTTCAGGCGTTCTGGCCGTTGCAGGGCGCCGGGAACGGCGGGCCTCCCACCATCGCGGACTTCGACGGCGATGGCACCCCCGAGATCGGCGTCGCGGAAGCGACGACGTACACCGTCTACGAGAGCGATGGCAGCGTCGTTTGGAGCATGCCCACCACCGACGCCTCGTCCTACGCGACCGGCTCCTCGGTGTTCGACTTTGACGCGGATGGCCGCGCCGAGGTGGTGTACGGCGACGAGATGACGCTGTGGGTGTTTGACGGCGCCACCGGCGCGGTGCGCCTGCAGGACGACCGGCACTCCTCCCGCACGCTGCACGAGTACCCGGTGGTGGCCGACGTGGACGGCGACGGTCAGGCGGAGATCGTCGTCAGTCAGGGCGGCGGGCATCACGACGATGCGGAGGCCGGCCTCTACGTTCTGGGGAGCGCCTCCGGGGCGTGGTTCGGAGACCGTCAAGTCTGGAATCAGCACGCGTTCAGCATCACCAACATCAACGACGACCTGTCGGTACCTGCGCCTGGGCTCGCAAACTGGCCAACGTACAACACCTTCCGCTCGGGTGACCTCGCCCCGGTGTCGTCCGGCCGCACCAGCGACGCCATCGCCTACGCGCAAGTCTGTGCGGAGGAGTGCGTAGGGACGAACCTGCAGGTCGCTGTGCGCCTTGGAAATGGCGGCATGAGCGCGATGCGCTCGGGTGTGCCGATCTCGGCGTACGCCGAGGTCGGGGGCGCGCGCGTGTGGCTGCAGACCCTTCGCACCTCCACGGTGCTGGAGTCGGGCACGAACAGTCGCACCTTGACGTTTCGCTTCCCCGCAGACGCGGTGCCCGAGGGCATCGTCTGGATCGTGGCTGATGACGACAACGGCGTGCAGCAGCTGGTCGAGTGTCACGAAGACAACAACGAAGTGCGCTTAGAAGGGCTCTCCTGCGACGAGGCCAGCCCGTAGGCGGCCTCGCTTAGAGTCCGACGCCGACGGTCTCGCCGGGTGCGAGCATCGCTGTCGTGGTGACGTGGACGGGCATGGACCACGTCGGTGCGGCGGGATGGAGCTGCTCGGGCACAAGCTCCACCGCGGGACCGATCTGGGCGATGGTTCCGGACACGGGGCTGCCGCCCTCGGGAGCGACCTCGACCACCGTGCCTACCGCGAGGCGCCGCGCATACGGCACCGCGACGTAAGCGACGACCTCGTTGCTGAACGGCTCGGTGATCGTGATCAGCGGGCTGCCGGCCACGGTCCACTCTCCAGCGGTGGGGACGAGCGGGCCGACCACACCCGCCGTCGTCGCGCGGAGCTCGCTTGCGCTCATCCGGGCGCGGAGGGCGTCCCGGCGTGCGACCGCCTCCGCCAGCGCAGCCTCACCAGAGTATGCGATGTTGGCACGGCTTCGAGCGGCCCGGAACGCCTCTTCGAGCGCGCTGACTTGGCCTTCGCGGGTTTTCAGCGTTTCGGTCTGGGTGCGGACCAGCGCGCGTTGCTGCTCGACCAGTGCGCCGGTCACCTCGGCCCCGGGCGTCGATAGCCGCTCGAGCTCGGCTTCCGCCGCGTTCAGCGTCCCTTGCTCGCGGGTCAACAGCACTTGCGCGTCCAGCAGGGCGCGTCGTGCCGCCTCCACCTCTTTCGCGTACACGCGGGTGCGATCGGCTTCGTCCATCGCCAACGCTTCTTCGGCCGCACGCACCGCAGCCTCGGCGGCGATGAGGTCCTGCGCCATTCCTGGGGCCTCTAAGCGGGCGAGCACCGTCCCCGCCTCCACCGCGGCGCCCGGCTGGGCGCTGACCTCCACCACCCAGCCCGATTCGGGCGCCCGCAGCGCGTGGGTGCGCGTGATCGCGAGCGCGGTCGTCGTCCCTGAGCTGCTTTGGATGCGGAGGATCACGCCGATCGCTGCGACTGCGGTGAGCCATACTGCACCGAGCGCGATGGGCCCGCTGTATAGCGAGAGCCGGCGCTGGAAAGAGACCCTGCGTTTGGCTACCATTCTTCCGCCTTGTCTTCGAGCGCGACGCTCGCGCTTGTCGTGCCCGGCACCGCCCGAACAGCGGCGAGCAGGGGCTCCCGGTCCTTGGGATGAAACAAGCGAATTTCAAAACTGAACTCGGATTCCTGTGCATCTGGTCCGGCGGTGTCTGCCGCCCGGACGTCCCGCAAGGAGATCATCTCGGCGCTGCGGCACCACTCAGCGAGCACCTCATCGAGGGAGGCTTTGAAGGCGGTCGGCGTGCCGGCGCCTCGAACGCGGAGCGTGCCCGTGTCGGCGTGGCGAACGCCGAAGTTGGTGAGCTGCAACAGCGTGGCTGCGCCACCGATCGCGATGGTGCCCGCGACCGCGAGGATGTGGTGCCCCACGCCGACGGCGATGCCGACCGCGAGCGCGAGGAAGATGAACGTGGTGTCTCGGGCGTCGCGTACGACGGTGCGAAAGCGCACCAACGCGACGGCGCCGACCAAGCCAAACGCTCGGGCCATGGAGTCGCCGACCACGAGCATCACCATCGAGATGATCATCGTGAGCAGTACGAGGCTGTGCACCATGTTCCTCGAATAGGACAGCCCGCGGTGGGTGATCGCGTACATCCATGCGACGGCTTGGCCGAGCACAAACGAGAGCAACAGCGTGACGAGCACGGTGGCCGGAGGGGTCGTGCCGTTCATTCCGGGGAGAAACCAAGGACTCATGGAGCACGCAGGGCGGGGATCAGGTTGCGTGCGGCCAACGCCTCAATGCCCTGACGGTATTTGGACATGGAGCTGCGGTTGAGGTTGCACCGGCGGACAGCCTCGGCCACCCATGCGGGGTAGCTGCCCGTGTATTTGATTTCGAGCACACTCAAGCCTCGCACCTCGGGGAGATCATACCAAATTTGCGGTTCCGAGAGGTCGACAGTCGGAAGACCGGTCCGAATGTGCGTATCGAAGGTGACACGCACAAGTCCACGCTCGCCGCCCACGAATGCGCTGCGCTGGTAGGTGATCCAGCAGGCGCTGCGGGCACGGCGCTCGTCTCGGGCCTTCAGAAACGCGTGTAGTCCGGAGTCGTACTGCTCTAACGGTCGGTCAGGCTGAAAGCCACCCAACACGTCTTTGGTTTCGGTGACGGTAGCGAGCGCGCGGGTCTTGGTCATCGCTTCGCCGCTGCGCGACTTTATTTCCAGAAAAAAGCTTCGTTGCGGCTCAAAGTTGTAGCAGCGTGCACGAATCTTGAACCGGCTGTAGGCTTTTTTTTGGGTGTCCCAGTACGTACTGAAGTCCGGGCTGTCCAAATACAGCGAATGGACCGGGTAGTCGGCGCTGCCGCCTTCTCCGTGTTCGTCCGCCGTCATGTACCGGCTGATGTAGTGCATCACATCTTCCGCGATTTGCGGGGAGATGCGGTACTTTATTTCGTAGCGTACGGTAGGGCGCATTGAACTCGGGGTGGCACAGCCCGCGACAGGACCGACACGGTACTGTAACAATAGAATGAGGCTCTTGCGCTCGCAAGCGTTATGACCACGACCCGTGTCGACCAAAGCTTTAGCGCTCCAGCTCGCCTGCGTCGCCCTCGCGCTGATCGCGTTGGTCGTTTGGTACTCGGCTTCGGCGTTTGGGAGCGGCGGGCTGCTTGGCGCTCCGCAGACGGACGTCATTCGGGCGGTTTGGGGGTTGGATCACACGTGGCAGTCGTTGCCTCGTCCCCCGTTTTGGACCGAGCGACTGGCTTTTCCGGTCGGCGTCAAGATCGTCATCCTGCCGCAATTCTCCGCGCTGCTGGGGGCTCCGCTGGTCGGGATGTTCGGTGCGATCCGAGGCTACAACCTTTGGATCCTTTCGCTGTGGGCCGCTTCGGGTTGCGGCTCCGCGCTGCTCGCCTGGCGGCTCTCCGAGAGCCCGGCCGCGGCCTTGTTGGCGGGAACGGTGATGATCATCCAGCCGATGACCTTCCTCGCGATCACCGACGGGACTGCCGAGTTCGTCGCGTGGTGGACGGTGCCGCTGGCGTTGACCGCGTTGTATACGGCGGGGCGCACGCTCGCTTCGCATGTGCAGGAGCAGCGGATGTGGGCGATGCTCGCTGGGCTGCTTTTGGGTCTGGTGGCGCTGGATAGCCCCTACCACGCAATCTTTTGCATCCCTTTTCTGCCGTTGGTGTTTGGATGGCATCGCTGGCGGCGGCAGGGGCGCACGCTCGTGGGGATCACCCTCGTCGGGTTGATCCTGCTCGCGCTGTATTTTGGGCTCCCGCTTGCCGCACCGCATGAAAACACCACGGGAAACGCAGTGACCTTGCGGGTTTGGCGCCAGTGGGAGGTCGGGGAGACCCGTACCGGGTGGGACTACTCGCTCGGCGCCGGGTTCATCCCCTACCGCGTGCTGCTTGTGCTGCTTGGCTTTGCAGTTTTGCGCCTCTCCAAGTCGTACGTGTGGGTTTTGGTCGGCGTCGTCGCGTTGGTGCTCGCGCTCCAACTACACCCTGACAACGCCGCGATGCTGCGTATCTGGCTCGGCAACGATGGGAGCCGTCTCTCGCATCTGGTCTCGGCGGTCAATCAGGTCGTCACGCCGCCGGTGATCCGCTTTCCTCGGCGGTGGCTGGTGCCCGCTGCGCAAGCTCTCGCGTTGGCGGGGGCGCTTGGGCTGACGGCGTTCCCCAAAGAGTGGACGCGCTGGCTGGTAGCGATCCCGGTGAGCGCGTGGATGGTCTGGCACACCGAGTCCATCGCGCACTTTCAGGCCAACTTCCCCCACTTTGACCCCCCGAAGCCGGCGTTCGCAGACTTCATTCGTGCGTCCGACACGCGCGGCGCGGTGCTTTTCCTGCCGCGCCAACGCGGTGCGGTCGAAGCTGTCGGTCGCCAAGAGCTCCCGGTGTTTGCCGAGCTCTCCCGCGACATCTCCAGCGCCGATCTGCTGTGGATGCAGGTGCTGTGCAGGCGCTCCAGCTTCTATTGGCCCGAGGGCCTGCGGACCGCGGTGCGCCGCAGCGCCTTCGATCCCGAGACCGAAAAGCTGCTCCATGACCTGGACGACACCGCGACGCCGGTCACGACCGGGGCTCCGATTCCGCTCTCCGCCTCGCAGGAGCCGGATCGCCGCGCGCGGGCAGCCGCGGCCTTGGTGGACAAGGGACTCTCCTTTGTCGCGATCGATGAGCACACGTACGGCGAGGCGGGCATGAAGCTGCTTCGGGCGGCGTTCGAATCGGTCACGGTGAACGATCGTCATTTTGACGATGGCACCGGCGTCACCGTGCTCAGCCTCTCGCGGCAGTAGCGCGCTCCGGCGACGGCTACTTCAGCAATCGCGCCAGTCCTGCGATGCGCGCTTGCACGTCCTTGGGCCGGAACGTGGGGGCGATATCGGCGAGCTCTTCCAACAACCGTACCGCAGAGCGATGTTTTCCGGTCGCCGTGTACAGGCCGGAGAGCTCAAACAGCGCCTCGGGATAGCCCGGATCCGACTCCGCAGCCTCGTTGGTCGCGTCCCGAAGCGCGTCCAGCGCAGCCATTGCGTCGCCCTTGGCGCGTAGCGCCCGCGCGACGATCACCCGGGCCTCCAATCTGTGGTCGCCGGTGAGCAGCGCGAGCGCTTCATCGTTCATCCCTACGGCCACCAGCGACTCTGCCTCGGCGAGCGGGTCAGTCAGCCCCGGATCGACGAGCTCGTCCGGTGAGATCTCGGACAGCATGCCGTCCTCAAGCTGGGCGAAGGGGTCCTCTTCGTCTTCGTCTTCGATCTCGGTCATCGGCTCGGACTCCGCGAGAGCCGGCGGGGCCGCGGGCGGAGCTGCGGCCGGTGTGGCGGGCGCTGCGGGTGTCGCGGGCGCAGCGCGGGCGCTGTTGCGCAGCGCGGCGATGCGAGCGAGGATGACCTCGCTGGACGGGGCGGCGTCCAAGGCCTCCCGGTAGGCGCGAAGCGCACCGGCGATGTCACCGGCGGCTGCCAACGTGTCGCCGGTCTCAAGCGGACCGATAGGCGCGGGGATGGCCGCTCCGACTGGGGTCTCTTCGTCACCGGCATCCTCCTGCTCAGGCAATCCGCGCAGCACCGCGATGCGGTCGAACACGGCGTCACGCTCCCGCGCGGCCTTGGGTGCGATGGCGTCGATCATGCGCACCGCGGCGTCGACGTCTCCGGAGAGCACCAACACCTCGGCGTGGGTGGCGAGCAAAGGCAAGCTGCTCGGCGCGTTGCGCAGCACGGCGATCGCACGGTCAAACATGCCGTATCGGGCGTACACCTCGGCGCGCACCTGCGTGCGAAGCTCGTCTTCCGTAGTCGCTTGCGCGAGCTGAAGCTGGGTCACGCGCCGCTCTCGGCGGTTCATCTGGCGCTCGACGCCGATCAGTCGGTTGCGCAGCGCCGAGTCGGCCGGCGTGAGGCGGGCTGCGCGCCGGAGCGCGTCGAGCTCGGTGGCGACGTCGGATTTTTCGCTGCTGACCTTCGCGAGGCGCATCAGGTACTGCACGGCGGCTGCGTTATCGCCGCCCTCTTCGTTGGCGCGCGCGAGCAGTGACAACGTGCGCGGGGCGTCCGGCAGCACCACGTCTGCGCCTTGGAGAAACATCATCGCTTTGGCGACATCGCCCGCTTCAAGCCGCGCAGCGCCGGCGTCGATCATCAGGCCCGCGTCATCGGGAGCGAGGCGGAGCGCCGCTTCGGCGATGCGACCCACCTCATCGGGACGCCCGCGTTTGCGGTAGTCGTCGATGACCTCTCGGAGCGTCGCGACCGCAGAGACGGGGTCGTTGCCCGCCTCGAGGTACTCGGCGATCTTCAGCTTGAGCACCAGCTCGCCAGGGACCAGCTCCACGACGCGGCGCATGGCGCGCGCGGCGTCGATGTTTCGGGCGATGGCGGCGTAGAGGCGCGCGGCGGTGTCGAAGTGCTGGCGGGCGTCGTTCGGATATCCGGAGGTCGCGTAGCAATCGGCGAGATCGTAATGAAGGGACGGATCATCGCCCTTGAACGCCATCACCTGCTTGAACAGGGCGACGGCAGCGCGGCCTTGACCATCCCGCACAAGCCCTTCCGCGACCTCACGAAGCAGCTTTTCTGCTTCCACCGGTCGCCCGAGCTTGAGGTGTAGCTCGCCCACGCGCTGTCGCACCCGCCGGTCTTTGGGATCCAAACGGAGGATGTTCAGAAACGCTTTTTGCGCACCCTCGAGGTTGCCTTTGTTGAGCAACGCGAGCGCATCTTGTTCTAGTTTGTTGCGGTCCATGCCGTTCGATCTATCACACGAGCGTACTCAAAAGGAGGTCGTCCTCGAGTTCCTTGGGACAGAGCGTGCGTGCTGCGCCGCCGCCCCGTGCCCGAATTAGCGCTCGCCGTTCTCAGATTTGTTCGGCAGCGTGGTGAGGTGCTGTCCGACCTGCACGTCGCGCGCGGCGTTGACGACCACGGCGGTGGCGCTGTCTTCGGTGGCGCGCACGACCACGACCCGACCGACGACGCGCTCAGGGAGGCTGTCGTCGACTTTGTCGTCGAGATGGATCGGATCGCGGCGCTCGACGACGTACAACGAGGAGCCCACGTTGATGCCGTCGGTGGTTCCACGGTCGATGAACACCGTCTCCTGGAGGTTGGCCAGGATCTGCTCGTTGTTCAGACGTGCGTAGATGTTGGCTTCGAGGTCGCCCGTCGGGGCTTTGACGTCCACCGTGAGGGCGACAGGCACGACATCTCCGAAGACGTCGCCCCGCTCGATCTCCGAGTAGCTGTTGCGGATGCGGGCGGTCGCGATGTGGTCGTCCACGCGGATGACCTGTACTTCGCCGAGGATCCGGTACATGGACCCGACGATGCTCCCGTTCGCCCTGACTTTTTTCTGCACCATGCGGAACACCGAGAAGGTGTCTCCACACTTGGTGTCGCCGTCATCGACGTTCAGATACACGTAGGCAGGCTCGCCAAGGAGCGTTCCGGGCTCGTCCGCGGCGGTGATTTTGCCACGGAGGTTGAGGTCGTCCGCCGTGCCGATCACGCCCGGAGCTTGCATCGCAGAGGCGGGTTGCGTCTCATTGAAGCGCGCCGGAAAGTCACACGCGTCGGCTGGTGCGGCCTGTGCAACACGGACGGTCTCCGCGGGCACATCTTCCGGCTGCGCGCTTGGCGGCGTGAGATGGTCCTGCAGGCGGAAATAGATCCGGTTTCCCGGGTAGATCCAGTGGGGATTGGTGATGTATTCGTTCAACGACCAGAGCTGCGGCCAGGCGTAGGGATCGTTGAGGAACCGGCTGGAGATCGACCACAGCGTGTCACCCGGCTGGATGACGTAGTAGTCGCTCGTTGGGGAGCCCATGGAGACCACACCCTCTTCGGCGTGAGCCGGAGAGCCAACAAGCAGGGCGAGCAGCGACAAGGAGAACATCCACATACCTCGACGGGTCCGAGTGTCCGTCATTTTGCAATCGGTGTCAAGTAGGCCTGAAGTCAAAGGGCGCTGACCATCAGGCGGTGTACCGCAGCGTCGGCTGTGGCCCGGTCGATGCGCACGCAGACGCGAAGGAGCTGGGCGCCTTCGGGGCGGGCGTAGGTCCAGGCTGTCGGTCCGCTCAGGGTGGGGATTTGGAACACGGCAAGGACGCGGGTGCCAAGCGGGGCGGGGAGGATGTTGCGTGTTGCATCGAAGGCGCGGACTTCGATCGTCAGTCCGCTTTGACCCGGGCCCGCGTCGACGATGCGCGAAAGTTCGAGCGTGGCGTCTACCCGCACGTCCCCGGACACCTCGACGAAGGGAGTGCAGAAGCCCGCGTTTCCCGATGCCTCCTTCCAGAGCGCAGCCGGCGCGCCATCCGACCCGGGGCCCCACGTTACGCCTACACCCAAGGGCACAAAGTCAGCGTTGGACGCCATGTCCCATTCGGCGAGCACGGCGCCGGTAGGCGACCCGAGGGTTTGCGGCGGTGGCTGTGCCGGGGCCTGCGGCGCGGCTGGATTTGCGGCCTTTGGCGTGGCCGGGGGCGCGAGTCCCAGCGCCGGCACTTTAGGGGGGTCGGCGATGGTGGGCAGCATGGATTCATCGGCCTCCGACCCAGTGCAGCCGACGATGAGCACGATCCCCAGAATTCCTCGGCGCATCATGGAACAAACTCCCATAGGGTCCCGCACCGCCAGGGAGACGCGTGCTTTTCGGCGCACGTGACGGCGCGGCGATCCGCGGCTGCCGGTACGCTGTGCCCGAGCGCATCGTGTGCCGCCGCGCGCACTGAGAGCGCGCTTTGGATTAGTCCCTTGCGCAGTCGATTTTCTTTCGCCTCGTTGACGGCGATGGTGGCTGCGGTGATCGCTCCCGCCGCGTCCCCTGCGTCTAAGCGCACCTGCGCGAGCAAGCGGGCAGGTTCGGAGTAGCCGTGGATGCGCGCTGCGGCCCGGGCGAGGAGCGACTCGGCCTCGGCCGTTTTTCCTGCGTCCCGTGCCCGTACGCCCCGCTCCACCAAAAACGGCACGTAGTCCTGCGTTCGGCCTGGCGCGTCACTCACCTCGACGATCCAGCGCTGAAGCGCCTCGCAGCCGGGTCCGGGCCCAGCGTACACCACCCACTCGAACGCGTAGACGAACACGCACTCTTTGGGATAGTCGGCTTTGTTCGGTACGACGATGTCGCCGGTCGCGACGATCCACGTAGAGGCAGCAGGCTCCGTCGCGAGGTCGACGTCCCTCGGGATCAAGCGGGTGCGCAGCTCGGGCGCGTACCGGTCGTACTGCGATAGAAAATAGGGACGAAACGCGAGGTGCGCGTCTGCGGGGATGCTGGCTTCGAGGACGTCGCCGTCGATCTTGATGTCGCGCCAGAGGTTGCCGATCTCGGGGCTCACCGGACGTGCCTCCATACGGGAAAGCGCCGGCAGCGCGATCGCGACGAACAGCGCCGTGAGGCCGAGCGGGTGCCGTAGCAGGGAGATGCGCGGGGGCACCCACGCCCAGCGAGCCTTCACGCGGTCGAGCAACAGCTGCATCAGACGATCAGCGCCGAGGCTGGCGATCAGCGCCGCAGCGGGCAACAGGTCCATGAAGTTTCGGGTGCGTGCCGAGCGCGGCGAGGACGACAGCGCGTACGGAATCACGAAGCCCGCCACCACAAACCCGAGCAGAAAGCGATGCTCAGACCTCCGCTTCCGGAGTAGAAGCGCGAGCCCAGCCAGCTCGGTCAGCGCCAACAGCGAGGACAACGCCGGGGAGGTTTCATCGGGGGACCAGTACAGGTAGCGGAAGATCCCGAAGCTGCGGGGAGTCGCTTCCCCTGCGGTCGCTGCGAGCTGCGCCGCCATCGGACCGAGCGCCCAGGGCAAGAACAACAAGCCCCCGCCGCCCAGACCGAGGGCCACGTCCACGAAGCGCACGCGTGCATCGGCGCGACCGGGCAGCGCGAGGCCGGCACCGACGGCGACGCCGAGCACCACGGCGATGCCGGCGTAGTGCGTGTAGAGCGCGGTCGCTACCGCGAGCCCCAGTACGACGCGCGCGCGTTGAGGGTGGAGTCGGGGGGCGAACATCACGTGTGCGCCTGCGGCAAACACCCATGCGCCTGCCAACAAAAGCTGCCCGTATTGTCGGGCGCTGACCGCCATGGCGATCACCGTAGGATTGGTCGCGACGATCCAGGCGCTCATGTCGGCGATGCCTTCGGCGCGGGACGCGTCGCCGTCGTTGCTCGCTGCGAGCGCGACCCTGCGGGCGCCGTACCAAACCAAAGGGATCGCGAGCACGGTCGCGATGAACGCGGTCGCGCGCCACACCTCGTCCTGATCGGCGAATTGCGGAGCCACTACCGCCGTGAGTAGGAAGTACAGCGGTGGGTGTACGTCCCCCATCACGGCCTTCATCGTTTGCGCGATCGAGCCCTGGGCGATGCCCCAGGTGAAGGTCTCGTCGTTCCACATCGACCAGCGTTGCAGCGGGCCTATCGCGAGTCCGGCGCAGACCACTGCGGGGAGGAATGCCCGAATGTATGCCGGCAAGTTCGACCTGCGCGGCCCGGGATGTTCAGGACTCTCAAGCATCGGTGCTGTTGTATTCCCTTTTTTCGTCGGCGAGGTGTTGACGTGTTAAGACTTTGCGCGAGGTAGCCATGCCCGAATTGAGCCGAGTTCGCCCTGAATCCGATGCCAGTCTGACCCACGGTCGTTTGTGGGTGCTGGTCGGTGTTTCTGTGTGCATGGCCGCTACGACCTTCGTGCTCGGGCTGCAGATGGGGCGTCAACAAGTGCCCGTTTTGGCGTTGCCTCCTCGGGATGCGTTGATCTCCGAAGAGGCTCGTACCGGAAACCTCGAAGTGCTGCTCCAGAAGGTCAGCGCGTCCGAGCGGGAGAGCCACCTCGATTTCCCGGCGGATCTACGGGTCAGCCCGCCCCCGCCTGCGGAGCCGGTGATCGGCCCCGATGGTCTTCCTGTCGCGGTAGAGGCGCCGCCGCCGGCGACCGCCTTGGTCCCGCCCTCGCCGAAAGAAGGCTCGGCTGAGGTCACTACGCTCGGTGGCACCGAGATCCTCGGCGTGTCGCCTACCAATGGCTACGCGGTTCAGGTGGCCGTCACCGACGTCAAAGGCGCGGCGGCGGTCCTGGGCGCGCTCACGGCTCAAGGCGTCGACGGGTATGCGATTGACGCGGTCGTGGACGGCCAGCCCGAGCGGCGCGTGCGCGTCGGCGGGTACGCGACCGAGGCGGCGGCCACCGCGGCAGTTCCGGGCCTCGCGCAGGTCGTGGGCGCTCAGCTCAGCGCGAGCGCTGCGGTCGTCAAAGCTCCATAGCCTTCTACAATGGCGGTTATCCGCCGCGAAGAACCTCGCGCAACGGTCCGAGGTCGGCGTTGCCGGTCGTCGACAGGTGAGCGACGATGCGGCGGCCGACTCGCGCGAGGCCGAGGAGCCGCTCCACGCGGGTCACCAGAAAGCGACCCCGCATCATGTCGGACGCGTTGCTGGATTTTCCGTACTCCTGCAACGTTGAAAGCGCGGTTTGAAGTTGGATGATCGTCTGGTCGATCAGCCGGAGCTCGCGGTCGCGAAACACCCGGCCGACCAACTTCCAGATATCGGTCTCGGCCTCGTACATCCTTCGTTTCGCGGTGCCCGTGCCGCTGCTGGGCGCGCGTTGCACCACACCCCATTGGCCCAGGTCATGCAGGCTCATGCTCACATTTCCAGCCGAGAGGCCGGAGATCCGCTCGATGTCCTCGGCGTCCAGCGGCTCCTGCGACAGGTAGAGCACCGTCCAGATTCGACCCATAGAAGGCTTGAAGTTCCAAAAACGCATCAGCTCGCCGATCGCCTCGGCCACGACGGCGATGGCTTGTGCTTGGGCCTCCGCAGCGGTCGGGGGAGGGCTTGGGATCGGGTCGGAGTTCATGCCCACCTCGTAGCCGTCATTTTGGACGTTTTCAATCAGTTCAGTTATGAGTGAAAAGGTTTCGCCCGGAGTGTGCCATGGACTCGGCTGCTGTCTTTCCCGCGTCTACGGACAGGTTGCCAGTTCGGCCGCGCGGCGTGGGGCTTGAGGCAGGGGCGCCGCTGACGCGGATCCATACGTTGCCCGAGGCTTTTGCGCTCGCTGGAGCGGAGCTTGCGGCCGCAGAGCTACGGCTCGCCGAGCTCGTTCAGAGCGAGGTCGCGGTGGTAGGTGCGATCGGCGCCTATTTGGCGCAGGCTGGCGGGAAGCGCTTGCGGCCGATGCTCACCGCGCTCGGTGCGGGTGCGGTCGGACATTCGGCGACGCCGGGCTTGCTGTGTGTCGGGGAGATGATCCACCTCGGCTCGCTGTTGCACGACGACGTGGTGGACGAAGCTGCAGATCGACGTGGAAAACCTGCGGCGCAACATGTATTTGGAAATGCCGGCGTCATCCTGACCGGGGACTTCTGCCTCGCCCGTGCGGTGCTCTTGGCGTCGACCGAGGGCGGGCACCTGACCGTCACGCGCCTCGCGGAAGCCGTCACGGCGATGGCGGAGGGCGAGGTCCTGCAGCTACAACGCGCAGGAAACCTGTCGACGTCGCGCGCGGAATACGTAGAGACCATCGATAAGAAGTCTGCCGCGCTGATCTCTTGGTGCGCAGCCGCGGGCGCGTATGCTTCGGGGGCCCATCGTCACGCCGAGGCGCTCGCTCGCTACGGTCGCGAGATCGGCGTCGCGTTCCAGATCACCGATGACGTGCTGGATTATCAGCCGGGTACGGGAAAGCCGGTGGGGCAGGACCTGCGGGAGCAGAAGCTGACCTTGCCGCTGTTGCTGGCGATGGCGCGTGTGCCCGGTTTGCGGGAGCGCGTCGAGCGTGGCGATGACGTTCAGGGGCTCTGTGACAGCGTGCGGGCCTGCGGCGCGCTGGAGGATGCGCTCGCAGAGGCGCGTGCCCGCGTGGAGGGGGCGATCGCCCACCTCGGGGTGCTCCCTGCTGGGCCGTACTATGACGCCTTGGTGATCCTCGGCCGCCATCTTGTGGATCGCGCCACGTGAGCGCGGCATCCTTGCCGCCTCCCACGGCGGGAGATCCGTCGCGAGCGCCTGCCGTTGAGGCGATGTTCGCTCGGATTGCTCCCCGGTATGACCTCTCCAACCGGATGATGTCTTTCGGCATCGACCGGGTCTGGCGTCGCATCGCGATCCGCGAGCTGGGCGCCTGCGCAGATGGCGATGTGCTCGACCTTTGCGCCGGGACGATGGACTTCTCGGTCGCGCTCGCGTCCCGATCGCGCAGCCTCATCGCGCTCGATTTCTGCCAGCCGATGTTGGACGCCGGCGCCGCGAAGGTGCCGACGGGCACGAAGCTGCGCACGATCTGCGCCGACGCGCGCGCCATGCCCATCGACGATGCCTCGCTGGACGGCGCCGTCGCGGGTTTTGGCATACGCAACGTCCCGGAGCCCGAGCGGGCGGTGGCCGAGGCATGGCGGGTGCTTCGGCCGGGCGGTCGATTGGTCGTGGTCGACTTTTTTCAGCCTCGATCGCTGCTCGCCCGCGTGATGGACGTCAGCTACAACCGCGTTGTCCTGCCGCTGGTCGGCGGATTGTTGACCGGTGAGTTCAGCGCCTACCGGTACCTCGCCGCGAGCATGGGCGCGTGGTGCGATCGCTCGGGCTTTGAAAACACCTGCCGAGAAGCTGGGTTTCGCACCGTTCGGGGCTGGGACCTCTTTCCGCCGGTCGCCAGCATCGTCGTCGCGGAAAAATAGGCGCGCTACTCTTCGTAGCCCAGCGCTTTCAGGCCCTCGTGCGTGGCCTTGTCCATCTGCACGCTTCGGAACGTGGGCGCGTCCTTGTGCCACGCGCGCAAGCGCTCCAGCAGGCTCGCGCAGCCCGGCGCGTCAGCGCTCAACGCGGTCCCGCCGACCTGTTGCCACTCCGGAGGGTGTTCGGTGCTTTCGATGACGAGGCGATCGTCGTAGACCATGCCGCGCTCATTGTCGCGGTTGTTCCATCCCGGCGGCGCGTTGCCGGGCTGGGTCGCCTCCATCGGGATGTCCCGGAGAGCGTCGCTGGCGGCATCCCCGAACGGCGTGGTATCGCCGAGCTGCCGCAGCAGGATCCCAGCGACGTCGCGTAGGCCAGTGGCCGTGGGGACAACCCCCGGCGCCAATCCCGGGGCGACGATCAGCAGCGGCACGTGGGTGGTCGCGGGATCGACGTCCCCGCCGTGTCCAAAGGGACGCCCGGCGTTCTCCCCCAGCATCTCTCCGTGATCGCCAAACAGGATCACGATTCTCCCGTTCGGCCGCTCGGGTTCGGCCAGCAAGCGGCCGATCTCGCTGTCCACGTAGGCAACCTCCTCCAAATAGGCTCCGCGCACCTCTTGAATCGCCGCGCGTACCTCCGCCGCGTCGCACTGGCCTGCGCGACATGCTTGCGCGAGTCGGTCCAGGTCGCTGGGGAGCACCTTCCCCCCGGTGTGAAATCGCCCGGCGAAGGGCGCGGGCGCCTGATAGGGCCCGTGCGCGTCGAAGTAGTGGACGAACAGGAACACCGGCGCCGACCCTTTGTGGCTTTGAAGCTCGCTTAGAGCGCGGTCGGTGACTTCAGTCGCGGTGGCTTCATGGCGGCGGCTGCGCGCTACCGAGAAGCGCTCGTCCCAAGCGTCAAAGCCTCGGTCCATCCCCATCGGGCGTGCGAGCGCGCTGCTGCCCAGCACGGCGGTCGTGCCGTAGCCCCGGCCGTGCAGGCGCTCCGCGAGCGTCTCTGCGCCGGGGAGCAAGGGGAACCCGTTGCGGGGAATCCCGACGGCGTGCGGTTCGTGGCCGGTGAACACCGTCGCGTGCGATGCGAGGGTGCTCGGAGCGTGCGCAAACGCCCATGCGTAGCGAACGCCCTTGGCTGCGAGGGCGTCGATGTGGGGCGTGATCGGCACGCCACGCAGGTCCTCGCGCCCTGCTGGAGCGAGTCCCCACGCGGAGATCGCGTCGGCGCGCGTGGTGTCGACGCTGATCAGAAATACGTCCGGGGCCGTCGGCGTTGGCCGGCAGCCTTCGAGCACCGCGATGAACAACCAGAGTAGGCGCACCGCTCGTGGCTAACCCAATCGTCACATTCGGCGTGCCTTGCGCGCGCGGATTTCGGCGTTAGCCGCGGACGCGTTGCTCAGGTGCTTTATGCTTCGTTTGTCCTTTGGTCTCCCCGTTGCATTTTTGGCGTTGACCGGTTGTTTCCCGAAGGGATCCACCGACACCGGCGGGCCTCCTGATAGCCAGTCGGACACCAACGCCGACGCCGATACGGACGCAGACGCCGATACTGACGCGGATGCCGATGCAGATAGCGACACCGACAGCGACGCCGACAGTGACGCCGATACGGACTCGGACACCGACTCCGACACCGACACCGACTCCGACACCGACGCGGATCTTGGTCGCGCGCCTACGGTGGGCGAGCTGGTCATCACCGAGGTGATGTCGAACCCGCACCCGGACGCCGAGCCCGCGGCCGAGTGGTTTGAGATCTACAACACCTCCAGCGACTCCATCGCGTTGGACGGGCTCGTGCTCTCGGATCTCGGGACCGACACCGTGACCCTCAGCGGCGCCGGCGTTGTCGGAGCAGGCGCCTACTACGAGATCGGCGGCTCTCCCGAACTCGCCGTCAATGGCGGCGCGACGGTCTCCTTCGCGATCCCCGCAGACGCTGCC
>CAIUMM010000082.1 GCA_903900265.1 uncultured Pseudomonadota bacterium
CCTTCGAAGTCCCTCGCTCGGACTGGGGCAACCTGCAGGTCCTGCAGGTCACGGGCACCGATGGCGACGAGTGTGACTTCGTCAACGATCGCGTCCAGGTCGACATCACCTGCCCGGAATGACGCACACTTCGGCGGCGACTAACGCAAACCCGGGGGCACGCTCCGGGAAGGCGCGCCCGGCGCTCGCGCCGGGATAGTCCGCGCGCGTCATGCGCATTCGTCCGACCGTCGCCGCTGTGGATCTGGACGCCCTCCGTCACAACCTCGGAGGTGGCGCGGGGTTTGGTGGGCGGGGGCATCACGTTCAGCCCTGGCGTGCGCGAGAGAATGGCGACGCAGCGCTTCGACAAAGAACACGGCGAAAAAGGTTGACTTCTGCTCGGCGATCGGTAGAGTTCTCTGGACGGCTGGCCATAGGTTGAGTCCGCCTGTCAATCACCACCCACAAGGAGCTTCCCATGCGCCCCCCCAACTCGCCCAGATTCTCTGTTTTAGCAGCATGATGCTTGCCTTCCATCCGAGCGTTGCATTCGCAGCCTGCCCTGGCCCGTTCGCGGGCAAGCTCTGCAAGGGAACGACCGGCCCGGACGTCTGCACGTTCACCTCGACGACCGTGAGCTGCAACCTTGCCACAGGGGGCGGTACATCGGGGGCCGTTGGCAACTTCGTCAACACCTCCAGCACCACATTTCAGGGGTTCGGGACCGATGCCGACGGTGAACTGTTCTGTTGCGAGTACTCGGGTCTGGATGATGTGTGCAACGACTTCGACACGCCGATCTCTGAGACCATCTACGGCACAGACGCTGCAGACACCATCAAGCTCCAGGCTGGGAGCAACAATCTTCAATGCGCCACAGCGACGGTGTACGGTAGCTCTGGCGACGACGACATCCTCGGTTCTCGTACGCTCGCCCTGAACTACCTGGAGATCCTCTACGGTGGCACCGGAGCCGATATTATCCGTGGGGATGCCGGAATTGACACGATCTACGGCGACGCGGGCACGGACATCCTGTTCGGGGGCGACGACGATGATGTCATGTATGGCGGCGCCGACAACGACAAGATCAAGGGCGACGACGGAGACGATTACATAGAGGGAGAGTCGGGTGCCGATCAGGCGTGCGGGGGCTTCGGGGAGGATGAGATCTACGGCGGGGCGGGGGCAGACGCCGTGTTCGATGGAGTTGGGACGGCCGCGGTGCAGGTGGTTGACGGCGGCTCGGACGCGGACACCTGCGGTGCGACGGGTTTCGCAACGTTCACCAGTTGCACCGTGTCCCTGACATCCTGTCCTTGGTAGCCCCGTGTTGCGAAGCCTTCTAACGGTGACGATGGCTGGGTGCAGCGACTACGGCTTCCACTCACCGCCGATTGAGGTCCCCGGCGCGGTCGGCCAGATCTGGGACCCGATCTCGCCACACCCCTCCCTGACCCAAGGCGCCGAGTGCGAGGGCGTCCCTCTTGCCGCGGCCGGCCCGGCCTCGAGCGACACGTGTGACACGGTCGATTTCGACGGCTGGGACCTCGCCATCGAGTGGGAGGTGCCGGCGTCGCCCTACGCGCTCCCGATGGTGATCCCCGCCGCCGGCGAGGTGCCCGCCGTGGTGTACACAAACGCACTGCATAGCGAGGACGGCGGCACCAGAGGGATTGTGGAGTTGGATGGTTCCGGTGGGTCCGAGCGCGCGTCCTTCCGGATGGAGGTTACCGACAACGGCGAGACGACCACCTTCGCCCGGGGCAAAGGTGGCGGACTTGCTGCCACCTGGCATCGCCCAAGCGACTGGTCGCTTGCCTGGTGGTCGGAATCCGAACCGGAGCGACGCTCGGAGCCCGACCAATTCGGCAGCTTTGGCCGATGGCTCGACGTCGATGGGGATGGCGTGCCCGAAATCGTCAGCCACAACCTTGTGGTTGGGGCTGATGGGGCCACGATGACGTTCACGCAAGGTCGGAGCTCCACTGACTGCGCCATGGCCGCGCACGGGGACTTCACCGGCAACGGCCGAATGCAGATCGCGAGCACCTTCGGCATATGGGATGCGCTCACGGGTGATCTGACGCCTTGGAACGGACTGGACGAAGTCAGTCTCCAGGCCGCGCCGGTGATGGTCGACGGCGAACTGGCTCTTCTGGGAGTGGACGGGTCGGGCGCGTTCCGCGCCCGACCGAACGGCGAAGTAGTCTGGCGCCTTCCGCGTGGACAGGTCGAGACGGACGGCATTGCCGTCGGTGACGTTGACGGTGACGGCGTTCCCGAGATGGCGGTCAACACCTGGGAAGAGCTGTTTCTGGTAGACGTGAGCGGCCAAAAGCGCTGGTCCTTACCTTCCGCGTACCCCGAGCGGGGCTCGGTCGTCATGGCGGACCTTGATGGCGACGGAGCCTACGAGGTGATCGCGGTCGGAAACTCCGGGCTCCGGATCCTCGACGGCGCGACCGGCACCGTGCTCGCGTTCGACACAAGCTTGATCGACGATTGGGAATACGACAGCCCCGCCATCGCCGACGTCGACCTCGATGGCAGCGCCGAGATCGTTGTCGGTGGACGACGCCGCGACACCGGCGAATGGGTCATCCGCTCCTATGGCGCGGCGCAAGGCCGCTGGGCCCGAACTCGCCCGGTGTGGAACGAGCTCGACTACGACGTCACCACCATTCAGGACGATGGGCGGCTTGCCGTCTGGCCCATCCCGAACTGGGAGTCCTACAACAACTTCCGGGCTCAACCTGCGCACGACGGGCCGCACCCGGATCTCACCGTCACGGCCACCGATCTTTGCTGTGACTCGGATACGGTGTTTCTCGCGGTTCAGGCCTCCAACCTCGGCAGTGTGGGTGCCCTACCGGGCGCAACCATCACCCTCTCCACCAACGACGGAACCGGCTGGCACACCGTCGCCACCCACCTCATTGACGACGGCATGGACCCTCAGACGGCGGCCGCGGGCTTTGCCTTCGAAGTCCCTCGCTCGGACTGGGGCAACCTGCAGGTCCTGCAGGTCACGGGCACCGATGGCGACGAGTGTGACTTCGTCAACGATCGCGTCCAGGTCGACATCACCTGCCCGGAATGACGCA
>CAIUMM010000083.1 GCA_903900265.1 uncultured Pseudomonadota bacterium
ACGAGGCGGTGCGCGGGTTTCCGGTGCTGGCGGCCGACGTCGTATCGGCGCACGGGCGCCGAGCCGCAGCACGGTGGGGCATGGAACTACGGGCGAACCATGTACGAAATGGACATCCCTGGGAGCTTTGGGTCAGCGGCGGCGAGCGGCGCGGCTAAAACACGCGCCCAGCAGGATCAGCGCAAGTGCTGCTGCAGGTTGCAGGCGAACGAGTCGCCGGCGAGACAGGCCGCAGCAGCATCCTCGCGGGCTGCTGCGTCATTGCCGAGCTTCGAGTTGGCGTCTGCGCGCATCCCGAGCCCCCGGGCGTCTCCCGGCCGCAGCTCGAGCAGGCGATTCAGCGACTCCAACGCCTCCCGATCGTGCGAAGAATGGAGCCGCGCCCAGCTCAGCGCCTCCCAGATATCCGCGTTGGTCGGGCCGAGGAGGGCGGCCTGATCGAGATCGGCGAGCGCCTGGTCGGCGTCCCCCTGACGCCCGTGCGCGCGCCCCCGCGCCAACCAGCACGCCGGGTTGTTGGGGTCCAGCGCGACCGCGCTGTCATACTCCAGAATCGCCGCCGGGAAGTCGTTTGCGGCGTAGGCGGTGTCCCCGCGCGTGAGCGCTTCGATCGCCTTGGCCGGATCGTGCGGCACCAGCGCATACGCGGGCTCGGGCTGCAGCTGAAACGCGGCGCCCTCGCTGTCGCCGCTGGCTCCGTTCGCGATCCAGACGTTGTCCGTCTTTTGGAGGTCTACCGTCACAAACCGCAGCCCCTTGGAGGACGTGATGACGTGGGTCAGCGTAGCCGTCCCGCTGCCGTCAAGCCGGGAGTCGACCGAACCCCAGACCAGCGGGTTGATCTGGGCGTCGTCCCCAAGCTGCACGCGCAGGGCTTTGCTGGACTTCAGGAACGCCGTCGACACGGTGTAGGCCTGTGTGCTGTGCAGGTTGCTGATGCGCAACGCAGCCCATCCGCCTGCCACCACGACGACGAGCAGCAGACCTCCGGCCGCAACCGCCAAGCCACCCAGCACACGAGAAAATGACGCCATGATTTCAGTCTATCCGAAACCGCAGGGCAGGATAGGCCTCCGCCATGGCTGAACGCGAGACCATCCTGGTGATCGACCCCAGCGATCCGTCTGGGAGACTCGCGCGCGTCGCGCTGCAGCTAGACGGCCGCGCGGTGTTGCACTGCGCCAACGCCCAAGAGGGCCTCGCGCTCGCCCAACAAGTGCTGCCGGACGTGGTGGTCGCGGCGCTGGACACCGCGGATCTGCCCGGCATGCGGATGATCGAGGCGCTGCGCTCGAAGAATCGAACGTTGCCGGTGATCGCGCTCGCCGGCGTCGCGACGGTAGAGGGCGCGGTGCAGGCGCTGCGGGCCGGCGCGGCGGACTACATCGGTCGCCCGGTGTCGCCCGGCTTGTTGTCCGAAAAGGTCGTTCGGCAGCTCTCAGAAGTGCGCGCAGCGCGACAGCTCGCGTCGGCGAGCGCCAACGCCAAGGATCGCTACGGCTTCACCCAGCTGCTGTCGCAGAGCCCGAAGATGATGCGGGTTTTTGACTCGATCCGATCGGTCGCCGGCACCGACGCCACCGTGCTGATCCGCGGGGAGACCGGCACGGGTAAGGAGCTGGTGGCCCGCGCGATCCACGAGCGCTCGCGGCGGAGGGTCAAGCCGCTGATCGGCGTGAACTGCGGCGCGTTCACCGAGACGCTGCTCGAGAGCGAGCTGTTCGGGCATGAAAAGGGCAGCTTCACCGGCGCGCTCGGCAAGCGCATGGGCGTGTTCGAGATGGCCGACGGCGGCTCGCTGTTCCTCGATGAGCTCGGCGAGACCTCGCTCTCCGTGCAGGTGAACCTGCTGCGCGTGCTCGAGGACATGACCTTCCGGCGCGTAGGCGGCACCGAATCAGTGAAGGTCGACGTGCGCATCATCGCCGCGACCAACGTCGCGCTCGAGACAGCGACCAAAGACGGTCGCTTCCGCGAAGACCTCTACTACCGGTTGAACGTGTTTCCGGTGTTTCTGCCCCCGCTGCGAGAGCGGGTGGAGGACATCCCGCTGCTGCTTCGTCACTTTCTGCATGACGCGGCCGAGGAGTACGAGCTGCCCGCTCCGGCGGTCACGCCCGAGTCCTTGGAGCGCGTGCTCGCGTACCGCTGGCCGGGCAACGTCCGTCAGCTGCGCGCGATGTGCGAGCGCTGGGTCATCCTCTGCAACGGCGCCCCGCTCACCGCCGATCTGATGCCCCGCGAGCTCGCGAGCCCGCAGGAGACCGCGAGCCCCACCGGGATGTTCATCGACGACACCATCCCCCTCCCCCAGCTCACCCAGCGCTACGTCAGTCAGATCGAACGGGCGTACCTGCACAAGCTGCTCGCTCGAAACCAGGGCAAGCTCATCGAGACCGCCGAGGCCGCCGGCATCACCCGCCGCACCCTCTACACGCGCATGAAGGAATTCGGGCTCGACCCCAAGGACTACAAGTAGCCGGCCGACCGCCGCGCCTCCGCGCACACGCGGCGCGGGGTATGCGGCGTCACCGAAGCGCGAGGACGTGGCGCCGGACCCGCGCCAGAGCCCCAATCCCGTTGACGGCCCCCGACCCTTGCACTATAACTCTTACGTAAACGTGAGAGTCTGTGGACCCAGTGCCCGCCAACCCCGCCGCTTCCGTCGCGCCGATGCGCATCGGTGAGCTTGCCGAGCGGTCGGGAAAAACCATTCGGACCCTACACTTCTACGAAGAGCTTGGGCTGCTGGAGCCGGCTGCACGCACCAAGGGTGGCTTCCGTTTGTACGACGAGCAGGCGCTGCTCCGCATCGAGTGGATCGCGCGCTTGCAGGACCTGGGGTTCTCGCTCCCCGACATCCAGACCTTCCTCTCGGACCTGCACGCGCAGCCTTCGGGCCCCGCGATGATGACCGAGCTGCGCAGCTTCTACGCGCAGAAGCTCTCCGCCACCCGCGACCAGGTCGCGCGGTTGCGGGCGCTCGAGCTGCAGCTCCAAAGCTCGATTTTGTACCTGTCGGCGTGCAAGGCGTGCGCGCCCGCCACCGAAAAAACACGCTGCCACACCTGCGACGACACCGAGCATCAGGGGAAAGAGCCTCCGATGATGGTCGCCGCCGTGTCGCCCCATCCAAATCACCCGGAATCGGCATGAAACTCCCTGTCTATCTTGACAATCACGCGACCACCCGCTGCGACCCCGCGGTGGTCGAAGCGATGCTGCCTTACCTGACCGAGATCTACGGCAACGCCGGATCCCGCAACCACGCCTTCGGTTGGGGCGCGCAGGCCGGGGTGGATCTGGCCCGCGAACAGCTCGCCGACCTCATCGGCGCCGATCCCAAGGAGATCGTCTACACCTCAGGCGCGACCGAGTCCGACAACCTCGCCGTGCTGGGCGTCGCGCGGTTCTACAAGGACAAAGGCCGGCACCTCATCACCACGAACATCGAGCACAAAGCCGTGCTTGACGCGTGCCACGCACTTGAAAAAGAGGGTTTTGAAGTCACCTACCTGCCGGTCGACAACGAGGGTTTGATCACCCCCGAGCAGGTTCGCGACGCGATCCGCGAGGACACCGTGCTGGTGAGCATCATGCACGCCAACAACGAGATCGGCGTCGTGCAAGACATCGCCGCGATCGGCGCGATCTGCCGCGAAAAAGGCGTGATCTTCCACACCGACGCCGTGCAGACCTTAGGCAAGATCCCCTTCGACGTCACCGCGCTGAACGTTGATCTCGTCAGCTTGTCGGCCCACAAGATGTATGGCCCCAAGGGCATCGGCGCGCTCTACGTACGCCGGGGTCGCCCGCGCATCCGCCTCGAGCCGATGCTGTACGGCGGCGGGCAGGAGCGCGGCATTCGCTCGGGCACCCATGCGGTGCACCAGATCGTCGGCCTCGGGAAAGCCGCCGAGCTCGCAAAAGCCGCGTTCACCAATGGCGAGGTCGAGCGCGTGCGCGGCCTTCGCGACCGTCTTTGGACCAAGCTGCAGACCATCGACGAGGTGTACCTCAACGGATCGTGGGAGCACCGCCTCCCCAACAACTTGAACGTCAGCCTCGCCTACTGCGAAGGCGAAGCGATGATGATGGCGATCAAGGATCTGGCGGTGTCGTCCGGCTCCGCCTGCACCAGCGCCAGCCTCGAGCCCAGCTACGTGCTTCGCGCCCTCGGCGTCGAGGTCGAGCTTGCCCACACCTCGATCCGCTTCGGCATTGGCCGGTTCAACACCGTCGAAGAGATTGACTTCGCGGCCGATCTCATCGCCAAGAAGGTCGGTTGGCTCCGCGACATGAGCCCTCTCTACGAGCTGGTCAAAGAGGGCGTGGACCTGAAGTCCATCTCCTGGACCGCGCACTAGTCCTAGACCGCGCACGAGCCGCTTCCAAAAATACAGCACACACACACACACGAACAGGAGCCCCCATGGCCTACTCTGACAAAGTCGTCGATCACTACGAAAACCCCCGCAACGTCGGCACGCTCGACAAGAACGCCGAAGATGTAGGCACCGGCCTCGTCGGCGCCCCCGCGTGCGGCGACGTCATGAAGCTGCAGCTGCGCATCAGCGACGACGGCATCATCGAAGATGCCAAGTTCAAGACCTTCGGCTGCGGCTCGGCGATCGCGTCCAGCTCGCTGGTGACCGAGATGGTCAAGGGCAAGTCCATCGAGTACGCGATGGGCATCGAGAACAGCACCATCGCCGAGGAGCTGAACCTGCCCCCGGTGAAGATCCACTGCTCGGTGCTCGCCGAAGACGCGATCAAGGCCGCGATCGCCGACTACCAGAAGAAGCGCGCGTTGAAACTGTCGGCCCAGACCTAAACACCGAGGCTCCTTATGGCCATTCAACTTACGGAACGTGCGGTAAGCCGCATCAACGAGCTCAAGCTCAAGCGGCAGACCCCTGACCACTTCTTCCGGATCGGCATCCGGGGTGGCGGGTGCTCGGGCCTGTCGTACTTTGTGGACTTTGCCGAAACGCCCGATCCGAAGGACAAGGTCTTCGAGTTCGGGGACGCCGAAAAGGTCAAGGTGGTCATCGACCGCAAGTCCTACCTGTTCGTCAACGGCACCGAAGTGGACTGGAAGTCGGAGCTCATGAAAACCGGCTTTGAATTCCACAATCCCCTCGCCGGCAAGAGCTGTTCGTGCGGGGAGAGCTTCTCGGTCTGATGTCGACCCCCGCCGATTCCGCCCCCGCCGCGCCCAACGTCAAAGGACCGCGGACCACACGCCCCTGCCGCACCTGCCATGAACCGGCGGGGGTCGTGTGTGTGGGCTGCGGAGCGGTGCAGGCGCCCCCGGTGGTGATCGACCCCTACGCGGTCTTCGGACTGTCGCCGGTTTGGCACCTCGATCTGCTCGATCTTGAAGCCCGCTACCGGGAACTTGCCCGATTGATCCACCCCGATCGTCAAGGCGGCAAGTCTGCCGCCGATCGCATGTACGCGCTGCAATGGACCGCCGGCGTCAACGAGGCCAGACGTCTGCTGAAGGACGAGGTCAAGCGCGCTTGGTACCTCGCAACCGGCTCGCCGGTTCCGAAGGAGAAAGGCGTGACCCTAAGCCCGGAGTTCCTCGCCGAGATGTTCGAATGGCGCGAGGAAGAAGAGGAGTCTCCGGGCAGTAGGGCAGCGCGCGCGGCGGTGCGCGCGACGGAGATTCGGGCCGAGCTGGAGGCGATGTTTTCGGCATGGGAAGCCGGTAGTGGCGACCTGTCGGGAGTCGAAGAGGCGCTGTCCCGCTTGCGCTACGTCAGTTGAACGCCGACCCGCGCCGCGGATATTCGAGAGCGACCGGCCTGCGCACCTCGACGGCGAGCGGGTGCCCGGGTACTCGCCCGGGGTGACGCACTCGCTCGAACATCTGCTGACGCAACGGCTCGGATTTCCGTCCTTTCGCCACGGGCAAGCCGAGATCGTCGAGCACATCGTCGATGACGGCGACGCGCTGGTCGTGATGCCCACCGGCGCGGGCAAATCGCTCTGCTACCAGCTGCCGGCGATCGCGCTCACCACACGCCAGAAGGGCGTCGCAGTGGTCGTCTCCCCGCTGATCGCGCTGATGAAGGATCAGGTCGAAGGCCTGCAAAAGAAGGGCGTGAAGGCCACGCTCATCAACTCCACGTTGACCGTAGAAGAGCGCCGCACTCGACTTCGTGAGGTTCAAGAAGGCGAGTGGGAGATCGTGTTCGTCGCGCCCGAGCGGTTCACACCTGCGTTCGTCGAGCGCCTCTGCGTGGCGGGGGTACGCCTGCTCGCGCTCGATGAAGCCCACTGCCTAAGCCAATGGGGCCACGACTTTCGTCCCGACTACCTCCGGCTCGGGCAGGTGCGTGAAGACCTCGGCTCGCCGCGCACCGTCGCGTTGACTGCCACGGCAACTCCGATGGTACAAACGGACATACTCCGGGCGCTGCGCATCCCGGATGCGCGTCGTTTCGTCACCGGCTTTGACCGCACCAACCTGCGCCTCGAGGTGATCGAGGTCGCGGGTCCACGCGAAAAGGACAGCGTGCTGGCCTCGCTCGTCGGGTCTGGCTCGACGCTGGTGTACGCCGCAACGCGCAAGAACGTCGAGCGCGCCACCGAAGCGTTGAAGTCCTCGCTGGGCTCCAAACGCGTAAAAATGTACCATGGCGGCTTGGAACACGAGGAGCGGAACGCCGTTCAAGACGCCTTCATGTCCGGCGAATCCCCGGTGGTCGTCGCGACCAACGCGTTCGGTATGGGCGTGGACAAGCAGAACGTCCGCACCGTCGTGCACTACGACATGCCCGGCACGATCGAAGCCTATTATCAGGAGATGGGCCGCGCCGGCCGCGACGGCGAGCGCAGCCGGGTGGTGTTGCTGTACCGGGAAGAAGACCGGCGCACGCAGGAGTTCTTCATCAACCTGTCGCACCCACCCGCCGACTGGGTACAGCGAATCTGGGCAAAGCTGAATGAGAACGGCGAAAACCCGGTGTTCCTCGGGCTGGAGCAGCTCGCGAGCGTGCTGCCCGACGATGCCGGCGGTGACCGGGCTTCGGGAAGTTGTATCTACGTACTTCAGCGCGAAGGCTATGTGCGGCGCATCGCCCCCACCGAGCGCGCGGGCCACGTTCAGCTGACCGGAAAAGCGGTGGCGCTGCGCAACGAGCCCGACAACCATCGCCGTCAGGTGCTGGCGTGGTTGACGGCGCGCGCCGGTGAGGCCCCCACCGCGTCCCCCCAACACGCCAGCGAAGTGCTGGGCGTCTGGCCCGATCGCATCGCCGAGGAGCTCGACCTCTCCCGCGAGCAGGTGACGCTCGCGCTGCGGGGGCTCGAGCAGCGCGGCGCCCTCACCTACACGGCGCCGGATCGCACGGGCGGATTTGAGCTGCTCAAACCTGGGGAGACGCTCAACCTCGACGAGCGCGCCATGAAGGCGCGGCGCGCCGCCGAGATGACCAAGCTCCAGAAGATGGTGGACTACGGCCACGCAGGTTGCCGCCGACGTTACCTGCTGGAGTACTTCGGCGACACGCCCCCGTGGGAGCGCTGCGGCGACTGCGACGGCTGCCGCGAAGGCCGCAAGATCGCGACGGGCCCGCAACCCCTCGCCCCCGACGAAGAGACCATCGTGCGGAAGGTCTTGGCCTGCGTGGCGCGCATGGCCGCCCGCAACGCAAACTCCGATGGCTTCAAGCCGGATCTGGTCGCCAAGGTCCTGACCGGCAGCACCGATCCCGTGGTGACGGCCTTCGGCTTTGAGCGGCTTACGACCTTTGGAATCCTCAGCCAGTTCACTCAGCGGGAGGTAGAGAGCGTGCTCGGCGAGCTCGAACGGGCCGGCGCCATCGAGCGCTCGCTGATCACCCGTGCGGTGAAAGGCACCGATCGTACGTTCGCGGTGATCAACCTCTCGCCCTTGGGCGAGCAGGTGATGATGCAGAAAGCCACAGACTTTCGTATGAACTTCCCGATGGGCCAGAAGGTGGTGCGCGCGCGCCCCGAGGCCAAAGCGCCGGTCGGCGTGCAGCGCGACCTGCTCATCCACCTCAAAGACATCCGCACCGAGCTGGCACGCGCAGAGGACGTCCCTGCCTATGTCGTCGCTGCCGATCGCACGCTGCAGGACATGGTCGAAAAGCGCCCCGTCACCCGCTCGGCGATGATGGCGATACACGGGATGGGGGAAAAGAAGTTCGCGAAGTACGGGGCCAGCTTCCTCGACGCGCTCCGCGCATGGTCCGGACCGTAAGCGCGCACACATCACCGCACCACAAAACCGGCCGCCCGAGCCCGAGACCCACAAAAAGAGACAACTCCGCGGCTACGAATACTGGAATTAGTGCTCCGCCATATTGACCTTGCAACGCAAGCTAATCGACGCAGCTCTTGACGCTGCTGCGAATTCCCAACGCAGGGGTGCGTAAAAAAGGTTCCACCCGGGTTCCCAACCTGCCGCCGAGTTGGTAAGGTCGCCCCGTTGCCGCTTCGTCACTTCCGTGCCGGCCAGCCCAACTTCGTTCCTCCCACCTGATTCTCTCCTCCGAGTGTGCCGTTGATCGCCTTGCTCCTCACCGCCATCCTTGCCAAAGGTGCCGAATTCGGCCCTACGCTCGAGGGTGCCGTGGTGCCGGCCGAAGCAGACGGCTACAGCCCGGAAGGCGGAGCGGACACCGCGTCGGTGGGATGCTCGGACCAGTACCTCGAAAACGGCGTGCAGCTCCCGGACCTCCCGCTGTTCTTCACCCGCCAGACGCCGGAGTCTGAGTGGGGCACCAGCGAGATGATCGACGCGATCGTGTCCGCTACCCGCCACATGCGCTGGCTGATGCCCGACGCCTCGCCGGTCACCATTGGGGACATCTCGCACGAGCGCGGTGGCTTCCAGTCCGGCCATCTGAGCCATCGCGGCGGGGTCGACGCCGACATCGGCATCTACTCCACCGGCGGGAAACAGAACCTCCGTGGCTTTGACTCGTTGGGCGACAACTTCGACGTGGTCGCAAACTGGGCGCTGATCTCCGCGTTCCTCGACACCGGCAACATCGACTTCATCCTGCTGGACCACGCGCACATCGCTCGCCTGCGCGCCTACACCACCAAAGCCGGGTTGTTGACCGTCGCCGAAGCCGAAGAGATCTTCCCCCTCGAAGCGCACCCGTGGGATCGCACCGGCATCGTGCGTCACGCACCGAAGCACGACAACCACATGCACGTGCGCGTGTTGTGCTCGGATGGGTCGCGTTCCGGCCGATGATCGGCTGAGCGGCAGGGCGCTGTGAGGCGCCTGTTGGCGTGGTGGGTCAACGCCTTGCTCGTCGCGCTCGCGGCCGACGCGCTGATGTCCGCGGGAGACGCCGCCGGGGCCGCGCTGGGTTTCGGTCACCCCGCCGAATCGCTCCGGGCGACCGTCGCCGGACTGGCGCTGTTGCTGTCCGGCGGGATGGGGCTCGTGCTGTCGGTGACGCCGATGGTGCCGTGGCGGCCGGTGGCGATCGCCGCGCTGTTCCCCGGAGTCGCGGCGGTGCTGGCGCCGATCCCGCTGCTCTGTGCGTTCGGGCTCTCTCCCCTCGCCCCGCTGCCGGTAGCGGGTCTGCAAGCAGGGATCGTGCTCGACGCCGCGCTCGCGATCCGACGACGCAGCGGGCGTTGGTGGCTGGATGAGGCCGACCTCGTCGGCCCTTCGTTCACCTGGCGCCACGCGCTCCTCGGCGGCTTCTGGATGGGGATCGCGCCCGCGATCGCGTGCGTGATCCTGCTCACGCTCGAGATCGTCCAAGCCGTAGACTACGCCACCCACGGTTACCTGCAAATCCGCACCAACGGCCTGCATCTCGCGCAACACGACTGGTACCGAAACGGCCAGCGCGTGCGGCTCGTCGGGATGATGCACATCGGCGACAGCGGCTACTACGAGGGTCTGAACAAGGACATCGCCGAGCCCGGCGCCATCGTGTTAGAAGAGGGCGTCAGCGATCCGGGCAAGCGCATCGCCGGGAAGCTCAAATACAAGGCGGTCGCCGAGGCGCTCAGCCTCGACACCCAAGCGCGCTTTGTGCC
>CAIUMM010000084.1 GCA_903900265.1 uncultured Pseudomonadota bacterium
CGGTCGATGATTCGGATTGGTGGATCGCCGTCGAGGCCGGCGTGGATGGCAAGGCGGATTTGACGAAGCCTGCCGGGGCAGGCGAGGAAAACCAACGAAGCCAGACGCGTCGGACACAGGCGAGGAACAAGCCGAATCAAGATCCGACGGTATTACTCGCAGTCCTCCTGCAAGAGCCCGTAGCAGGCGTCTGCTGCTACCGCTGCGTCGTAGGTTTCGCAGTCCGCGACCGCCTGAATCACCGTGGCACATTCGGCTGCGTCGCATTCATCTACGCAGAGTGAATCCCCATCCCGAATCGCCGCGTAGGACGCCCGGCATTCAGTCTCCGTCCAACTGTTTGGATTGCAAATCGAAATGAGCGGGCATATTTGATCGGCGTATAGGTCCATCAGCACCGCTTTGGTGACGGGGTTGTCGCAGCTGTCGCTCCCGGAGTCTGCGGTATCGCGCAAGCTAGCCTGCGGAAGGCAGCTGCCGAGCAGCGCTAGTCCGAGCGCGCTTCGGCAGAAAAGTGAGGCTGAAATAGCTTTGGCGGTGCGCATTCCAGCGATTAGCCGTTCAGCCCGGATTGTTGACCGGCCGAACACGGTTATAAGGAACTCCCATTTTAAAAAAGGCACACGACTGATGCTCATACTCTCCTTGTTTATACTCTCAGGATGCTCACCTACCTGCAGAGAGGGGTATGCCTTCGAGGGCGGTACGTGTGTCCCGTTGGGTGACACGGATACCGACGCCGACGCGGACACCGACACCGACGCGGACACCGACACCGACGCGGACACCGACGCAGACGCGGACACCGACGCAGATGCTGACCCGATGCGCGTCGTCAGCGTGACTCCCGAATTCGGAACCACAGCCGGCGATGTCGCGGTGACGATTAAGGGGGGACCTTTCGACGACTCAGTCTCCGTGCGTTTTGGCGGCAATGTCGCCACTATCGATTCGGTCACCGCCAACGAGGTCCATGTCCACACGCCGTCGTCGGGCGCAGAAGGCGCAGTCGACGTCGAAGTTGCCACCGATGCCGACTCGGCCACGCTGGCCGGCGGCTTCGAGTACTTCGAAGACGCCACCGGGCAGACCGCGGCAGCAGGTATGATCTATTGGTACCACTACGTCGGCAGCATGTGGGGCGCCTCCGCCACCGACTTCGGAGCAGCTTCTTATTTTTACAATGCTCCTACCTCATTCAAGTCCTACCAGACTTGGACCAGCACGATGGATACCTGCGCGTCTAGTTACTCTGATAGCACCTCGTTCGTCTATTATGACATGGGTGCGTCTACCGCATCTTGGACCGGCTCGAACGGCGGAAATATCGACTTTGGGTGGGATCGTATTGCATCACAATTCAGCAATACAAACCTAACGAATGCTCAGTACGCTTCCAACGGCACCTACGATCAGGACACCCTGTCGGGGACTGCGTTCCCCGCGTTTGCGATGCCCAACATCGCCGAAACTCCCGGAACCTTCAACGTCACCTCGCCCGCCATCGCCGGCAGCAGCGCCCCCAACGTGCAGCGCTCGACCTTCTCGCTGCAATGGAGCGGTGGAGGCGGTGACTACATGATCGCCGACCTTCAGCTGCTCGACTCCGCGGGTTCCCTCGTCGTAGAAGAAGTGACCTGCGCGTTGAACGACGACGGCAGCTTCAACATCCCCTCCGGCGTTTGGCGCTCCTGGGCGACTAACCGCTACATCATCATCACCCTCGGCCGCGCCACGGTTCCCACCGGCATCGTGCCTTACAACAATGGTAACTCCGAGATTTCTGGTGTTTACTTTGTCTCAGGTGTGGCCCGAACCCAGTAGCTGGCGGGACCGTCGCGCCACTGCGGCGTACCTGATCCTCTCCCGAAGCTACTGATTGCCGGGGCCGACGAGTAGGGCCCCGCCCCCTAAACCAGCGCCCCAAACGCTCCCAACCCCAGATCCACCGGCCATCCCATCATCAAGTTGACGTTGGCGATCGCCTGAGACGCCGCGCCGCGCCCGAGGTTGTCGATGACGCTGAACACCACGGCGTGATCGCCGTTGCCGTCCCGAGGGCGGACGACGGAGACCTGCGTGAGCGGGGTTCCGGTCACCGACAGCAGGTCGGGAGGCTGATCGGAGACAGTCACCAGCGGGTTCCCGGCGTAGAACTTCTTGTACTGCGCGATCTCTGCGCCGGGTAGCGGGATACTCACGAGGATGCCGCGCCGAATTGGGGCGGAGATCGGCACGAACTGCACGCTCGCGCAGGCGGGACCTCCGGCTTCGGCGAGCGCGCGTTGCACCTCGGGTACGTGCTGGTGGGCGAGCACCTTGTACGGACGCAGGTTTTCGTCCCTCATCGGATGATGGGTGCCTTCGGAGGGCGTCGCGCCAGAGCCGGTCGAGCCGGTGAGGCCAGTGGCGTAGATGACGTCGGGCAGGCGTGACGCAGCAGGGAGCAACGCCAACGCGAGCGCGCTCGCAAAGCAGCCGGGGTTCGCGACGCGCGTCTGACCGGCGTAGCGCTCTACGCCCAGCTCAGGCAGGCCGTACAGCCATGGCGGGGTCTCGCGGGCAAAGCCGTAGGCCGCGCTGTGCACGGGCTCAGCGAGGCGGTGATCACCCGACAGGTCCACGACCATGCCGCGCAGCTCGGGCGCGTGGATCACCGCCTGTCCATGCGGCAAGCACAGCAGATGTACGTCGGCGTCGACCGGGCCAGCTTGCACGACCATCTGGCCGACGGCGGTGCGACCGAGCCGCGGCCAGAGCGCAGCTAAGGGCTTGCCAGCGGCTTTCTGGGCGGTAGCGCCCGTCAGGGTGAGTCGCGGGTGATTCAGCACCCAGCGCACACACTCCGCGCCGGTGTAGCCAGATACGCCATGGATGCAGACGGTCAGGGATTCCATGGGCGCGGCCTAACCGATGATGCGCGGGTCAGCGGGGGCGGACGCGGTGATCCAGCCCCCACTCGCGGGCGCGAACGCCGCGACGCTGCCCTCTACGCCCTTGAGCGCGAAGGAGCCTAACGGCGTCGTCGGAACGCCGACCAGCTCGGCGAACGCCTCGCTGAGCACGACTTCGCGGCCCAAGCTGCTCGTGAGCGTCTCCAGGCGCGCTGCGAGGTTGACGGCGGGCCCGATGCACGTGAAGTCGAGGCGGTTGGCCCCGCCGATGTTTCCGTAGGAGACCTCGCCGTAATGCAGCGCGACGCCGAAATGAATGGCGTCGTCGCCGGTGGCGGTCCGCACCCGGTTTCGTGCTTCGAGGTTCGCGAGCGACTCGGTGACCGCATCCAAGGCGGCTTTGCAGCGCTCCTCGGTGGGACCCGTGGCAGCATCGAAAGGGAATATCGCCAGCAGGCCATCACCGATGAACTTGAGGACCTCGCCGCCGTGGGCTTCGATCGCGGGGATTTGGCACTCGAACAGCTCATTGAGCGCGCGGATGACCTGAGCGGGGGCGACGCGTTGGGCGAGGGAGGTGAACCCGCGCAGGTCCGAGAACCAGATGACGGCGCGTAGCGTATCGGTGTCCCCAAGCTGGATTTGACCGCCGAGGATGCGCGAGCCCGCGTTGCGGCCCACGTAGGTGCTGAGCAGGTTCGTGGCGGTGCGCAGCAGCGCGAAGATCTCGCCAAGCCGCGCGAGGGGCGGGATGAGCAGTCGGATGGCGCGGAGGTGTTCGTCGCTGAAGCCGTCCCGGGAGGCGAAGGTCGCGACATGATTTTCCCCGGTGAGGAACTTCAGAGGTGCAACGACGACATCCCGGTACCCCTCGTCGACCAAGGGCTGGAGCGCGGCTTCGAAGGCGCCGTGCAAGTCCCGCCGCGCGTATTCCCCCGTGCGGCAGGCCTCGGCCATCGGGCTGGCGAGGAACTCGGGGGTGTTGAGGTACGCATACGACCGTTCAACGACCACAACCTTCTGACCCTCCTGCCAGATGAAGCTGCGCCCCGCAATGTTTGGATGCAGCGTCCGCACGAACGCCTCGGCACGGTGAATCGGCACATCGGCGGCGCGCAGGTCATCGCAGATGCGCTGCAGCATGGCTTCGGGTGCTTTTGCACCTTCCGCGCCATTGACCAGCCATTCGAAGGTGGGTTGGATGTCGATCATGGGCGCGGTGTAGCCTGTTCGCGCCGGCAGTGGTTATCGGGACACGATGATCGTCCTCTTGTGCGCTCTACTCGCCCCCGCCTACGCCAGCGATGCGACCGCGTCCGCTTTGCCTGCTTCGGCCGATGGCTCGGCCGAGACCGTAGGCGGCGTGATGGGCGGGGTGGTCACGCCAAAGCCAGTCGATCCGGTCCTGGCCGGCGACATTCGTACGCTGCTGCAGCTCACCGGGGCGGGCGACTTGGCGCTACAGAACATGCTGGTGATGCTCGACCAGATGAAGGCGCTGCGTCCCGATATTCCCGAAGACTTCTGGGTGACTTTTCGGGCCGAGATGAAGGGCGAGGAGCTGGTCGAGGTCTTGGTGCCGGTCTATGCCTCCCACTTCAGCCGGGATGAGGTGCGCGCGATGATCGCGTTCTACCGCACCCCTGTGGGCCACAAGCTCATCGCCGAGACGCCGGCGCTCACTGCGGATGCGATGGCTGTCGGCCAGAGCTGGGGCCGCGAGCTCGCGACCCGCGTGGTCCAGAAGATGCAGTCCTCGCCGCCTCCGAGCGCCCCCTAAGCGTGCTGCGCTCCAAGCCCGTTCAGGACCACACCAGCGCCGCCGAGCCCATCGCTTCGGTGCAGCTGGAGCCCATCGGACGGGTGCGCTCCCCTTACACCGAGCGCTTTGGGACGCCGCGGCAGCCCGGCGTCACGGAGCAGGTGTTGGGCGACACGCTGCAGGCTGCCCAGATCGTGCTTCGCGAGGACCTCGCGGTGGCCGCTGCCGATCTGGCGGGCTTCGACCGCATCTGGGTCGTCGCGTGGTTGCACCTCAACCGCGGCTGGTCGGCCACGGTCGTGCCGCCGCGGGGGCCGAAGGTGCGTCGCGGCGTGCTGTCGACGCGGGCGCCGCACCGCCCAAACCCGATCGGTCTCTCTGCGTTGCGCCTTGTTGGCGTGGAGGGGAACATCCTTCATGTGCTGGGCATCGATCTGCTGGACGGGACGCCGGTCTTAGACGTGAAGCCGTATGTGCCGTACACCGATGCGTTCCCGGACTCGGGTGTGGGATGGTTGACGGGGTTGATCCCTACGGCGCCGGACCGGTTTGAGCCGAAAGTTGACCCCAAAGGTGGAGCCCGCTGAGCGCCTGGCGAAAGCGGCTCCGAGGTCGTCACCGGGGCGTTTCCATTTCGTCACATTCGTCCCATAGGGTGCGGCCACTCAGGAGCCCATCGATGATCCTCTCGCTCTCTCTCGCCGCTACGCTGTTCGCTTGTTCCAGCCCGGAGGCTGAGAAGCCCGCAGCCGTCGCCCCTGCGCCCCAGAAGACCGAGATCGTGATCAAGGGCTCGGACTCCGAGGTCAACGTCGTGCAGAAGTTGGCCGAAGAGTTCATGAAGACCAACCCCACGGTCGCGATCAGCGTGACGGGCGGCGGATCGGGGACCGGTGTGGCCTCGCTCATCGATGGCTCCTGCCAGCTCGCCAACTCCTCGCGTGACTTCGAGTCCGAAGAGAAAGTCAAAGCATTGGAGAAGCAGGTCACGCCTCGCGCCTTTGTTTTCGCGACCGACGCCGTCGGCGTGGTCGTGAACGCGAAGAACCCGCTCACGAAGATCACCGTCGCGGACGTGGGCGCGGTGTTCAGCGGCGCCCAGAAGTCCTGGAAGGCGCTCGGCGGGGCGGACACCCCGGTCAGCATGTACGGACGGCAGTCGAATTCGGGCACCTACAGCTACTTCAAGAAGGTCGCGCTTGGCGGGGCCGAGTACTCCGCCGAAGTCAAGCAGATGAACGGCAACGCGCAGATCGTCGAGGGCGTGACCAGCGACGAAGCCGGCATGGGCTACGTCGCAGCGGGCTACGTGCGCGGCAAGGAGGGCATCAAGCTGCTCAGCCTCGTGGTGGACGGCGTCGAGATCGCCCCGGGCGACGAAGCCGCGGTGCTGTCGGGCAAGTACCCGCTCGCCCGTCCGCTCTACCAGTTCATGAACGGCAAGCCCGAAGGCGCGCTCCGCGACTTCCTGCTGTTTGAAGCGAGCGACGCCGGAAAGGCGATCATCGCCTCCGAAGGCTTCTACCCGGTGTTCCCGGACAAGATCGCGGAAAACACGGCGCTGTTGGGCTCGTAGGTGGAGCAGGTCGTATCAGACGCGCGGTCGGTGGGCGCCCCGCTCACCGGCGGCGGAATGCGGCGGGCACGGGAGTCGATGATCCGCGCTGCGTTTACCGCGGCGGCGATGGTCTCGATCGCTGTGCTTGTCGGCATTTTCGGCGTGCTGTTTGTGCAAGCGAGGGACGCGTTCACCGGGAACGAGGGCGTGGCGCAGAGCACGCTCACCGTAGAGCAGCGCGCGCTGTTCAACGACGCCGAGTTCGCTGCGCTCCCCAAAGAGCCTCCGCCCGCTCCCTCGGTGGGCGGTGACTTTCTGGGCAGCACGGTGTGGAACCCCACCGGCGGGACCGCCTACTACGGCGTCGGCGCGATGGTCGTGTCCACGCTCCTCGTGACCCTCGCCGCGCTCGGAATCGCCGCACCCTTGGGCATCGGCGCCGCCGCATGGCTGGCGTATGTCGCTCCGCCCCGCGTGCGCGAGGTGCTGAAGCCGCTCATCGAGGTGCTCGCCGCGATCCCCTCGGTGGTGTTGGGCTTTGTCGGTATCGTCATCGTTGGCCCGGTGCTGGCGCGGGTCTTTGGACTGCAGTCCGGCTTGACCGCCGCGAACGGCGCGCTGCTGCTCGCGGTGATGGCGCTCCCGACCATCGTCTCGATCACCGAAGATGCGCTGACCGCGGTGCCGCGGGACTACCTGCAGGCCTCCTTGGCGTTGGGCGCGGATCGGTGGCAGACGCTGGTGCGCGTGCTGTTGCCCGCGGCGCAGTCCGGCGTGGTCGCGGCGTTGATGCTGGGGATGGGGCGCGCGATCGGCGAGACGATGACGGTGCTGATGGCCTGTGGCAACGCTACGGCGATGCCCGGCGGCCTGTTCGACCCGGTACGCACCTTGACCGCGACCGTCGCGATCGAGCTTGGCGAGACGCAGGTTGGAAGCCGGCACTTTCATATGCTCTTCGCGGTCGGTCTTGTGCTTTTCTGCATGACCTTCGCCGTGAACCTCGCGAGTGAGCTGTTCATGCAGAAGGGGCGGCGCGTATGACGCGGCGGGAGCAGACCGGCTTCGGACTCCTCGCGATCTGCGCGGGTTTTCTGGTGGTGCTCGTGCTGGCGCTGGTGGGCTATGTCGTCTCCGGCGGCTGGGCGGTGTTGTCCTGGGACTTCCTGACATCTCCTCCGACGAACGGGATGCGCGAAGGCGGGATCTGGCCTCCGATCTTCGGCACCATCGTGCTGATGCTGATCACCGCTGTCTCAGCGACCCCGCTCGGCGTAGCCTGCGCGATCTACCTCGTGGAGTACGCGCGGGAGGGCTGGTTCGTTCGGTTGATCCGGCTCGCCATCCGCAACCTGTCGGGCGTGCCCAGCGTGGTTTACGGCTTGTTTGGCGTGGGGATCTTCGTCAACGGGCTCGGATTTGGGCCGTCGCTGTTGTCGAGCGGACTGACCTTGGGCCTGCTGACGTTGCCGTGGACGATCACCGCGTCGGAAGAAGCGCTGCGGCGCGTTCCCCGCAGCTACCGCGACGGCGCGCTGGCGCTCGGGGCAACGCCTTGGGAGTCGATCGCGCGCAACGTGATCCCTGCGGCGCTCCCGGGCATGATCACCGGGATCATCCTTGGGCTTGCGCGGGCCGCGGGGGAGACCGCGCCGATCCTGTTCACCGGCGTCACGTTCTCCCGACCAGACATCCCGGAGAGCCTGTTCGACACGTACATGGCGCTCCCGTACCACTTGTACATCTTGTCCACCCAGCATCAGGACATCGTTCGCGTGCGGCCCGTCGCGTTCGCGACCGCCACGGTGCTGCTCGCGCTGGTATTGTTGGTCAACGGAACGGCGGCGATCGTGCGATCGAGGGTGAGGGCGAGTCATGCAGGCTAAAATCCAAAGTCAAAAGCTCGAAGTTTGGTACGGCGCGAAGCAGGCGCTCCAGGCGGTGGATCTGGTGATGGCGCCGCGCACGATCACCGCGCTGATCGGCCCTTCGGGGTGCGGCAAGAGCACGTTCTTGCGCTGCCTGAACCGCATGAACGACACCATCGAAGGCGTGTCGGTCAAGGGGCACCTGATGCTCGACGGCCACGACGTGTACGGACCGGGCGTTGACGTCGTCGCGCTGCGTCGGCGCGTGGGCATGGTGTTTCAGAAGGCCAACCCGTTCCCGAAGTCGATTTTTGACAATGTCGCGTTCGGTTTGCGTCTCGGCGCGAAGCTCTCGCGTGCGGATCTCGCGGTGCGTGTTGAAAAAGCCTTGGTAGGTGCTGCGTTATGGGACGAGGTCAAGGACCGCTTGGGCACTTCGGCGTTGGCGCTCTCGGGTGGTCAGCAGCAGCGGCTCTGCATCGCACGCGCGCTCGCGGTTGAGCCCGAAGTGTTGCTGATGGACGAGCCCACCAGCGCGCTTGATCCGATTGCAACCGCCAAGATCGAAGAGCTGCTGCACGGTTTGTCCGATCGCTACACCATCGTGATCGTGACCCACAACATGCAGCAAGCGGCGCGCGTCAGCGACCAGACCGCGTTCTTTTTTATGGGCGAGCTCATCGAAGTGGCTCCGACGGATGACCTTTTCACCCATCCCACGGTAAAGAAGACCGAAGAGTACATCACCGGGAGATTTGGTTGAATCGTCACACGGACACCCAATACGAGAGCGAGCTTGCGACGCTCGCCAGCCACGTCAATCTGATGAGCGCGCGGGCCGAAGGCATGGTCAGCAACGCGGTTCGGGCGTTGTTTACGCGCGACGCGGCGTTGGCGCGGTCGGTGGTCGAGCAGGACGCCGATCTCGATCGCCTCGAGAAGGAGTCCGACCGGCGCTGCCTGAACATCCTCGCGCGTCGCTCGCCCGTCGGTGAGGACTTGCGGTTCGTGACCGCGGTGTTCAAGGTCGTCACCGATCTCGAACGGATCGGGGACCTCGCGGTCAACATCGCCGAGCGCGGTTTGGATCTGGCCGGCACCGTGGGGATCGACGTCGGCCCCGAGGTCGAGGCGCTCGCCGCAAAAGTCACCGTGCAGCTCGCTGAGGCCGTGCGCGCGTTTGCGGAGCGCGACGCGGTCGCCGCGCGCGGGCTCTACGCCGAGGATGCGCTGATTGACAGCATGAACCGGGCGGCGTTCGCCAGCTTGTTGGGCGTAGCGCGCTCCCACCCCGATCAGATCGAGCGGGCGCTCGCCATCTCCAGCATCTGCAAGCACTTGGAGCGCATCGGCGATCACGCGGTGAACATCGGGGAGCACGCGGTGTTCCTCGTCGAAGGGCACGACGTCCGCCACGGCGGCTGATCCGCGACGCTGCTGGACCGGGGACTACGCCCCGGCGGGGGTGTTCAGGCCGACGGTCGCGATCATGTCTCCCGGGCGCACAAAGCGCTGGCCCAGCCGTTGGATCAGCCATCCTTCGGCGGGAGCGCGCACAGCGACGCGCTCGCCGGGTCGTTCGAGCGGGATGAGGTTGCCGACGACGTCGCCCTCGCGGATCGGCCCGCCGAGCGGCGCGATGGGCTCGAAGATGCCAGCGCCGGGGGCGCGCATCAGCCGGCGTTGTACAAACACGGCGTTGCGCTTGAGCGGGATGGCGGGATCATCGATGCAGCCGGTGAGCGCGGCGAGGCGCAATAGCCCTGCCACGGCCCTCCGCATCAGCGGCTCGTCGAACTCGGGGAGATCGGCCATCTCGATCGCCATCACGTCGGAGCCGCGACGCTCCATCGCGGCGTCGATGCTGGACTGAAAGATCGCGACGTCGTCGGGTCCTTGGCCGAAAACCCAGACCACGTGCGGATCCAGGGCCTCAATGTAGCGCTTGTGGCGGGCCAGGCGCTCCGGTGACTGCGCCGGGGGCTGGATCGCGAGCAGCGGGGTGCGCATCACAAAGTTATGCAGGTTCAACACCAGCTCACACCCGTCGACGACCTCGCACAGCGCCGCGGCCAAGCGTCGCGTCAGCGATGGCCCGCCCGCGCCGTCTCCGATGCGGTTCATGTCTTCGTCGTCCCAGCTGCTCCAGCGCGCGCGCTGCATCAGCGCAGGGGGATTCGCCGCAGCGACGATGCGGATGCCGGCTTTCAAGTCGCGATCTTGAAGCGCGACCACCAAGCGATCCACAAGCAGCAGCGGTGAGGGCTCGTCCCCATGAATCCCGGCGATCACTGCCAACTTCCGGGGCTGCGGCCCGATGTCTACCACCGGGAGGTGCACCGCCATGCCGCCTGCGTCCGACACCGGGATTCTAGAATATACAGGTTGCATTTTGTATTCTATCCGAATCGGTGACCGCGTTCGCGCGCGGGGTTGCGGTGGACATGGCCGTCAAAAACGAAAACAGGGCCACGAGCCGAAGCGTCGTGAACCCGGTGTTCTCCGCCTAAAGGCAGGGGACTACAGGAGCTCGAGGCCCTGATCGCGCAGCATCTGGCCGAGCGTCTTCTTGGAGAGCGTGCGGAGCGCGCGCGTAGAGAGCTTCAGCGTGACGAACTTCTTTTCTTCTTCCCACCAGATGCGCTTGACCTGGAGGTTCGGAAGCTGACGCTTCTTGGTCTTGATGTTCGAGTGCGAGACTTTGTGGGCGACGTTCGGGCGCTTGCCGGTGAGGTCACAGATACGGGACATGGGATTCCTCGGTTTCGGCGCAGAGGCGCCATAAGAATTGGGCGGGGCGCACTATTCCGGTATGCCGGTATCGGCAAGGGCTTGTGCGGAGGTAGCGTGGGTGAGGGTGCGGAGCAGCTTGGTCAGCGCCTCGGGGTCATGCACTGGCAAGGAGCACGTAGTCCCGGAGCACACCCACGCGGTGGGGCCTTCGGGGGTGCGGCCTGACTGGGCGGGATGCCCTTCCGGTAGTGCTGCAAGCTGCAGAATCACCGTGTTCCCGTCGCTCTGGGCCCGCGCTGCGCGGTGGAGCGCGTGGGCGTTTCCGCCCAGCACCACCTCGGTGTAGCCGCGGATCCACGGCTCAATCGTGGCCGTCAGCACGCCGTTTCCAAACGGATTCTGCTGCAGTTGCGCGCCGTGCGCATGGAGGGTGCGCTCCACCTCGGCCAGCCAGCGTGCCTCGCCCGTGTGCGCGTGCAGCCGCAGGAAGAACGCCGCCGCGAGGCCGGTGCCGGACGGCGTCGCGCTGTCATGCCCATCGCGGGGGCGCGCCATCAACGCTTCGCCATCCTCGGGGGTCTGGTAGTAGCCGCCGGGCGCCTGAAAGCGCGCCTGGATGGACGTCGCCAAGCCCAGCGCACGGTCGAGCCAGCGCGCGTCGGTGGTCGCTTCGGCGAGCTGCAAGCACGCGAGGCCAAGCGCGGCGTGGTCATCGAGGAAGCCGAGGCCCGCGCTCTGGCCTTTGCAGCGGCTGTGGAGCAGCTTGCCTTCGTGCATCAACGTCGAGAAAAGCGCCTCTGCGGCGCGTAGCGCTGCGGTCAGCCAGCCGCTCGGTCCGACTTTGTCCCCGCCGTGGTCTGCGTCGCCGCTCCCATCCATCGCGACGAGGGCGGAGATCATCCACGCGTTCCACGCGACGAGCACCTTGTCGTCCAGCGTGGGCGGGATCCGCTGCGCACGCGCATCAAAGAGGGTCTGCCGCATCGCGTGTAGGGCGCTCGGCGCGATCCCCGCGCGCTGGCAGGCTTGATCGAGCGGCGCTTTTAGCCGGGCGATGTTGTGTCCTTCCCAGTTGCCGCGTTCGGTGATGTCGTACACCGCGCAGAACGCCGCGGCGTCGGGCCCAAGCAGGCGCTCGACCTCGCCACGCTCCCACACGAAGAACTTGCCTTCGACGCCCTCGGAGTCCGCGTCCGTCGCGCTGTAGAACAGCCCTTCGGGGCTGGTCATCTCGCGGAGCACCCACGCGCAGGCCTGGCGCGCTGCGTCGCGCAGCGCGTGTGCGGTCGTGCCCGCCGCCCCTGCAGCTTCGCACCACCGCGCCGCGTCGATGCAGATCGGCACGATCAGGGCTTGATCGTAGAGCATCTTCTCAAAGTGCGGGACCAGCCAGTCGGCGTCGGTGGAGTAGCGGTGCCAACCACCGCCGATGTGGTCGCGAATGCCGCCGCGCGCCATCCGGTCCAGCGTCAGCAGCACGACGGCGCGGGCGGAGTCGCGCTCTTCTTCGCCCTCGGCGTCGGGCGCGGGCGAGATCGCCCATCGCCAGAGCATCGTCAGGTTGGGGATGCTCGGGAACTTCGGCGCTTCTCCAAAGCCGCCGTCCTCGGTGTCGATTCGGGACAATAGAAAGCGGCCGGCGTCCTCAAAAGTCTGCAGCGAGACCTCGCCTTCGGAGGGGGCCTGCACGCTCACGATCGCCGCGGCGATGGCTGAACCTGCTTTTTCAACGTCCTCGCGGCGTTCGGCGTAGGCGCGATGCACCTGCTCCAGCACCTGTGGGAACGCGGGGATTCCGTGCCGCGGCTCGGGTGGGAAGTACGTTCCCGAGTAGAACGGACGCCCGTCGGGCAGCAGAAACACCGTCAGCGGCCATCCGCCCGATCGGCGTTGAAGCTGAACGACCGTCTGGTACAGGTTGTCGATGTCCGGGCGCTCTTCGCGATCCACCTTGATGCACACGTACAGGCGGTTCATCTGCTCGGCGATAGCCGGGTCCTCGAAGCACTCCCGCTCCATCACGTGGCACCAATGGCACGCTGAGTAGCCCACCGACAGCAGGATCGGACGGTCCTCGGCCCGCGCGCGCTCCAGCGCCTCTGGACCCCACGGGTACCAGTCCACCGGGTTGTGGCGGTGCTGCAACAGGTACGGGGACGTCTCGTCGCCGAGGCGGTTCTCGGGGCTCAGAGCTTCACGCAGACGGCGTTGCCGACGATCTGCGTCGGGTATGTGGCGACCTTGGCGTAGGCGTTGGTCTTGCAGCTGCCGTCGCGGACGTCGTACTTCCAGCCGTGGTACGGGCAGGTGACGATGCAGCCCTCGAGCGTGCCTTCACCAAGCGGCCCTTCGGCGTGCGCGCAGGTGTTGGAGGTGGCGTAGTAGGTGCCGTCGACGTTTGCGATCGCGATCGCTGTGCCACCGATGATGATCTCGATGATCTTGCCTTTCTCGAGGGCGTCCTTGTGGAGCACGACCTCGTAGCCTTCCGGGGGCGTGACGTCGCGGGGCGGCTCTTTGTGGAGCGCCATGGATTTTTCGGCGGCCTCGACGTGGACGTCGGGGGCTCGGGCGGGCGGTTCGCGGCGCGTCGATCCTGCGGCGGAGGTCGGGTCAGCCGGTCGGGCACCGGTGATCTTGCCGAGGATTCGGCTGCGTAGTCCGTTTGGACGTCCGCGAAGGAGGGTCTGGAAAAAGTCGGCCATGAAGATTCCTCTACCGGTGCGCAACGGGATATTGCCTGATAATCCACTGCGGCTCTTTATCGGGTCTCAAAACCTGTAGGCTTCCCCCCATGTGTTCATCTCCGACGTTGTTGAGGCCGCTGCGATGGGCGGCCGGGCTGTGTACCTCGCTGGCGATCGGCAGCGGGTGTGCGCCTCCTCCCTACAGCACCGAGCCGTCGATCGTCGTGACATGGCCGCTGCCTGAGACGACGGTCGTGGGCTGTACGGTGGTGACGGTCGAAGTCACCAACTTGCTGTTGACCGACTACGACGACCGCACCGAAGACGTTCCCGGCGAGGGGCATTACCATGTGTTCACGCCCGCGGGCTACCTCTCCGCCTACGTGCCGTACACGCTGGCACGGTTTGAGGACATCTCCGGCCCGGTCTCCGACTACCTCACGGTTCAGCTGATCAACAACCTCCACGAGCCCTTGCTGGACGCGGATGGCAACCTGTACGAGTACAAAGTGCCGTTGAACTTCGAGCCCGGGCCCTGTGAGCCGTTCGAGGAGCCCGAGGACAGTCCAGGGGACAGCGGCATGGACTCGGGGATGCGCTGAGTGGATCCTCGCACGCACGAAAGCGCCGGTCGACGCACATTCACCGTGGTTCGCACGTTGGGTGAGGGCGCCTTTGGGAGCGTGTACCTCGCGGACATGGCGAGCGCGGGTGGATTTCGTCGGCGTGTCGCGTTGAAGCTGCTCAATGGGAACTGGGCGCCAGAGAGCGATGCCGGACGACGGCTGCGGGATGAAGCGCGTCTCTTGGGCCGCTTGCAGCACCGCCACATCGTGCGCGTCGATGACCTCTTGCAGCTGGGCGGGCGCTGGGCGTTGTTGATGGAGTACATCCCGGGGATGGACGCCGAGACGCTCTTTGCGAGGGCCACTCAGCTTCACGTTCAGCTGCCTCCTCGCGTCGTGCTGCAGATCTGCGCCGCGACCGCTGCGGCGCTCGAGGCCGCGTACACCGCCGAGGGCGACGATGGTCAGCCCCTGTGTGTGGTGCATCGCGACATCAAGCCCTCCAACGTCCGGCTATCGGAGGCGGGCGAGGTCAAGGTGCTCGACTTCGGCGTAGCACGCGCTGATTTTGTAGGTCGGGAGTCCAAGACCGAGCGCGTTCGCTATGGGTCGCTGGGGTACATGGCCCCGGAGCGTCTGTTGGGGGACGCTGAGAACGTCTCGGGGGATGTGTACGCGCTGGGCGTGATGCTCGCCGAGATGCTCACGCTGGAGACCTATGGCCGCGCTGAGCTGGCTCCGTTGAAGCAGCTCGAGCAGGTGGCGACCGCGGTCGCTGGGGTGCGCGCACGGGTGGGGGATGAGCTCGCCGAAGTGGTGCGTGCCATGCTCGCCTACGATGCCGAAGATCGCCCGTCGGTGAAGCACGTAGAGAGCACGCTGCGTCGCGCCGCATCGGCGCTTGAGGGGCCGGATGTTCATGATTTCGCGGCAGCGAATTTTGGCGGGCTCGCGGATCGGACCGCCGAGAGCGCAGACGCTGCCGCGGGAATGATCCTCGATGAAGGCAGCGAGGCCGTCGCTTTGCCGCCCCCGCGCGCTCCTACCGCGAGCGTCTCCGCGACCATCGTCGTCGATGACCTTACGCTCCTCGACGAAGACCGCGATCAAGGGCATCGGAACGGCCGCCTGATCGGCGGCGTCGTTGGGTTCGCTGCGCTGCTCGCGGTCGGAGTTGTCGCGTTTCTTTGGCAAGGCGCGCCGATGAACGATGCCGCTGAGCGTCCGGCGTTGCCGCGCCCCGCGCCCGCGTCGACGGCTGCGGTCGTCGAACCATCGACCGCCGTGCCGCAGGCTGCGGATCCTGCGGCCGCGCCGCCGGAGGTCGCCGGTGTGCCTTCGACCCCAGCGCAGCCTTTGGCGCCGCCGACCGGTCTGAAGCGTGAGGTCGTTGCTGAGGGGTTGCCTGCTCCCGAGCCGACGCCCGCCCCGGCGCCTCCGCAGACGGCGCCGCGCCTGCGCTCCGCCAAGGTGGTTTTGACCGGGGGCGAGGGGTTGAGCGTGACCTGCGGCGATGTCACCGCCAGCGGCGCTACCAATGCCTTGCTTCGGGAGTTTCCGCCTGGGCCTTGCGTGATCACCAGCGGGGGGCACCGCGCTACCGTGGATGTACAGACGCCGCGGCAGGTGAACTGCACGCTGGCGGGAGATTCCTTCACATGTGGCTGATGCTGCTGGCGCTGCTGAGCCCCAACGCCTGGGCTGCTCGGGTGTACTGGGTCGGTGCGCCTACGGACGCCGACCGTGCCGCTGTCGCGCGCACCGTGGAGGGCGCGACCACCGCGCCTTGGTCGGAGATGATGCCTTCGGTGAGCTCCGGGGATTCGCTCTCGGTGCTCGCCAACGAGATCGCATCGTGTAAGAATCTGTTTGAGGTTTTTGACGGCGAGCTGCAGGTGATGGCGCGCCTTCAAAAGGCGGTCGCGGACGTGCAAGTGCTCCGGAGCGCCGCCGATCGGCAGCTCGTTCACTCGGCGCTGATCATGCAGGGGACGGCGGTGCAGCGGTACTTTCAGGGCGCGCTCGCTACCGAAGACGGCGCGCAGCCGTACCGCACGATGCTCTCCGGACAGGCGCTGGTCCGCTCCTGGACCCACGCGGTCGCGTTGTACACCCCGGAGGGCGCGTCGGTGGCGCCGCCGGTGTTGCCCGACCCTGCGGCCAGCTTGGCTTTTGATGCCACGCAGGCCGCCGTGCGGCTGCGCCCTTCGGCCAGCGTCGCGTTTGGTGCGCTGGCCGAAGGCGCCGCGGTCTTTGTGGACGGCGTCCGCGTCGAGACCACGCCCGGCTTCCGTCTGCTGCTGAGCCCGGGGCGGCATTACCTGCACGTGCAGGTCGGCGAGGTCCTGCTCTGGCGCTTCGCCGACGACATCGCCCCGGGTCAGACCGTCGCCGTAGAGGCGCCGTTTGGGCCGGCGGAGCGGGATGCGCTGCTGATGCGGCTGACCGGCGGCAAGGACGGCTGGGTGGTTCCGACGGCGGTTTCGGGGCTCGCGCATGGGGAGCCGCTGTACCTCGCCGTGCCGGGATCCAAGAAGCCGCGGTTGATTCGCATCGACGGCGGCGTCGCGGCGAACGTGCCGATCACCGCCGAGTCTGCGGGCGGCGGCGGCCCGTTGGTGCGCGTCGCGGCGGGCGCGGGTTGGCTCTCGACCGGCGACTTTTTCCTGCAGAATGTAGACGATGGCGCTCCGTACAGCGTGGGTACGGTCAACAGCTTCGCTCCGGCCGGGTCGGTCACCGGAGCGTGGCGTCGCGGTTTGCTGGAGGTAGGCGCGGGCGTCGACGTGCAGGTCGCGGTCGGAGAGGTGCACACGCTGCCCACCGGCGCGTCACAGACCCGCACCTTCGTTTATCCGTATGTCGCCGTGGGAATTCCGTGGCTGCAGCTCACGCTCGGACCGCAATTCCCGTGGTACTTCGGGATCGGTGGACAGGCGCGTGTTCCGCTCGCCGGGCCGGTCGAGCTGTACGCCCGCGGTGTCTACGGCGTAGGCGTTCCGCTCGCGCGTGAGGGGGATGCCCCGGATTTCAAACCTCTGCCTGCTGTTTCGGCGTGGGGCGGCGTTTCACTGCGCTTTGGCGGCTGAGCTACCGGCGCCACTTTGGTAGCGGCGCTTACGCCGTTGACGCGGACCCTCGAACGCACTATTCGCTGGACCGATGCCTACTCCGACCCGCATGGCAACGCGCCTGACGACAGACCCCAAGGCGCGGTCTTGACGTACGATGAGCCGCAGGTCGAGGTCGCACCGCTGATCGAGGCCCAGCCTGTGACCGCGCCGGTCGTGGAGCCTGCGGCGGTCCCGGAACCTGCGGCGGTCGCGGAGCCTGTTGCGGTCCCAGAACCTGCGGCGGTCGCGGAGCCTGTTCCGGTCCCAGAACCTGCGGCGGGGCCTGTGGTGGTTGCTGAGCCGGAAGGTTCTGCCGAGCTCGGAGGGTATGCCGAGCTGCGCGTGGCCGGTCAGATCGGCGTCACGGGCAACCCGTTCCTGTACGCTCAACGGGTGCGGCCGTCGCTGGAGATCGCGCCCGCGGAGGGAGCGCTGGCGGGGCGGCTGAAGGCTGAGGCGGTGCTCGAAGCTACGCTCACCGAGGGGCGGGACGTCGGCAAGGAGGTCTCGGACACGCTGCTCGCTTCGGAGGTGGGCGATCTGCTCACCCTCGCGGGCTGCGCCTATAGCCCCGAGCCCCGCTACAACAGCATCTCCGACGTGCTCGCCGTAGAGCGCCTGCACGTCGACTTCAACCTGGAGTCGCTGGATCTGAAGATCGGGCGACAGGCGATACGCTGGGGCAGCGGCCTGTATTTTCACCCCACGGACTTGTACGCCGAGGTGTTGCTGACCGAGCCGTGGCGCGAACCCAAGGGGATCAACGCCATCAAAGCGACGGTGCCCATCAACGGCAGCGACGTCACCGCGGTCGTCGCCGTGGGCGATGACCTCTCTCCGTTCTTTCAGGTCGCGCAGGGCACGGCCGAGGAGCTGAAGTTCGCGGAGCTGCCGCTGTCTGCGGCGCTGCGCGGTACGCTCCGGCTGCCCGGCGTTGACATTGCCGCGATTGGCCTCGCGAAAGCCGATCAGAGCTGGTTTGTCGGCGGGGACGTTCGCGGCACTCTGGGCGTCGGCTACTGGGTCGAAGGCGGCTGGCACGGTCCGACGGACGAGGTGGACGGTTACGGCGAGGTGGTCGCGGGCCTCGACTACAGCTTGCCGCTGCTCGAGAACTTCTACATCGCCGCCGAGTATCGCTACGACGGCAGCGGCAGCGCCCCCGAAGACTACGACTACGCCAGCATGCTAAGCGGCAGCTTGCCGTTCGATTGTCCGATGCTCCCAAGCGCGCCCACGGTGGCGCGCACCTCGCTGGGGCGTCACTACATCGCGGGGGTGACGCGCTTGGTCGTGACGCAGGACTTCAACCTGCAGGCGGCCGCGATCGTCAACCTCGCCGACGGCACGGCGATGCTCGTGCCGGGTGCCGGCGTGATCGCTACCGACCGCATCGCGGTGAACGTCAGCGCGCAGATCCCGGTCGGGTCCGACGGGGAGTTCAAGCCCGCCGACTCGGCCCTGCAATACACCCTTGGCACCGCCAGCGTTGATCTTACCGGTTTGAAAGCCGACGCTACCGTGACCGGTTGGGTCCGGTACAGCTTTTAGGAGCCCCTCTATGTCCTCCGCACCCGCCGTTGATTCCCAGCTCCTTTGCCAGCTGGAGGACGTCAAGAAGAGCTACCCCATGGGGGATCTGCTCGTGCAGGCGCTCAAAGGCGTCTCAGTAGGCATCACTGCTGGCGAGTTTACGGCTTTTGCCGGCCCATCCGGGTCGGGAAAATCCACGATCCTCAACCTGATCGGCTGCCTCGACCGCCCGAGCTCCGGCCGGGTGCTGCTCGAAGGGAAAGACGTCGCGACGCTGGGGGACGCCGAGCTGGGCGACCTGCGCGCCCGGCGCATCGGATTCATCTTCCAGAGCTTCAACCTCATCCCGGTGCTGACCGCGTATGAGAACGTCGAGCTGGCGCTGCGGCTGGCAGGCGCGCCGGAGAAAGGCCAGCGCGAGGTGGTGCAAGAGGCGCTGCGCTCTGTCGGGCTCGCGGACTATATGACGCGGCGCCCGGCGCAGCTCTCTGGCGGTCAGCAGCAGCGCGTCGCGATCGCGCGCGCTTTGGTGAAAAAGCCGGCGTTGATCATCGCAGATGAGCCTACGGCCAACTTGGACTCCAAGAACGGCGCGGCGATCCTGGATTTGATGAAGACGATGAACGCCGAGAACCGGACCACCTTCTTGTTCTCGACGCACGACGCGATGGTGATGGAGCGGGCGCGGCGCATCATCCGACTGGCGGACGGCGAGATCGTGTCGGATGACGCGGCTGGCCCTGCTGCGGCGGGCGCGTAGCATGCTGATCCTTGGCCTCGCGGTGCGCAACCTCTTCCGCAACACCCGACGCACGGTGATCACCTCCGGCGCGGTGGTGTTCGGCGTGGCGCTTCAGGTGCTCGGCTGGGGGCTTGTCGACGGTCTGGACGACAACTTCCTGCGCGCCGTGTCCACCACGACGACCGGCGATATCCTGCTTCGTCCGCCGGAGTACCCGACCGACGGGCTCTCCTACCCGCTGGAGGAAGCGGCCGCTCCGCCCGCGCTCACGGGGTTCTCCGGAGAAGCCGCATCCCGTGTGCTTTTTTCGGCGCGGGTGGTGCACAAGGCCGACGCAGCGCGTGCGGTCGGCGTCGCGTATGACCCGGACCAAGACTACCGGGTTTTTCCCCGCGAGCGCTGGCGGGTGCAAGGCGTGTGGCCCGATGCGGGTCAGAGCCAGGTCGCGCTCGGCGATGCGCTGGGACGCCTGCTTGGCGTGGGCGTAGGGGACGAGGTGGTCGTACAGGCCCGGACGGTAGATGGCGCCCAGAACGCGCTGTCCTACACGATCACCGCGCTGGTGCACACCGACAACGGGCAGCTCGACAACACCGCGGTGTGGCTACGCATGGACGCCGCCGACGCGCTGCTTCAGCTCCAAGGCCGTAGAACCCATCTCTCGCTGCACGTCGGCACGCTCGAAGACGCCGCGGTGGTGCGCGATCGTCTCCAAGCCGCCGGCGCGTTCACCGGGCCCGACGGAAAGCTGTGGGACGCGAAGACGACGCGTGAAGAAGCGGCAGACATGCTGGCGATCAACGACATCCGTCGCCGGGCGATCCTCATGCTGGTCGGCGTGATCATGGCGATCGCGGCCACGGGCATCGCCAACACCGTCATCATGGCGGCGTATGAGCGCGTTCGCGAGATTGGAACGCTGCTGGCGCTGGGGATGAAGCGCCGCGACGTCAGCCTGCTGTTCTTGACGGAAGGCGCGATGCTCGGGTTGGGGGCGGGCTCCGTTGGGGCGGCGATCGGAACGGCCGGCGTTCTGTATTGGCAATTCAACGGCATCGTACTTGGCGAAGAGACGATGAAGGCCACCGGAAACCTGCCGGTGAGCGCGATCATCTACACGCACTTCAACTGGGGACCGGTGATCGGGTCGCTGGTGTTCTCCGCGCTCGTCGCGATCTTCGCCAGCGTGCAGCCCGCGCGCTTCGCCTCCCGTTTGAACCCCGCCGACGCAGTTCGCGCCGATTGAGGAGCTCCATGCGTCTACTCGTCTCCCTCGCGCTGCGAAATGCCCGTCGCAACGTTCGACGCTCGCTCCTCACGGCCGTCACCATCCTTTTAGGCGTGGCGCTGCTGACCTGCGGCATGGCTTGGACCCGCGGCGCTTTTGGCGGCATCCTCGATAAGGGCGCGAACCTGATGGGCCCGGTGCGCATCGTGAAGGCCGAGTTTGCCAAGAAGGAGCAGCTGATGCCCTTGGCCGACAACATCGCCGACGTCGCGCCGTTGCTGACCCTCGCGCGCGCGACGCCGGGGGTGACCGGCGCTTGGCCGCGCATCCAAATGCCGGTGACGATGACCGTAGGCGAGGACATCGGCGAGCATTTTGCGTTGGTGCAGGGCGCGCCGAACGAGTGGTTTGACCGCGCGTTGGACCTCTCGCATCACCTCGTCGAAGGCCGTATGCTGCAGTCGGACGACGAGGTGGTGATGGGCATGACCGCCGCCAGCGACCTCGGCGCGAAGCTCGGCGACGACCTCATCCTGCTCGGACAGACCCAAGACGGCTCGATCTCGCCGATCAAGGTCAAGGTGGTCGGGCTCTCTGACCTCGGGAGCGGCGCCCAGAATCGCTTTGTGTACGTTCCCCTTGCCAAGATGCAGTGGATGGCCGACATCCCGGACGGAGCGACCGAGATTCTGGTCTACGGGACCACGCGCGAGGACGCGTTGCCGATCTCGGCGGCGCTCACGCAGGCGCTCGCCGCCGATCCGGCCTACGCCGCGCTGGTGGTCAACCGATGGGACGAGCGGCCCCCGTTCAGCGCGATGTCGGGGTTGGTCGGCGCGCTGCAGAGCATCGCCGCTGGCGTGATCGTGTTCATCACCGCGCTGGGTGTGCTGAACACCATGCTGATGAGCGTGCTCGAGCGCACCGCCGAGATCGGCGTGATGCGGGCGATGGGAATGCGCCGAGGCTCTACGGTGCTTTTGTTCGTGATGGAAGCGATGGGCATCGCCGCGGTAGGCGGCGCGATCGGCGCCCTCGTCGGCAGTGTCATCGCGTACTATTGGCTTGAACTACACGGTATAAACCTTGGAAATGCAGTGAACAAGATGCCCCCTGGATTTGCGATCGACGCGGTGATCCATGGGGATTGGGAGCCGTACATGCTGGTTCAAGCCTTCGCGCTGGGCCTCGTGATGGCGGTGGTCGGCGGGGCGTTGCCGGCGTTCCGCGCCGCGCAGATCGAGCCTGTAGAGGCGATGCGCTCGCGTAGGTAGAGAACTCAAATCTTTCAAGCTGGAGAACCCTGATGTCCTATCCAATGACCCGTCAAATCACCTCGACGCTGGCGGGTGCGCTGGTCGTGCTGTTCGCGTTGGTCTTTTCGCCCCGTGCGCAGGCGGTCACGGTGGCCGAGCTGCTCGACAAGATCGACGCGAACATGACCTACGACACGCGTGAGAGCTACCTGACGATGACCGTGACCAAGGCCGATCGCGTCAAGGTCTACAAGATGCACAGCTACGGTCGTGGCCAGAACGAAGCGGCGATGGAGTATCTGGAGCCGGCGCGGGACAAAGGCACGAAGATGCTGAAGAACGCCGATGAGCTGTGGATGTGGCTGCCCAGCGTTGAAAAGACCCAGCGCATCTCGGGCCACATGCTCCGTCAAGGCATGATGGGCTCCGACATGTCCTACGAGGACATGATGGACGCGGCCAAGTGGCGCACGTCGTATTCGGGCGTTGTCGCTGGGGAAGAGACGATGGACGGACGCGCGTGCTGGAAGGTGCAGCTCACCGCCAACTCCCCGGACGTCAGCTACCCGAAGCGCACCATTTGGGTCGACAAAACGGCGTTCATCCCCGTGCGGCAGCAGCTGTTCGCGCTCTCGGGCACGCTGCTGAAGAGCTGGACGATGACCGATATCCGCAGCGTTGCAGGCCGGCAGTTCCCGTTCAAGATGACCGTGACCGATGAGGTCCAGACCGGCTCGAAGACCGAGATTCAGTTCGACAAGGTGACGTTCGCGGTCCCGCTTCAAGCAGAAGTGTTCAGCACCCGGTGGTTGGAGCGCTGATCGCGTCCGACAGCGCCGCCACGAAGCCGTCCGCCGCTGCGTCCGAGAGGATGAGCGGCGGGGTCAAGCCCAGCGCCTCTGCCGACTCGCCGCAGGGCAGGACAATCCAGCCGGCGGCGAGCAGGCGGCGGGTGACGCCGAGGGTGTCGTTCATGTGCACGCCCAGCATCATCCCGCGGCCGCTGACGGCGTGGACGCCGGGGACGGACCGTAGGCGCGTCGCGAAGCGCTCGCCGTTTCGTTGCGCCCGCTCGATGAGCCCTTCGTCCTGAATCACGTCGAGCGCCGCGAGCGCCATCGCGCAGCCTGTGGGGTTGCCGAGGAAGGTCTGGGTGTGGATCGCTTCGCCGCGCGACGCGCCCCAAGCGTCCATCACCTGCGCGGATCCGAGGCACGCTGAGATCGGGAAGCCGCCGGCGAGCGCCTTGCCGATGCAGAGCAGGTCTGGCTTGTCGGCGGTCTCGGACGCGGCGGCCTCGTGTTCTGCGGCGAGAAACTTGCCGGTGCGGCCGCAGCCCGAGTAGATCTCGTCGTGGATGATGACGCAGCCGGCGCGGCGCGCAGCTTGATGAAGCGCCGTCAGCCAACCTGCGGGCGGGCTTCGCATGCCGCCGCGGCCTTGAATGGGCTCGACCAACACCGCCGCGTAGGTGCTCAGGTCGGGCAGCGCGCTGGGAGGCGTGCCGTAGGGCGCGCGATCGGCGAAGTCGCCTAACAACGCCCGAAACGGCGACTGAAACGCTTCGACGTGGTAGCCGATCGCGGCGAGCGGAGCGGACGCGAGGCCGTGATATCCGCCGTCAAAGGTCAGGATGCGGCGCCTTCCGGTGGCCAATACGGCGGTTTTCAGCGCCGCCTCGACCGCGTCGCTGCCGGAGGAGCCGAAGATCACGCGGTCCTGCCCAGTCAGGGCGCACAGGCGCTCCATCAGCTCGATGCGGCGCGGGTCAGGGAACGCGTCGCCCATCGCGTGCGGCAGCAGCCCAAGCTGCGCTTGTCCTGCGGCGACGACGCGCGGGTGACGGTGACCGACGCTCGCTACGCCAAACCCAGCGCACAGGTCTACGAAGCAGTTGCCATCGACGTCCCAGACGTTTTCTCCCTCCGCCTCGGCCCACACCACCGGGTCGGTGTCCGAGGCCCCGATGGCGGCGGCGCGACGCGCGCGGCGCGCGGTGATCCCCGGGCATTCTCGAAGGGCGAGGCGGTCTACCCAGCCGCGGGAAACAGGGCCGGGGATCTCGGTGCGAATGTTCGGGAGCATCGCGGGCGCCTAACCGGGCGGTAGCGCCTCGGGGTGGTCCCGCCCGACGCGTCCGCCTCAAGCTTGCGGCGAAGCTTCAGGCGGACGCGTGCACGGCGGGCGCGCGCTCGGCGGGCGCGGTTTCTTGATAGCCCGCGCAGATGCGCGAACGCGTCCTGCACTATCTGAACGGCGGATCCGGTGACCCCGAGTCGCTGGCGATCGCCTTGTTTCACGCCCAGCGCGCCGCGAGCCCGCTGTATGCGGCGCTGACCGCCCGGAGCGACGGGAGCGCGCCCGATCCGCAGCGCTGGGACGCGATCCCGGCGTTGCCGGTGTCGCTGTTCAAGGAGCTGCCGCTGCGCAGCTTCTCCGGAGATGCCGGACGCACGTTCCTGACCAGCGGGACCACCGGAGCGGCGCGCGGCGTTCACGCCTTGCGCGACACCACGGTCTATGACGCGGCGTCCCTGCGGCATTTTCAGCAGCGCGTGCCGGATGTGCCGGCGCGCGTGGTGTCCTTGTGCCCTTCGCCCGAAGGCGACAGCTCGCTGGGCCACATGATCGGCCATTTTGCCCGGCGGCGCGGCGCCGAGCCGGTGCAGCTTTTTGACGCGGAGTCCGGGGTGGATCCCGGCGTGTTTGCCGCGCTCAACGATCCGTGTTTCTTCGCCACGACTGCGTTCTCCTTGGACGCTGCGCTGCAGCAGGCGGGAGATGCGCGGTTGGACCCTCGGAGCGTGGTGATGGTCACCGGCGGGTTCAAGGGCCGCAGGGTGCGCCTCGACAGCGAGGCGCTGTACGCGGCGATCGGCGAGCGCCTCGGGTCGCCGCGGGTCGTTGGTGAATACGGGATGACCGAGCTTTGCTCTCAGCTTTGGACCGAAGCCGTGCCGGCAGGAGCGGTGCCTCGCGCGTTCATCGCGCCGCCTTGGCTGCACGTGTACACGGTCGATGCGATCACCGCTGCGCCGGTGGACGGGGAGGGGATCCTGCGGTTTGTAGACCTCGCAAACACCGACAGCGTCGTTGCGATCGAGACCATGGATCTCGGCGTCGTCGAGCGCCGGCCGGACGGGGACCGCGTCACGTTGAAGGGGCGCGCCGCCGGCTCCGAGCTGCGCGGCTGCTCGCTGCGCGCCGAAGACCTGCTCTACGCCGCTCGCTGACCGCTACCGGGCCGACGAGTCCGCGAAGTTTCGGTAAATCGCCGGGCGGGTCGGGCCGAACCGCTGTACTGTGGCGACGATGCCGCTGCCCACTGTTTGGATGTCGCTCCCCGCTGTACACCTTCCGCAGCGCATCATGCGTCGGGAGGAGACCTTGGACGAGGTTCGTCGCAACTTTCTCGGCACCGACGACGAGTGGGCGCGGGTGCACCGGCTTTTGCGCGCCGTCTTGAACGCCTGCGGCAGTGAGTCCCGCTATGTGTTCGACGACTACGCCATCGCGCAGAACGCGGCGACGGCGGTGAAGCGCTTGATGGCCGAGCAGGGGTTGCGTGCCCCGTCCCCCGGCGCGGAGGGCTCGGACCTCGGCGCGGTCGTGGATCTCGTCGTCTACGGCAGCATCGCCCGCAGCTACCTCGAGCCGGCCACAGCGTCCGAAGTCGCGACGCTCGCGGGGCTCGGCGAGCCGGTCAGCTACGACGTGATGGCCGCGTGCGCTGGCATGGTGATGGCGGTTCAGGACGCCGTCGGGCGGTTCGCGATCGACGACAGCATGCAGACCGCGGTCGTGTCCACCGCGGCGATGAGCACCGGTCGCCTGAACCTAAGCATTCAGACCCCGGAAGACGTGGCGATCTACGCGGCAGGTTTGACCGTGGGCAACGCCTGTACCGCAACGCTGCTCTCCCGGGAGCGGCGCGTGGTGGACGGCAGCGTCACGCCATCGGGGCGCATCGTCTCGACCTACGCACGTACGCTGCCCCAGCACCACGGCCTGTGCTCGGTGCCGTTGGAAGGCCCTTTCCGCAGCAACGCGGCCGAGATGTTCCGCCTCGCGCGGTACATCCCCGAGGCGTGCCGCGAGACGGTGCGGCGAGCGGGGTGGGATGTGCAGGAGGTCGACCTTTGGGTGTTTCATCAGGCCTCCGACCGCTCGCTCTCGCAGATCGCCTCGCAGTTGGGTGTGCCTGCGTCCCGCGTACCGGCGATCCACGCAGTGTATGGAAACTGCGAGAGCAGCTCGGCGGCGCTCACGCTGCGGCACCTCCATGACACGGGCGTGCTCCAGCCGGGCATGAAAATCATGGTGGGCAGCGCCGCGGCCGGATTTATGCTCGCCGCGCTCGGTGTGGAGTGGGCGGGGTAGCGTTTCCGTGCATACTGTGGAGACGATGAACTCGAACCCAGAAAATTGGCAGCAGTCGTGGCTACAGTGGTCGGCGCAACTTGAGCCCGGCGATGTGGGCCCGGCTCACGCGGAGGCGGAGATCGAGGCGGCCGAGCTGCGCCTTGGCGTGCGGTTTCCACCGTCCTATCGTTCGTTCCTGCTTGCAGTCGGCGGGCTGAAGAACCCGCACTTCGAAGCGAGTCGGTTGCTTCCGCCCTCCGAGCTGCGCTGGCTGCGCGACGCCGACGTAGAGCTGGTCGCGGAGTGGACCGAGCCGCCCGAGCAGTTCCTGACGTTTCTGGACCTTCCGCGCGGCGAGGCCGAAGAGGAAGGCGGTTGGGTGATGACCCACCTCCGGGACGCGCTGCTGATCTCGCCGGCGGGAGAGAGCACCCTGTTGCTGCTTAACCCCAGCGTCATCCGCGACGGCGAATGGCAGGCGTGCACCTTCAACGATTGGCACCCTGGCGGCGAGATCCACGACAGCTTTGGTGCCATGCTGAAGGCTGAGGCCGCGATGGCTCGGAAGCCGAACGACTGACGCGTCTTCGGCGGTGCTACCGCAGGCGGGTAGCCCTACTCTGAGTCGGGCGCCGAGCTTGACGTAGCCTTCACGGCGTTGGCTCCCGCGGGCTTTGCGGCCTCAGCGGGGCGGTGCAGACGTGCCCGGGTGATCTTGACATCTCCTGCCACGCCCGGTTTGGCGCCGTCATCTGGACGAATATCGCCTTGCTTGGCGGAGTATTCTCCGGAAAACCTGTCGAGGACGCGCTGGAAAGTTGAACGGAGACCCATGGTCACTCCAAGCTTATGGTATATCCGATGTAGACCCGGCGATCATGCCGGCGCGATCGCGTACCGCTCCTCTTTCCGCATGTTGCCCCAGAAATGACCACGATCACGCTCGAACAAATCATCACGTTCCTCCTTGAAGCTCCGATGTTTGCCGAGCTGGACGCCTCCGAACTGTCCCAAATCGTGCACATCATGAAGGTGCAAAAAGTCCGCGCCGGCGCCCCGATCTTCCGAGAAGGGGACGCGGGTGACGCGTGGTACGTGATGTTTGCGGGGTCAGCGGAGGTGTTGAAGGGCGATGCCTTTCTGCCTTCGCAGCGCCTCGCGATCCTGCATGAGAAGTCCTGCTTCGGAGAGATGGCGATCCTCGATCACTCGGCCCGCTCCGCTTCGGTGGTGGCGCTGTCGGAGTGCACCGTGTTCAAGTTCCCGCGCAGCGACTTTGAGCAGCTGCTCGCGGATGGCAATCTCGCCGCGTACAAGCTGATCTATGAGATCGCCAAAGTGCTCTCCACGCGCCAGCGCAAGATCACTCAGGACCTGACCGACGCGCTGGCCGCCCGGGAGTCGGACCTGCTTCGCGTAGCGTCCATGAGCGTCGTTCAGGGGCAGTCAGTTTCGGAGTGAGGACCCAATGAATTCCCTATTGTTGCTCGCTTTGCTGCGTGGAGCTTCGCCGGCGGCTGCGTCTGGGCCCGCGGCGGTGGATCCAGGTTTGGAGGCGAGCGACGTGAGCGCCCAATATGCGTCGTGGGCGCGTAAAAACCGGGTGCGCGGCGCGGCGGCGGAGCTCGCTTGCTTGCCGTTCCTGGCTACTGCGCAGCTCTGTTTCACGCATGTCGTCGGCGACCGCCGCGTCTACTACACCGCAGCGGATACCCAGGCACCGATGACGCTGCTCAAAGAGGCGGCCGGAGACGAAGCGTCGGCGATCTCGCTGCTGGCTCCAGCCTATGTGGACGGTTTCTCGCCTCGGTATTTCTCCGTCTCCGGAGAGCCTCGCGCACACGCTGCGCTGCTGTTTCCCGAGGCGTTGGAGCAGCGCTTAGGCGGGAAGTGCGTCGTAGGAATTCCGGCGCGCGGCGTGTTGCTCGCGTGGGTGCCGGGGGACCTCGACTTCGACAAGGTCATGGCGGTCGGCGTGAAAAAGCTCTACGACTCGCTCCCCAACGCGGTCACGTCGGTGTTGTATACCTTTGATGGGACGAGTTGGGTGGTCTGGGGCGAGGCGCTGGAGGAGCCGACCCGCTGAGAGGGCCTGTGCGGAAATGCACTAGAGACGGGCGCAAGCACGCGCGGGCGCCGCGCAAGCGCGTTGAAGAGCATGGATGCACCGTTGTTTTCGGTGGCACGCCGTTTGCGAATGTCCGGGCTGGAGCACCGACATGAGCAACTGGGTCATCATTCTTCATCTGGACGGCACCTCGGACCGAGCGGCGCAGCTGCTGGCGCGGCAGTTCGTGTCGACCTCTCGCATTGTCACCGTGGGCGATCAGGACGTGTTGCTGCGGCGCGGGGGAGTGCAGGTTGGCCGCCCTGTCGACCGCGGCACGACCCCCGATCTGCTGCTCGCGCTGCTTCAGGTGCTGGCGCGAGACCTGACCGCTTCGGTGGTCGTGCTGCGGTCGGATCTGGTCTTGGACGGGGACGTGGGCGTGCAGCAGGCGATCGTGGCCGCGCTGCTCGCGACGGGAGAGGGCGCGGCGCGGGCGATGCTGATCGCAGCCGAGCCGACGGCCGATGCGCAGCCTGGCCATCGCGTCCGCTCCTTTGAATGGGGAGGCGACCCGTGGCCCCGCGTGCTGAGCGTGTCGAGGGCCATCGTACCGCCCAATCAGGAGGGCTACGATGGCCTGCTGATCGACACCTCCGTGGTCGTTGGCGAGGCGTGGATGCTCGCCAACTTCATCCATGATCGCGTGCCCGAGTGGTTTCGTGCGCTCCGTCGCGCGGTGTGGTGTCCAGAGGACGTCGCCGAGGCCTTCGAGGAGCTGCCCCCTTCGGATTTTTTCGAGGACGTGTTGTTGGCGTCGGTCGATGCGCTTCACGTCGTCCCTGCGCTTCGGGGGTGGTCTCCGAACCCGAAGGTCGCGGTCGGAACCCGCGACGTGTTCGCGTCCGCGGGGCCTTGATCGTCGCGCTACCGAACGAAAAACGGCGAGGCCCACAGCCGCTGTTCTACGCCGTCCACCATCGCCTCGATGCGCACGTAGTAGACATCGCCGGCGACGAGGTCGATCGCGCCGGTCGGCAGCGCGTTTCCGTCGGCCGCTACGACCTCTGCGCGCCAGCTGTCCACGGCGTAGTCGTCCAGCGATACGTTGACTTCGTAGGTACCCTCCGGAACTTCGTCCCCGGGGAGAAAGCTCGCATCCTCGGACGACGCGCGAACCGACACCCCCTCCGCCAACCACGACGCTGCGTAGGTGTGCCTCGCAGCGAGCGCGTCGAAGATCTGCGCACGATCCAACGGTGCTTGTGCGATCACGCCGGTCAACGTGCCGGTGGTGTACTGCAGGTACGCGGCGTCTTGTACGCCGTCCCCATCGGTGTCATGGAAGTGCGCGGTCGCGCTTGGGCCGTTGCGTAACTGCCCAGGATCGGCGTCGTGGCGGTCGGTGCCCCCGACCACGCCGAGGCGGAACCCCTGACTGAGCGCGCTCTGAAAGGAGCTGGAGGGGACGTACGCGCTGCGTTGCAGGTGCCAGGCGCACTCCGGACGGGTGGGGTCGGCGCACTCGGAGCTGCCGTGCTCCGACGCGATCTCCACGACGGTGTCCGCTGCGTTCGTGAACGCGGGATTGGCCCAGTCCACGGCCGCGGGCGGCGCTTCAGCGATGTGATGCAGGAAGCTGATCGAGCGGCTCGCGGCGCAGTCGGGTGCGGTGGCGGCGGCCTCAAGCGCGGCTTGCAGCGCAGGCGCATCCACGACTGGGGTCGCGGGGTTGTCCGTGTAGTCTTCGAGCACCGGAAATTCGGCCTTCAGGTCGGGTTGGGCGTAGCCGCGGATCCGGTACGCGGCGCAGGCCGCGGGGTCTTCGAGCAGGACGGTGCGGTGGACGCCGTCCTCGCCGGCGCCGGTGCCGTCTGCGGTCCACTCGTAGCCGAGGATCGGGATCACCGGACCATCCTCGGCGGCCTGCACCCACGCGCGCGTGGTGTCCCAGATGTCGATGCTCACGCTGTCCGCGGGGCGCGCGTAGGTCACGAACTCGGCGTGATCGGTGATCGCAGCGAACGCGAGCCCGTTCGCCGCGGCGTTGTCGAAGAACCGCGCACCCGGGAGCGCCTCGTCCGGTAGGCACAGCGCATCCGGGTCCTCACAGCCGTCCTGCGACAGGCCCGAATGCGCGTGCAAGTCGCCCCAGTACACGGTCTCAGCGGGCGCTTCGGCGCTGTCGCCCGGTGCGGGTTGGCGTTGGCACGCGAGCAGCAGCAGGAGCATCTTCGGTCAGACTGCGGCGCGATCGGCGACGGTCGCGAGCAGCTCGCCTTCCGCGACGGGCTTTCCGTCCACTTCGGCGCGCGCGGTGAACTTCCACAAGCCGCGCCTCTCTGCTGTCTTTTCGACGTACAGGCGCACTTGATCGCCAGGGATGATCGGCTTGCGGAACCGGAAGCCGTCGAGACCCGCGAGGTACACGATCTTCCCACCAAAGTCTGGCCGCGCGGTCATCGCGATCACCCCGGCTGCCTGCGCCAACGCTTCAACGAGGAGCACGCCGGGAAAGATCGGCACGCCAGGAAAGTGCCCCTGAAACTGGGGTTCATTCACGCTGACGTTCTTGATGGCGACCACGCGCACGCCTGGCTCGCATTCGATGATCCGGTCGATCATCAGGAACGGGAAGCGGTGCGGCAGGATCGCCATGATCTCTTGAACGTTCATTTTGACTCCGGTTTGGTGTTGCCCGCGTCGCCCGGGCGATCCGCCAGCGCGGACTTTAGCGCAGACTTCAGCTCAGACTGTAGCGCTGCGATCTGGCCGCGCTGCAGCTCCAGCTCTCGGCGGAGGCCGGCAAGCTCAGGCGCGAGGTCAGGAAGCTTTGGGGTGGCGGCCGCCACTTGCAGCCAACGATGGTGGTCGATCGCGGGGATTCCGCTGCGGCGAGCGCCCGCGGGGGTGTCCTCGGTGACCAAGCCGTACGCCCCGACCTGCACGCCGTTGCCGATGTCGAGGTGCCCGAGCACCATCGATCGCACGGCCATCACGACGCCGTCTCCGAGCGTTGTGCTGCCGGCGACGCCGGCGTAGCTGACCATCAAGCAGTGGTCTCCGACGGTCGCGCCATGTCCGATCTGCACGAAGTTGTCGATCTTCGTTCCGTTCCCCACCACCGTGTCGCCGATCGCGGCGCGGTCTACGCAGGAGTTGGCGCCGATCTCTACGTCGTCGCCGATCACCGCTCGCCCGGTCTGCGGGATCTTGTACAATCCCTGTTTCGAGGGGACAAAGCCGAAGCCCTCGCCGCCGACCACCGCGCCAGGGTTCAGCACGACGCGATCGCCGAGCACACAGCCGTCGGCGACGACCGCTCCCGGCATCAACACGCAGTCGGTGCCGATGTGGGCGCCGATGCCGACATAGCTGTGAGGATGCAACACGGAGCCTGCCCCGACCTTGGCTCCGGCGCCTACAAACGCCAGCGCGAGCACCGTCGCTCCGTCGACCTCCGCGGCCGGCAGCCCCCCGTAGGCGGGCTCGACCACCGCCGTCGGATGGACCCCGGGAGCGTGGACGCGCCGAGGGTGAAACAGCTCCAACACCCTCGCGAATCCCAGATACGGGTCCTCGCACCGAATGATCGTCTGGCCCGCGTTGGGCTCCGTCAGGCCGACGAGGACACAGCCTGCGTTGCACGCACGGAAAATCGTGGTGTACCGGCGGTTTGCGAGGAAGCTGATGTCCTCAGGCCCCGCGAGCTCCAACCCGACAACGCCGCGAATCAGCCGCTCGCCATCTCCCTCGATCACGCCGCCGATGGCCGCAGCGATCTCCGAAACGGTCCGCGCAGCGCTCACTTGACCGGGTTCGCCGCGTTGTAGCGCTTGATCAGCTCGTCGGTGATGTCGATCGAAGGCGCGGTGTAGACCACGCCGCCTTCGTTGACCTCGATCACCAGCGTGTATGCGCGCTCGGTCGCGATGCTCTGGGTGATGGACTTCATCTTGGCGATGAGGCTCTCCATCGCGCCCTGATAGGCCTGCTGCATCTCGCCTTCAGACTGCTGATAGGCCTGTTGAAACTGCATCGCTGCCATGTTGATGGCGTCTTCTTTTTCTTTTTTGGCCGAGTCGGAGAGCAGCACCGACTGCTTCTGATAGTCCGCCTGCATCGCGTCGAGGTTGGACTTCATTTTTTCGATGGCGGTCTTCTTGGTCTGGAACATCGACTCCAGCCGCTTGCGGGCGCTCTCGCCTTCGGAGACGCTCTCCAGCGCGCGCTGGTAATCGACGCTTGCCAGCTTGATCTCCGCGGCTTGGGCCTGGCCATAGACCGGCAACACACCCTCAACGGGGAGCATGGCGGGAACCATCGTAGCGACGAGGCTGGCGATGATGCTGGCGTTGAGTACGAGCAGGGTGCGGATCGAGAAGCGGGGCAACGACATCGGAACTCCAGAAGCCACGCCGGGTAACCCAAAAGCGGGGGACGGTCGTCCCTTCTGAGATGTCTTTGTATAAGTGAAGGTTTTACCTTTACTTATGGTCTATCTTTGCCGAATCCCGCCCGTTTGACCGCGTCACGTTGTGCAACGCTCGACGCGGGGGCGAGAAACTTAGCCTTGCCCGTCTGGGAGCCGGCGCGTACATGCGAGGTCGGAGTCTTTGTGCACCCGATCCGCCAGTCACGCCTGCGTATGTTCCTTGCGGTCGCGCTCTTTGCGGCTGGGACGTCTGCTTGGGCGGGCGCGAAGGAAGACGGCTACGCTGCGCTTGGCGCAAAAAAGTATGAAGAAGCCGTAAAGTTGCTTGGTCAGGCGCGCGTTCAGAGCCCCGAGGATGTGGAGCTGGGCAACGCGCTCGGAACGGCGCTCTACCGGGCAGGCCGGTACCGCGAGGCCGAGCAGATCTTCGAAGCGCTCGCGAATCACGCGCCGGACGACGTCGCTGCGGCGCGTGCGCGGTACAACGCAGGAAACGCAGCCTACCGCGGTGGTCGGCTCGATCAAGCGCTCGCGAACTACCAGCAATCGATGGGCAAAGATCCGCAGTTTGCGGACGCGCAAAAGAACGCCACCGCCGTGCAGAAAGAGATCCAGGCTCGGCGTAACCAGCCCCCTCCGGAGTCGGAGGACCAGTCTGGGGATCAGGGCGACCAAAGTCAGGACGGTCAGGGCCAGCAAGGCCAGCCCCAGGACGGTCAGAATGACCCGAACGGTCAAAAGAACGCGGACCAGCAAGCAAAAGACAAGCAACAGGGCGACCAAAACCCGGGCGACCAGAAGCCAGGCGACAAAGGCGACGAAAAGGGAGACCAGAAAGGGGCGCAGGACCAAGCGGGAAACACCGCTGATCCCAAGTCCAACGCGACGGCTTCCGGAGACGGCACCCGTGAGGCTGCGGACCCTGCGGAGGCAGGTGATCCGGGCGCGGAAGGCGCGCAGCCTGCCGATGCGGCCACCGCCGAAGCGGGAGAGCCTGGGGACTCTGGCGCTGCCGAGGACGAAGCCCGCGCTGCGAGCGGGGGAATGTCGCAAGCGGACGCCGCTCGTCTGGTCGACAGCGTCCCCGATGGGAAGCCGCGCGTCGTGGTCGGACAGGCTTCGGGCGGCAAAGACTGGTAGATGCCGCTGATGCCCTTCGCGCCGATCACCCCGATCCTGTTTCAGCTGTGCAGCACCGCCTTCGCGGCGCAGGTCTCGCTCCGCGCGGACACGGAGTCGTTCGGCGAGGGCCAGAGCATCGGCCTCGCGCTTACGGTGACGGACACGTCGGTACGAGGCGGCGTTCCTAGCTTTTCCTTGCCCGAGGGGCTGACCGCGGCCTTTGAAAGTCAGCAACAACAACAGTTGATGCAGAACTTCAACCTCACCACCTCCACGATGTATCGATATACATTGACGGCGTTGCGAGCGGGGGATTTTGTGATCCCTGCGTTTGAGGTGGTGACCGCGGCGGGCCGCTTGACCACCACCCCGCTCAACCTTCACGTCGAAGCGCGCGGTACGTCTACGACCGGCGTGAACGAGCTGACCGGCGAGCTCTCCGAGGCTGCGCAGTGGGTCGGGCAAACCGTGGTGTACCACCTGAGGTTTGCCACCGATCGTCAGCTTGCGAACGGCAATTGGGTCCCGCCCGAGGGCAAAGGCTTCGCGCTCGAGTCCGGGATTGAGCCGGTCGCCACCAACTACACGGTGGGGCAGGGTGACAAGCGAGTCGCGGTGCAAGACTTGTACTTGCCGATTCGGTTTACCGAGGGAGGAACGTTCAAAGTTCCCGGCGGCGCGCTGCAGGCGCAGTTTGCGGTGGAGCGCAGCCGGCGACGGCGCGGGCAGATGGAGCAGCTGTTTCCCGACCTCGGGATGTTCACCGACGTGCGCTCGGAGATGTTCAGCGCGCCCTCCATCCCGGTGTCGCTCAAGCAGCCGCCAAAGACCGGGCGTCCGGCAGACTACTCTGGCTTGATCGGTCATTTTTCTCTGAGCTCTCATGTCACGGGCAGCGCGGACAACGCTCCCGCCGAGGTGAAGGTCGGCGACACGGTCACGCTCGCGTTGGAGCTGACCGGGGACAGTCCCGTCACGGGGCTGAAGCTCCCGCCGCTCGTGGGGGACGGGTTTCGCGTTTATGACGATCAGCCTGTCGCCACCGGCGTGATCCGCGACGGCAAGCTGGTCACCTCGTCGAGCTTCAAGCGTGCCGTCGTCCCCGAGCGACCGGGCCCGCTCACCATCCCGCCGGTTTCGATTACCACCTTTGACCCGTCTACCGGTGCGTATGTCGTGCTCTCCAGCGAGGCCGTCTCGCTCACGGTGGTGGGCGCCGCTGCGACGGCCAGCGTCGCAAGCTTCTCCGCGGGGCCTGCGCCCGTTGCACCCGTTGAACCTACCGATGATCTGCTCCCGATCCGGCCTTCGCCGGCGTTGACGCCGCCGTGGCCCGGCCTCTGGTCTCTGCTGCTCCTGCTCCCCGGCTTCGCGCTCACCGCGGTGTTTGGTCCACAGGTTCTGCTCGCCCGTCGCCCTGCGCGCGTGAAGCAACAGCGGCTTGATTTTTCAGACCTTCCGGAGGACGTACACGCTCGACTGTCCGGTCTGGAGCAGATCTTTCGAGAGGCGGTCGCTCCCCTGCTGGGGATGGGCGCTGCGGCTGTACATGGAGAGGACCTCGCCAAACTGGGCGTGCACGCGTCGGAGGCCGAGGTGGTGTACCGATTGATCGAGCGCGCCCGCTACGCCGGGGGGGGCTCGGGCGCCGTGGAGCAAGTGCGTACCCTCGAGGTGGCGCTGCGTGCGTTTGTGGAGAAACTGAAGTGATGCTGGCGATTTACATGCTGGTGCTTCAGGCTCGTGCTGGAGGTTCGGTCGACGACTTCAACACCGCGCTCGCTGGGGGAGACCTCGTCGCGGCGGACACGGCGATCGACGCGCTGCTCGACGCGGGCGCAACAACGGGAGACGTCTACTACAACCTCGGAAATCTTCGCTATCGTCAGGGGCGCGTGCCGGAGGCGATGCTCGCGTGGCGCTGTGCGGAAGCGCGGTACCCGCGAGATCCGGATGTGCAGGCAAATCTGGAGTTTGCACGTAGGCAGTTGAAAGAGCCTTCAGGGGTTGCGCCATCCCATCCCGTGTGGGCGCCTTGGCAGGCCGTGCTGACTCCACCTGAGGGGCAATGGGCCGGCGCGGCTCTGCTTGGATTGGGGTGGCTTGTGCTGGCCTTGGGCCTTGGGGGCCCGCTACGCGCGCGTGTGGCCGCGCTGCGCGTCCCCGCGTGGATCGCCGCGGTGCTTGGCATCGTGATCGGCGCGGGAGCGACGGTGGATGCACGAACGACCGGCATCGGCGTGGTGCTCACCCCAGCTACGGTCACCAGCGATCTGGGGGGAGGTTCGGACCTGTTTCCGGTGGCTCCGGGCGCGGAGGTGCGCATCCTCGATGCGGGGGGAGGGCAGCTGCTCGTCGGGCTCGCCGATGGGCGTAGCGGGTGGCTGACGTCCGCGGTGGTCGCGGTGGCGGATCCGGAGGATGGTTGCCGTGTTCGGAAGACGGACGCATCTGTCGTGCCCGCGGGTTAGTCGTCTGCCGTCTTCGTTCGAGGTCATCATGCGTCGCTTCATTCCCCTCAGTGTTTGTCTCGCCCTTTTCCTTGCGTTGCCCTCCGCGGGCGTTTGCGGCACCGCCGGCAAGATCAAGAAGCTCTCCGAGGTCGAGTACAGCCACTACATCGCGCTCCGGCCGTTCATGACCGACGCCGAGAAGGACGCCTGGCTGAAGCTGAAGACCGACGCCGAAAAAGATGCGTGGTTGAAAGCAAAGACCTGCTGCATCCCTGAAAAAAGCTTGTGGGACAAGCTGTATCAGTACAACGACGTGGTGCGGCAGCGCATCTTCGATGGCAAAGTCGATACCGGCTGGTCGAAGGATCAGGTGTTGATGGCGTGGGGCGCTCCCTACGACAAGCGCAAGCTGACCGGTCGTCCGGCCCAGCGGTCCGAGCTACTGGTATACCGCTTTGAACGTCACGAAGATGGCGTGGTGCTGGTCTACGAGCCGAAGAGCAAGACCTTGTACAAGGCGATCGGTACGTTCACGCGCTTGGTCTACATGGATGATGACGTCGTCACCTCCATCGTAGAGAAAGATGGCTGGGTCGAAGAGTAGCCGGTAGGGCGATCTTTCTGGTACACTCCGGTCTACCGCACGCCGTCTGGGCATCGAGGTTTCATGCGTTCATTTCAGCTCTCTTTTTCCGCTTTCTCCCAGTACGGCGTGGTGTTCGCTACCGTCGGCGCCTTGCAGGCGGGTTGCACGATCGACAATGGGTTGAAGGGCTCTTCGGACGCGAACGGCGCCTACAACCCGCCCGATTTGTCGGTCCCGAAGCAAGAAGACGCGATCACGCAGGTCACGGTGCCCGCGGTCGACGTGCTCTTTGTCGTCGACAACTCCGGTTCCATGGCAGAAGAGCAACGCTCGCTGCGTGAGAACTTCGCGCTTTTCATGCAGTACTTTGCCGGTTCCGGTCTCGATTACCACGTCGGCGTGACATCCACGGACTGCGACAGCCCTCGGACCAAGGGCATGCTCATCGAAGATGACACGACCGGCACCAAGTTCATCGATGATTCTTTCAGCGCCGCAGACGCCACGCGGAGCTTCCAGCAGCGCGCCAATCTGGGCACCAGCGGCAGCTCCGACGAGCGCGGCAAGGATGCGGCTTGGGCTGCGCTGGTCACCAACAGCAGCTCGACCAGCTCCGGCTTCATCCGGGAAGACGCGGATCTCTCGATCATCGTCATCTCGGACGAGCGTGACTATAGCCGCGACGTCACCGTCAACGAGTTCTCCAACTGGATGACCGCGCTGAAGCCGAACGGCAACAGCTACTTCTCCTCGGTGGTCGGCCTCGGAAACAGCTGCATCAACGCCGAGCGCGGCACGGGCTACCTCGAGGTCACCGCAAACGTAGGCGGCATCGAGTGGGACATCTGCTCGTCCGACTACGCGAGCTTGCTCGACCAGCTTGGTCTGCAGGCGGCCGGCCTGAAGAACGAGTTCTTCTTGTCGCTGGTTCCGGTCGAGGAGTCCATCGAGGTGTCGGTCACCGAGACCGACGGCACCGACACGGTGTACTCGGCAGGTTCGGACTGGGAATATAGCCAGTCTCGCAACAGCATCTCCTTCAACGAGTACATCCCGTCGCCGCTCGCGGTGGTGCACATCACCTACGATGTGCTGTCCACTGCGGGGGATCCCAGCGTGGAGGTCACCGACACCGCGACGGGTTCGGACTCGGGAAGCTGATCGCCGCTTCTTAGCGGCTCAAGCCGTCGGCGATCTGCAGGCGGCACGGAGCGCCTGCTGATCCGGTGCACGTGGCTCTCTCCTCGTCGAGGAACACCTCGATGCGGTCACCGGCGAGGGCGTTGATGCCTTCGGTCAGCACCGGGCTTCCGGTAAGCACGATGCGACCTTCACCGGCCGTGAGCACGCCTTTTTCGGCGCGGGCTACACGCTCGCCGCGGGTCACGAGGACGTGTCCGGTCGCGGTGACGACGTCCACGTGGCTGGCGTCTTTATAGACGACCTCGAGCAGGTCTGCGGTCATCGTCACCGGTCCGCGGGTGACCCGAACGTTGGTGGTGAAGCGCGCGCGGTGGGCTTTGAGGTCCCACTCCGAGCTCGCGGCCTCAATCTGCAGCGGAGGGGCGCCGTTCTGGGCAGCTGCGCTGGCTTTGACACCCTCTGCGTGGGCGGTTCCGGCAAGCAGCTCCACGCGCGCAGCGGAGGCCGTCCAAGGCCCTGCGCTGCCGGTCACGCCCGTCAGCACGGTGCCCGGGCCATCCGGGAGCGCGGGCGCCCCGCAGGCCGTCAGAGCCATGAAGGCGCACAGCAGGAGCGGCTGGGGTTTCAGGCGCTGATCTCGGGCGCGGGCTTGGTGCGCTTTGGGCTCGCCGCGACCTGCCGCTCCAGCGCCGCGTGCAGGAACGCGGTGAACAGCGGGTGGGGCGCGAGCGGACGGCTCTTGAATTCAGGGTGAAACTGGCAAGCGACGAAGTACGGGTGCCCCTTCAACTCGATCATCTCCACCAGCTCGCCGTTGGGCGACGTCCCTGAGATGGTCATGCCCTTGGACTCTAACAGCGCGTGGTACGCGGGGTTGACCTCGTAGCGGTGACGATGGCGCTCGGAGATCACCTCCGCACCGTACACGCGGCGCGCGATGGTCCCCTCCGCCAGATGGCAGGGATAGCCGCCGAGCCGCATCGTGCCGCCCTTTTCGGTGACGCTCGCCTGACTGTCCATCAAGTGGATCACCGGGTTCGCGGTGGGGCCAAACTCGGACGAGTGGGCGTCCTTCAGACCGCCGACGTCGCGCAGGAATTCCACGACCGCGAGCTGCATCCCAAGGCAGATGCCGAAGAACGGGACCTTGTTTTCGCGGGCGTACCGAATCGCGAGGATCTTGCCTTCGGTGCCGCGGGCGCCGAAGCCGCCGGGGATCAGGATCGCGTCGACGCCTGCGAGGTGCGTCGCGACGTTGCGCGCGTCGATCTCCTCGCTGTCTACATACTGAAGCTCCACGCGGGCGTCATTGGCGATGCCGCCGTGCGTGAGCGCCTCATTCAAGGACTTGTAGGTGTCGGTCAGGTGGACGTACTTGCCGACGACCGCGACCTTGACGGTGTGAGGCGGGTTCTTCGCGCGATCGGCGTACTGTTGCCACGGCTCGAGCTGGGGGTTCTGTACGCCCCAAATCCCGCCGAAGCGCTGAAGGATGCGAGTGTCGAGGCCTTGCTCGTGGAACACAAGCGGGAGCTGGTAGATGTTGTCAACGTCGTGGGCGGAGATGACGTCGTCGCGGCCGACGTTGCAGAAGTTGGCGATCTTCTGGCAGAGATCGGGGGGGATGGGCTTCTCGCTGCGGCACAGCAGGATGTCGGGCTGAATCCCGACGGAGAGCAGCTCTTTCACTGAGTGCTGGGTGGGCTTGGTCTTGAGCTCGCCGGCTGCGCGGATGTACGGCACGAGCGTGACGTGGATGTAGAGGACGTTCTCTGCCCCTTTCTCGGCCCGCATTTGGCGGATCGCCTCGATGAACGGCAAGGACTCGATGTCACCGACGGTGCCGCCGATCTCGATGATCGCCAGATCGACGATGCCGTTCTCGGGGCCGGTGGCCTCCTCCATCATGCGCTTGATCTCGTCGGTCACGTGCGGGATCACCTGCACGGTGCTGCCGAGGTACTCGCCGCGCCGTTCCCGCTCGATCACGTTCTTATAGACTTTCCCCGCCGTAAAGCTGTTGCGCTGGTGCAGGGGGCGCGCCACGAAGCGCTCGTAATGCCCCAAATCGAGGTCGGTCTCGGCACCGTCGTCGGTGACAAACACCTCGCCGTGCTGGTACGGCGACATCGTGCCCGGATCGACGTTGAGGTACGGGTCCATCTTGACGTTGATCACGCGTAGCCCGCGCGATTCCATGACCGCGCCGATCGCGGCGGCCGACAGGCCTTTTCCGAGGGAGGATAGCACGCCGCCGGTGATGAACACGAACTTGGTTTTCATGGGGATCCTGATGTCGAAGGTTCGAATTGGGGAAACTGCGGCTGGCGAAGTCGATAACCGAAGGAACTAAAGAGGTTTCCAGAGGGTGCGCATGTGTTCGAGGTCTTCTGGAGTGTCTACCGCGGGTCGTGCGTGTTGTACCTGCGCGACGTGCATCGAGTACCCAGCCTCTAACCAGCGCAGCTGCTCGAGAGACTCCGCTCGCTCGAGCGTAGACTGCGGGAGCGCAGCGAGCGCCTGCAATACGTCGGGCTGAAAGCCGTAGACGCCGAGATGAAGCAGCCACGGACCGTCGATGGGGATCGCCGATCGGGAAAAGTAGAGCGCCGCTTGATCGCTGCGCACGACGACCTTCACGCGGGAGCGCACCGTGGCGTCGCCGTGTAACGGAGTCGCGGCGGTGGCGATCGCGTGTCCGGCGCGCACTGCATCGGCGACAGCGCTGATCGTCTCCGGGTCAATCAGCGGCTCGTCGCCCTGCACGTTGAGCACGAGGCTCTCCCAGCCCAACAGGCGCGCTGCTTGAGCGACGCGATCGGTGCCACTCGCGCAGTCCCCGGTCATCACCGCTTCACCGCCGGCAAGCTCCACCGCCGCCGCGATCTTCGCATCGTCGGTCGCGACCACGACGCGCGTGACGTTGGAGCGCACGGCTCGCTCCCAGGTGCGTACGATCATCGGCGCGCCGTGGATGTCGGCCAAGGCCTTGGCCGGTAGCCGCGTGCTCCCGATTCGTGCGGGGAGGACGGCGAGCACAGGGAGAGAGGCACCGGGCATACGCGCTCCGGGCGGGTTCGGGAAAGTCTCGACCGCCGCCATCGCCGAATCACACGCGGGCGAGCCGATGTCCAGATTTTTTGTGAATCAGTCCCCGTCGGAGTGGAGCGACCCGCATTTGCTCCCCAAAAACACCAAAACCGGCGGTCCCCGAGAGGACCACCGGCGTTGGCGACCGGTAGAACCGGAAGCGGCTTAGCGCTTGGAGAACTGGAAGCGCTTGCGTGCGCCGGGCTGACCGTACTTCTTACGCTCGACCTTACGGTCGTCGCGGCGAAGGAAGCCAGCGCGCTTCAGCTCGGTGCGATCGGTGGGGTTCGCGGCGACGAGAGCGCGCGCGATGCCCATGCGGATCGCCTGAGCCTGACCGCTCTTGCCACCACCGCGGACGGTGATGATGACGTCGTAGCGTTCAGCGGCCGAGACGAGGTTGAGCGACTGCTTCACGACCATGCGCAGGGTGGGGCGCACGAAGTAGTGCTCCATCTCGCGGGTGTTGATCGTGAACTTGCCGGTGCCGGGGCGAAGGAAGATGCGCGCGGCAGAAGTCTTGCGACGGCCGGTGGCACAGTACTGGGTAAGGGGCTTGGCCATGGAGCTATCTCAGACGTAGGAGGGGAGGGGAGTGGGGGACTGGGCGGCGTGCGGGTGCTCGCTGCCGGCGTAGATCTTGAGCTTCGAGAGCTGAGCGCGGCCCAGACGGTTCTGGGGGAGCATGCCCCATACCGCGTCTTCCATCACGCGCGTGGGATTGGTCTTGAGGACGTCCTTCGCGGTGATCGAGCGGAGGCCGCCCTTGAAACCAGAGTAGTTGTGGTACTTCTTCTGGTCGAGCTTGCGACCGGTGAAGACCACTTTCTCTGCATTGACGACGATGACGAAGTCACCGGTGTCGATGTGGCGGGTGTACGAGGGCTTGTGCTTGCCCGTCAGAACCTGCGAGATTCGGGTGGCGAGACGGCCAACGGTCATACCCGCGGCGTCAACGATGAACCACGCGCGCTGCACTTCGGCAGTGGCGGTGGAGTGGGTAGTCCAGGTGTGATGGTCGGTCATAAAGTTCACCAGAGAGAGTGCGTGCCATTGGTGGCCACGGAGTAGCCGGCGCAGAGCCCACGCCGTCTATCGGGAGTGGCGCGAGGCGTCAAGGGGCGAGGCGGGCTACTTCTGCGCGGCGGCGTCTTTCTTGGGCGCCACGTACACGCTCTCGGCGCCCAGATCGCGCTTGGCGCAGTAGATGTCGGCGGTCCCGCTGCGGCCGTCTGACCATACGCTGACAAAGTCCTTTCCAACAAGGTTGGCCGAGGCATTTACCGCGTAGGAGCTGCCCGGTTCGTTGCTGTTCACGCGTAGGTCATCCGAGTTCCAGTTCGTGCCGCCGTCGCCCGAGTAGTTGTAACGAAGGTCGTTGAAACCTACGTTTCCCTTGTCTTCGCGGTAGTCCTGCCAGACGATGTAGATGTTCTCGTTCCCGACCGCGATCTGCGGGTAGTAGGACTGAGATTCGCCGTCTGCGTCCGTGTCGACGCGAACTTCTTCGCTTGAAAATTCGCCGTTGTCCGGCGCATACGTGCGCTCATAAATGTCGTAGCCGCCCGAGCGTGCGTCCTGCCAGGCCACGTAGACGAGGCCATTCTTCGTCGCGATGGCGGGATGCAAGGAGTCCGCTTCGCCTTCAGGATCGGACTCGACGCGGACGGCGTCCGCCGACCAGCTCGCGCCCATGTCGGTGCTGACGTTGAGGAAGATGTCCCGTGCGCCGTTGCGCTCGTCATACCAGGTCACGGCGGTCATCGACCCGTCGATCACGAGGCGGGGCTCAAAGCTGTTGCTCGCGCCGGCCTCGTCGCCGGCGTCCAGCCTCGTCTCGTTGCCGAACGATTCGCCGCCGTCGGTGCTGACGCTCGCGTAGATGTCATTGCCGCCCCCGCGGGAGTCCTCCCACGCGACGACCACGCCCGCGTCGCTGGCCCCGATCGTCGGCCACGCCGAGTAGGCGCTGCCTGCGTCGTCGTCGTCGGCGCGGCTCGCGTTCCGGAGCCAGGTGCGCCCGCGGTCGTGGCTGGCCTGGACGTAGATGTCGTAGGCGCCGTCGCGGTTGTCAAACCAGGCCACGTAAATGTCGTCGCCGACCGCCGCGGCGCGGGGGCCGAGGCTCATCGCCGTGCCATCGACGTCGCCGTCCAGCAGGATGTCGTCTTCGGTGAAGCTCTGGCCGCCATCCGTAGAGACCGCGGCGTAGATGTTGTGGTTTGCGAGCTCGCCGTCGCGCTCGTCTTCCCAGGTGACGTACACGTTTTTGCCCGCGCACGCGACGTCCGGCGCGGTCGCTTCGGCGTCCCCGTGATTGATGGCGATGTCGGAGGTCAGCCAGGTTTTGCCGCCGTCGTCGGAGACGTTGAACCAGATGCCGGCGTGGCGACCGCGATCCTCCTCCCACACGACGTTCAGTACGCCGTCTTCGGTGAGGCAGGTGCGCGGGGCCGAAGCTTCGCTGCTGTCTCCCTTTCCAGGGTGGTCGATCCGCGTGTCTTCGGTGGGAGGCGTGGTGCCTCCGCCGCCGGTGCACCCGAGCGTCGGTGCGCTGATTGCAGCAACGAGGAGCGCGAACCTCGCGGGGCGGTGCAGGCGCGTCGAGAGAGCGAACGTGGAGCGGAGGACGGGGTGAGCTTCAAACATGACGCCATCCTATCTCATCCCCGGGTTGACGCGAAGGCCGGAACACGTAAAGGGGCGGGGCGAAATATCGCCGCAAGAAGCGGCTACGCGAGCCCGATGTCGGGCGAAGGATCGTGATGCAGGACAAGAGCCAGCTCGGTACCCGATACACCTGCTTTCAGGACGGAACCAAGTTCTACGACCTCAATCGCCCGGCGGCCATCTGCCCAAGCTGTGGCGCGGACCAGAAAGACGACCCGAACCCGGATCCGCGTGAGGCTGTGCTCGCGCGCTTTCGTGGCAAGGGCAAGCCTTCCCGCCTCGATGAAGAGGAAGAAGAAGAGATCGACGAGGACGCCGAGGTGGATGACACCGACGCGGACGACGACGACGACGATGACGCCGCGGAGGAGCCCGCGGGCGAGGAAGACGAATAGGGTCTGAACGTAGGCGAGCGGCTCAAACCCTTGGGTTTGGGCTACTCCCGGTCGTACGTATAGGTCCCATCGGGTCACCTTCAGCTTTGGCTGTAGGTGTCCCTTGGGGCTTTACTTTTTCGCGAAGGTGAAGCCGGCGATCACGGCGGCGCCAGGGTCGACGCGGACCTCGAGCGTGCGGGTGATCGAGGTGCCCGACTCTACGGCGCGCACTGTGTGTGGGCCGGCTGCGATGGACAGATCGGCCAGGCCCGGCGCGTAGCCGTGCTGTTTACCGTCGACGATGATCAGCGCTTTGCGGTCGGACGTCACTCGGATGATGCCGGTGCCGGATCTCATCTCGCTCTTGGGCTTTTCGCGGACAGCACTCTCGTCACGCGACGGTGGTTTGGCGGGAGGCGCGACCGGTGCGGGCGGCGGGGGCTCCGGGGGTGCAGGCGCTGCAGATGTGGTCGGCGGCGCAGGTCTGGGAGCGGGCGTCGCCTCAGCGGCGGGCCTGGGATCTGCGGGAAGCGTGAGCGGTGAGCTCCACAGTTGGGGCACGATGATCGCGGTCAACACGACGATGGTCGCGACCATCGAGGCCACGACGCGTGTGCGGGTGATTCTGGGCGCAGGTCGTGGCGCGACCATCGGCGCGGCCCGCCGTGCGGCCGGGGCGCGCATCGGCCGACGAGGAGTTGCCGGCGCCCCGGCTTCAGCCTGCACCGGCTCAGCTTCATGACGTTCTAGCAGCGCCGCGAACGCTTCGGCGCTGAGCTCGCTCGCTACGGTGCTCAGCGGCGCGGTCTGCACGGTGGTGGAGACGAACGGATCCAACGGCTGTTCTGGAGCTTCTGCCGTCGCTTCGGTATACTCGGCGCGCACGTCTGGAGGCTGCGGCCTCTCGGGGCCGTTGCGCCCGAAGGTGCGCGTCGGGCGCGCGGGGGCGGCCCGTCTTGGCGGCTCTAGCGGGCGTACACGAGGGGGAATTCCGGGCTGGGTAGCCCCGGCGGCTTCTTGGTCGCGCATCCGCGCTGAGATGCGCGGCGGCTCGCTCGACGCCCTTCGGCCGAGCGCGGAGGTGGAGCGGAGCAGCGTCGGGGGGGGCGGTGCCGGGTCCGCATCGCGTGCCAACGCCTCGTTCAGCGCCGCCACGGCGTCGGGCATGGTGTCCGGACCTCCGTGTCCAGCCGATAGCCAGTTCATCGAGAAGTCATCAAACGCCGAGCCTGTGGCTTCGGGCGCGTCGGCGGGGGCGTTGCCTGCGGGGTTTGGAGCGGCGTACTCCTCGGTCTGGTCGTCGGCTCGGTCGAGGCTGGGGAGCTCGATGTCTGCCCCGAACCCTTCCGGCAGCGAGACCTGCTCGCCTACGCCGGTGTGCTCGGCGACGTCGCCCTCTTCGGGCATTCCAATCAGGTCGCCGTCGTCATTGGGGCTGGGGGGCACCGGCGCTCGCGGCGGGGCTTGCCGGTGGACGTGCACGGGCTCCGCAGCGGCCTCCATCCGACGGAGGGTGCGGAAGTCATCGACCTCAAACGCAGCGCCCCAGAGGTCTTCGCTCTCGCGCGCGCTGCGCACGTGCTCGCTGAGGGCCTCGGCGCTCTCGCTGGGCTCCTCAGGCTCGTTCCATTCGTCGGTGCTGTCCAGATCGTCCGGCAGGCTCCCGAAGCCGAGCGGCTCGATGCGCTTGGTCCCCATCTCGATCGGGCTGGGCTCGACGAGCGATGGCTCATCGGGGAGCAGGCCCGAGGGCCGCGCGAACAGCTTGGGCGTGGTCTTCATCCGATGTTCTCGGATGCGGGGATGACCGCGACGAGGGCGGAGAGCAGCTGCGGATCGGCGGTGAGCTGCGTGAGCGCGGCGCTGCGGTCTGCGGGCAGTGTGACGGACAGTCCTCGAGTGGTCATGACGACGTCAAGGTAGCCCATTCGCACCAGCTCGTTGACCGCGCGACGAAGGAAAAACCGACGAGGGCGGTCGAGCCCGCGGAAGAGGTTGTCACAGCGCGTGATCGCGCCCTCGGGCGTCGTGAGGCGTTCGCACAAGGTTTGCAGCAGCTTGCGAAGCAACTCCGGTTCGGATTCGGGTATGGTGACTCCGTCCCACCACAGCTCAAGCCCGGCTTCTACGCGTACACTCTCCACATGCTGGGTGTCGAGGCGGAGGTCCGCAGGCAACGCATCCGCGTGCACGAGCGCGCGGATCACCTCAAAGGGGTGAATTTCCAACCAGCGTGCTGCCTGATCGACGCGGAGCTTGAGCAGCAACTCCAAGTTCGAGGACGAGTCCGGGTTTGCGGTTTGCATCGTTCAGTCGCCCTCCCAGATCAGGAGCTCGGGCCGGATCCACGCAGCGTGAACTTCGATGGCTGCTTTGACAAGCTCAACGCTGTCCTCGTAGGCGCGGCCGATGTGTTCAAGGGTGCGCTCTTGAAGGTCGCCGATGACGTCGTGATCCGCCAGCCACGCTTGCACGGCGAGGCAGCCGTGCACCTCGACGTACTCCACCATGGCGGTTGGGGTTCCCAGATCGCCAAGCAGACGATGCAGGGCGGCGACCATCCGATAGGCGAGCATCGACGCGAGATCTTCGGGGCGCGTGCTCCAGTCGCTGTAGACTGAGAACGGCACCGGCAGGACCAGCACCAGCGCTTCGGGCCGTCCCTCCGCGGGGGATGCACACGCGACGACGGTGATGGCTTCGACCTCGGCGTTCAACGTAGGGGTGACGCAGTTCAGGGCAGCCGCGTACGGCGCGAGCCGACGCACGTTGCGCTGCTGGTTTTCGAGCGCGGCTCTGCGGTACGACGGCGGGAGCGTGGGCAGGGAGGCTTCGACCTCCGCTTGAAAACGCTCAGTCTCCTGCATGGCGGTGGCGAGCTCGGGCGCGCGAAGCTCCGCTGCGATCGCGGCGTTTCGGGCTGCTGCCGCCTCGCGTCCAAGCGCCGCGCGCCGCATGAACCGGTCTCGGTCCGCCTGCAGTCCGGCGCGCACCGCTTCCTGCTCCGCACGGTAGCGGTCGGCGCTGAGCGCAGCGCGACGGTCTTCGAGCGCGGAACGTTGCGCCCGGAGCGCTTCGATGCGGCGATGGGCCTCGTCGATCGCTTGGATGGTGTGGGCTTCTTCGGCGCTCAACCGTTCTAACGCTGCGTTTATCTCTACTTCTGCGTCGATTCTTCTGCGGGCAGCCTCGTTGAGCGCATCGACGAACGACGCCGGTTCACGATTCACAAACGCCCCACAAGCCGGCCTCTCCCCGTTGTGCGACGGCTTCTGCATCGTAGAGCACGGGCGCCAGCTTGATGTCGTCGAAGTCTTCGTACACGCGCGCGGCACCGGCGCGGATGATCTCTTCGTTGATCAGCACGTCGTCGTCCGTGGTCTCCGGATCGCCTACCGTCCAAATGTAGGCGAGCGTGCGGCCATATTTGTCAGTGCAGGTCTTGTCGAAGCCCATGCGCACGGTCTGACCGGTCAGCGTCTCTGCCGCCCAGTCTGCGGCCTCTGGTCCCCAGCATTCTTCGGCTTGATCGGGGTGTTCGATCTCCGGAGAGTTCACGCCTAACAGGCGTACCGTCTCGCCGTCTTCGGTCTCAAACGTGTCGCCGTCGAGGGTGCGCGCGACGACCGCTTCTCGGCTCGATGCGCTGGCGCCGGTGGCGTCCCCGAAGACTGGACACTCATCCACAGAAAACGTAGGGACTACGTCCAACCCCTTGCAGCCGGCCACGAGGGGCAGCGCCGTCATGCAGAGCAGGGACACCAAGGGGAACAACGCGGACTGCGGGCTCATCATCTCGGAGTAGGGTACCATGTTGCGCTCGCTCCGTCCTGTGTCCATCCCCGACCCGCCCACAACCTCAGCTCCGGACCATCCGCTTGACGGCGGTAGCGCGCTGGTTTGCGCCCGCGGCTTAGGCAAGCGCTACGAGATCTACCCGAACGATCGCTCGCGCTTTTTTGAGTTTCTGGGCAATCGTACGCATCACACCGACCACTGGGCGGTGCGCAACGTGAGCTTTGAGGTGCAGCCTGGTCGCGCGTTCGGCGTGGTGGGCAGCAACGGCGCTGGCAAGAGCACCTTGCTCCGGCTGCTTGCCGGAATCAGCGATCCCACCGAGGGGACGCTCTCAGTTCGCGCCCGGATGGCTACGCTTCTGGACCTCGGCGTTGGGTTTCACGCGCCTTTCAGCGGTCGCGAGAACATCGAGCTTGGTTGTGCGCTCGCTGGCCTCACGCCCGCGGAGACCGAGCGTCGCATCCCGGAGATCATCCGGTTTGCCGAGCTTGGCGACTTCATCGATCACCCCGTCCGCACCTACTCCACCGGGATGCAGCTGCGCCTCGGGTTTGCGATCGCGGTGCACTCGGACGCGCGTGTGTTGTTGATCGACGAGGTGCTCGCGGTCGGCGACCAGTACTTCCAGCGCAAGTGCATTCGTCGCATCGAGCAGCTCATCGCCGAAGGATGCGCGTTGTTGCTGGTCTCCCACGATCTGCACGCGGTGCGCGCGCTGTGCGACGAAGTGCTGTGGATGCATCATGGGCAACCCCGAGCGCGGGGCTCTGCGCGCGAGGTGATCGAGGAGTACCTCGCGACGGATCGCATCGCAGCGCCCACCCGAGCAGTGCGGCCGCTGGCCACCCGCTCCGCCGAAGCGCTGGTTGTGCCGCCTCCAACGCCGAACGTGCCGGTGAAGCCGTTGGACCCTACCGAGACGCTCGATGTGCGCCTCGCCCGCGCCTGCGGGGTCCAAGACGCCGCTCGGGTCTACGCCACGCTGTCGAGCGAGGTGCCACGGCTTGAAGAGGGCGATGCCTTGCGCATCAGCGGCACGGGAGAAGTACGGGTGCTTCGCGTGCAGTTGCTCGATGAAGCGGGCGGTGAGCGCAGCAAGTTCCGTACCGGGGAGTCGCTGATCATCGCGGTCACCTTCCGCACCACCGAGCCGGTGGAGGACCCGATCTTCGGCGCGGCGATCTTCCGCGACGACGGCGTGTATGTGTTCGGACCGAACACGAGCTTTGACCGGGTCCTCAAGGGCACCTATAACGGGGTGTATACCTTCTACCTCCACTATCCGGCGTTGCCGCTGCTCTACGGGCACTACCGCATCTCCATCGCCGTGTACGACAAAGGCCACGTTCGGCCCTACGTGTGGCACAACGAGATGTACGGGTTGACCGTCGAGCAAGACGTGGAAGATCACGGGCTGGTGCGGCTCCCGCACACGTGGGGGGTCCTGACCTGGCATGAAGTATAGGGTGCTGCTGGTCGGGGAGCCGAACGCGAGCGGGTTCGCGAGGCAGCGCGTCGCGCACTTTGAGGGCGCGATCCGGGCCGCGGGGCACGTCGTGCAGGTGTTGGACGCCGCGGCGCCGCTGCCGGATCGGGTGCAGGCGGACGTGGTGGTCAGCGCGGGCATGTACCGTCCGACCTACGCGGCGGTGCGGGTCGCGGGGGAGCGCCCGCTGTGGGTCGATCTCCCTGGAGATCCCTACGCCGACGCGCAGGCGGTGGTCGCGCGGGGAGGGGACCCGGCGGCGGTCGCCGAGGATTGTGCGCGCGTGTTCACGCCCGCGCTCGCGCGCGCCGATGCGTTCTCTACGATCAGCGACGCGAGCCGGTGGTCGCTGGTGGGGCAGCTGGGGCTGCTTGGGCGCAGCGCTGGTCCCGATCAGATCCCGATCCACGCCATCCCCATCGCGTGGCCCGGTGGACTTGAGGCTCCGGGCGCCCCCATACCCCGCGACGACGCAGGCATCGTGCGGGTCTCCGGGCCGATCCGGGTGCTGCTGTGCGGCAGCTTCAACACCTGGTTCGACGATGAGGCGGTGGCCGCGGTGCTGTGCGCCGCGATGCAGCGCGCCGACGTCATCGTCGAGGTGACCGGCGGGCCAGGGCAGCCTGGAGGCTATGAGCGCTTCGTGGCGCGCATGGCGGGGCTCCCGGTGCGCTTTCACGGGTGGATCCCCGATCCGAGCCCGATCGTTGCCCGAAGCGAGGTGTTGTTGACGCTCGACCGCGGCGACGTCTGGGAGCCGGGGTTGGGCTCGCGCACCCGGGTGCTGACGGCGCGCCACGCGGGGGTGCGGGTGGTCGCTTCGGCTGGGCCAGAGCTAGTGGATACGCTTGCTCGCATCGGACAAGTTCGGGCGGTGCGCTCGCAGGAGGAGGCGGTGCTCGCGGTTCTGGACCGAACGCCGGCCCCCGATCCGAGCCCGATCGCGTCCCTGTACGACGCGCATCGCATCGCCGCGCCCCTGTTACGTTGGTTGGAAGCGCCCATTCGAGCGCCTGCCGCGGACGTCGCGGCGCCGCTTCTCCGCGCGCAGCGAGCCGCCGAGCGCGCCGAGGCCGAGTTAGCGCGCGTACGCAGCTCCTGGGCCTTCAAGCTGGGAAGCGTGCGCTTTTCGAGGCGCAGATGACCGCACCGCGCCGCCGTTGGTCCCTTCCCGTGCCGGCGTAACGATTAGACTGAACGCTGGAGCTCCCTGTTGGCTGTAGCCGCCCCCCATCACGTGATCGTTGGAAACAGCATCGCCGGCATTGAAGCTGCGATCACCTTGCGCAACCGCGACCGTTCGGCGCGCATCACGGTGATCTCCGCCGAGCATCCCCACCCGTTTGCGCGGGTGTCGTTGATGTACGTGTTCTGCGGCCAGCTTTCGCTGAAGGATACGCAGTTTTATCCCGAGGACTTGTACGATCGCATGCGCTTTGAGCGCGTGACCGACCGGGTCGTCGCGGTAGACGCCGCGCAGCGAACGCTCCGGCTGATGTCGGGAGCGACGCTGGCCTTCGACACCCTGCTGCTCGCTGTGGGCTCGACGGCGCGAAAGTTGCCTTGGTCGAACGCTTACGCCGACCCTGCGCTGCCGCGCTTGGTGCACCACTTCGTGACGCTGAACGATCTGCACGCGCTGGACGCAGCGGCGAAGCCCGGCATGTCGGTCGCGGTGATCGGCGGCGGTTTGATCGGTGTGGAAGCTGCGGAGGTGCTGCAGCAGCGCGGGCTGAAAACCCACTTCCTGATACGAGAGCCTTGGTATTTTCCGGTTGCGCTGGATGCGCAGGAGTCCGGTATGGTGGCCGAGCACATGCGCGGCCACGGGGTCGATTGCCGGACCGAGTGCTCGGTCCAAGGCTTGGAGCGTGCAGGCTCCAAAGTTCGCCTCCTCGGCCCCGAGCTGGAGGTCGATCTGGTCGTAGGCGCCATCGGCGTAGAGCCGGCGACCGCGTTCCTCGCCGGCTCCGGCATCGCGCTGAATCCCGAGACCGGCGGGGTCGAGACCAAAGACAACTTAGAGAGCACGTCGTGTCGCGGCATTTTTGCGGCCGGGGACTGCGCGCAGGTGACGTGGCTGGACGGAAGCCGGCGCCCCGAGCAGCTTTGGTACACCAGCCGCGATCAGGGGCGCATCGCGGCCGCCGCGATGTTGGGCGACGACGTCTGCTATCGGCGGGGAACTTGGTATAATTCAGCCAAGTTCTTCGACGTCGAGTACACCACCGCGGGGTTTCTGCCCCCCGAGCGCACCCCGGCCGGGTCGGGCTGGCAAACGTGGTTTCAGCGTGCGCCGGACCGCGCGGTGTCGCAGCGCATCGTGGTCCGCAACGGGGCGGTGAAGGGCTTCAACGGCCTCGGCGGGCGCTGGAACCACAACGTGTGGATGCAGTGGATTCAGCAGCGCCGCTCGTTGGAGTGGGTGTTGGCGCACATGAACGAAGCGCGCTTCGACGAGGAATTCACGAGTCCGTTCACGGTACTTCCGAGCGCTGCGCTCACCGAAGGAGCGTAAAATGCAGGTGGGACTGCTCTCCACGTACCGCAACCCGGTGCAGAACCGCGCCGCGATGGCGTGGCTTTGGGCGCTGCTTTTGATGGCGTTTTACATCGATCTTTACTTCTTTGACCATCTTGATGTGGCGGCGCGGCTGGTACACCTGCCGTCGAAGTGGACGCTGTACGGGTTGCTGTACTCGGTGGCTATGTGTGTAGGCGGATATTTTATGCTGCGAAAGCATGGAAGTAGCCGGTACCATCAGGTGCGAACGGCGGTGCTTGTCGCCGTACAATGCACGCTGGGCTTCCTGTTGCCGTTGGCGCTGGACTTCATGGGGAGGCCTGCCTACTACTTCAGCTATTTCTTCCCCTTGAAGTATGACATCTTGTTCCCCGGCACGTTGAAAGACATGCCGGTGGCGGTGGCGATCTGGTTCATCGCGGGGTCGTTTGTGGGCGTGCCGCTCCTCGTTTTTTATAAGGGGAAGCGCGCCTATTGCTCGTGGATCTGCGGGTGCGGGGGCTTGGCCGAGACCTTCGGGGATCCCTGGCGGCACTTGTCGGACAAGAGCGATCGGGCTTGGCGCGTGGAGCAGATCAGCATCTATATGGTTTTGGCGTTGGTTTTTGTGATGTTCGGGCTGGTGATCGGCGATGCCTACGCGGCCGATGGGTCCGCTGTTCGGGCCGTCGCGCAGCACACGCGCAGCTTCTACAGCTTCGCCATCGGCTCGGTATTTTCGGGCGTCCTCGGCACGGGTCTGTACCCGCTGATGGGCACCCGGGTCTGGTGCCGCTTCGGTTGCCCGATGGCGGCGGTGCTGGGCTTGATCCAGAAGTTTGGGCGCTTCCGCGTCACCGTCAAAAAGGACATGTGCATCGCGTGTGGAAACTGCTCGACCTACTGCGAGATGGGCATCGATGTGCGCGCGTATGCCATGGCGAATCAGGACTTCAAGCGCGCCAGCTGCGTAGGTTGTGGCATGTGCGCCCACGTTTGTCCGCGTGGCGTCCTCCGGCTGGAGACCCGCGACGACGCTGGCCCCCACGAGGCGATCGGCACGTGGACGCTCGATCTGTAGCGGGCTCGCCGAACCGCTGATCCCGCGCTAAACGCACGTCTCTTTCGGTGATGCTGATGACGTACGGCCGCTGTTTCTCCGATCTTCGCTTCGCACCCACCGCCTTGCGCTTGGCCGGCCTTTGCGCGGTGGGGGTGAGCCTGCTCGCGCCGTCCGAGGCCCAGGCCAAGGACCTCAACGGTCGCTTCGGCGTCGGCGCGGAGCAGGGGGTTGGCCTTTCGACCCTGTCGGTCCGTTACGGCTTTCCGACCGGGAAGCCGACGCTCAACCTCGGTATTGGCGTGGACGCCGGCGTGGACGCGATCTCCGGCAGCGGAGCCGACTACTACGGCGGTGCAAGGGTCTTTTTCGGCGTCGTCGCGGAGGACAACATGAACCTCTACTTGGGCGCTTCGGTGGGCTACGCCAGCACGTCGGGCAACACCGCGCTGCGGCTCGCTCCCAACCTCGGCGCTGAGTTCTTTATGTTCGGGCTCGAAAATCTCGGGTTCATCGCCGAGGTGGCGCTGAACGTCGATCTTGGCGCCAGCAGTGAGATCTCGACCGTTGGGTCGCCTCAGGTCGGATTCCACTACTACTTTTGACCCTGCTTCGGGGGTTCCCGCTTCGGGTACCAGACCACGGGATCACTCCCCCGGCCGCACCGATCCTGGCCGCTCGCCCAGCGGCTGAGTCAGGCCGGCGAAGGGGTCGTTCACCCCGGCGATCCACGCGGCGGCCTTGCTCGCCGGTAACGCCTGCGCGGCGTTGTTCAGCGTAGCGTAGGGGGTCCCCGGCCGAGCGAGCGCCATGGCGGTCGCCCGAACGACGGCGTCATCCGCGCGGGCCAGGGCGGTGACGCATGGGGGTTGGATCCTGCGTCCGTACGCGCACGATTCGGCGAGGTGCGGGCCGATCGCTGCGCAGAGGAGGCAGGGTTCATCGAGGGGAAGCCCAGCGCGTAGCAGCGTCGTGTCGTTGGCGATCAGCGCGGCGGCGTCCCGTCGCCCGCGGGTGATCGGTCGCGGCGCGACGCCCATCGCATAGCCCGCGCCGACGCCGACCGCGGCGCGTTGCGCGGGTGTGAGCTCGAGCAACGCCTGATTCAACGCTGCGGCTCTGGATAATCCCTGGTTCGTCCCCCACGCTTGGCCGATGCCCCACAGCACGTCCGCGGAGTACGACACCGCCGTGTTGTTGACGGTATCGGTGAGGGATTCGTGGTTTGCGAGCGCGGTCGCGCCGATACGGCTGCCCTGCAGGCGCGCGAGCGCTTGGTCAAGGCGGGCGTCTCCGGTGGGCGTGCTCAGCGCGGCATCGTCCAGCTGGGAGCCGCCGCTGCGCATAAAGCTGGCTGGGTCGGTCGCGCGCATCGACGCGATCGTGCCCGTTGGGGTCCACGCCGCTTGACTCCATGCGTAGCCGTTCGCGAGCAGTGGTCCGAGGACGAGCAGCGCCCCAAGCACACGCATGCCCCTGTGCGGCGCGGCCATCGCGGTGCCCGCTCCGGCAGCCGGGACGAGCGCCAGTAAGAAAAACCAAGGCGAAAGATAGCGAATCGCCTCGATCTGCAACATCGGGGTGATCACCGCTCGCGCGACCCCGCCGGTGAGGCCGTACGCGGCGACGAACGCCAACGGGAGTAGGATGTACGCCCATCGCCGGTGCGCGGCCAGCACGGCCGCTGCGATCCCCAGCGCGACGAGCAGGATGAGGGTCGCTGCCTCGAGCCCGCTGGGGGTGGATCCCAGATGGAAATAGGCGCGGGTTGCGAGCTGATTTGGCGAAAAAAGCGCGGTGATCGCGGGGAGCGCCCCGCTCATGGTCCTCGCGGTGGCGTGATGCAACAGGGAGAAGCCCTCGGGCGCGCGGGCCGGCGTAGAGGCGGGGATCAGCATCAGCGCGCCTCCCAGCACCAGTCCGGGGAGCACACGCCAGCGCTGCCATCGGGGTTCAGAGCTCCCCGCGTGCGGGGGCAGCAGCACGATCGGGATCAGCGCCGCCACCGCGTACAGGCTGGTGCGGCAGAACCACACCGAAAGTCCGAGGCACAGCCCCAACATCGCGTAGCGGCGTCCGGCGAGCAGCGCGAGCGCAGCGACCACGAACAGCGCGCTCTCGGCGTGGTTTCCCCACGCCATCCAGTCCACATAGACGAGACCCGGCGTAGGCACCGCGAACGCGAGCGCCCACGCCCACGCGGCCGGCCTACCCAGCATTCGGCGCAGCGCGACAAAGCCGAGGAGGTGGGTGAGCATCGTCCACGCGAGGGGGAGCGCTTTCCACACGGCGTAGTGGTCCCCGCCGAGCCCGATGAGCGGCGCCGCCAGCGCACTTTGTACCGTACAGCCACCGCAGAACGGCGCGTATTGCAGCGGAAACAGAAGGTCCCAGCGGTGACTCAGCCAGACGAACTGCCCTACGCTCGCGTTCCAGCTCTCTTCCCACTGCTGAAACTGGCTCGGCGCGGCGCGCAGCACGGCGATGGAGAGCGCGGCGCGGCACAGCATCGCGAGCGCGATGCCCACGGCGTCGACGTAGAGCGCGCGTTGAAATTCGGCCTGCGCGGGCAGCGCGGGATCGGGGCTGGAGTGGCGCACCGCGCTAAAATCCGCGGTCGATGACCAGACCTGCGCGGGGCCCAGCGATTCCAGGGCCTTCGACGCGCACGGTCGCGCGCTGCAGGCGCATCACCGGCTCGCGCACCCCGGCGAGGCGCGCCATCCATCGCTCGAAGGGCAAGATCTGGCCGAACGACTCGATGCGGAGCGCGTCATCGAGGCGGCGCACCCTGAGCGTCCACGCGCCCAACTGCAAGGCCCCTGCTGGCGCATCGGGGTCGTCCGCCAGCGCGATGGCCTGACCCGTCCACTGCTCGGCGCCAGAGACCACCCACGCGGGACAGTCTGAGAGGGGATCCACGCCCGCCGAGAAGGTAGGCCCCAGCACGTAGATCGCCCGATTCTCGACGTCTCCGCGTGCGAGGGTATGTACCACCGCTGCGGTTCCGTCCAGCAGCATCGCGCCGCTCGTCGCCCCGCCGTCCCCGACGCCGAGCACGCCCGATACCGTGCCGAGCGAAGGCGGACAGCTTCGGATGGGGGCTGGTTTCAGCTCAGCGCGCACTTGAACGTCGTCGCCCCCCATGCGCAGCTGCCAGCGGTCTACGCGCCATCTCAGCACGTCAGCGCCCGAGGAAATGCCCTCTTTCAAGTCGGTTTCGTCTGCGATCGGGCCCAGCACCGCGCGATGCTCGATGGTGTAGCTGTGAATGGGGAGCGCTGCGAGACGGCTGGTGACCTGATGGTCCAGCAAGCCGGTGGACGCCGTCGACATGCGGGCGTACAATACCGACATATCGCTGCTCACGCTGATGAGGCTCCAGGCCTCGCGCTCGGGGGGCGAAACGCTGACCACGACACGGGTGATCCCCGCGACTACCAGCACGAACACCCCGCCTACAAAGCCCCCTCTACGCGTGGACTGGACCGTGTTCATCGCCGGGCTCCGGGAGGCGCGTCCAGCGGCGTGCACAGGTCGGTACGTCCGGCGAAGATCGCGTCCAGTTCGGCGTCCGGAGCCCAACGCACCCGGTCGGGAACAGGCAGCTGCACGACGTTGGCTACGCACGTAAATCGGCGTTGATCACGGGCTTGATTGAGGCGGTCTTCGAAGAGCGCCCGGCCCGTCTGGGTGCACGCATCCTGTCGCTCCGTCGCGGTGGGCGCTCCTTCCAGCGTGCCCACGGTGGCGCAGGCGGCGCGGTCCAACGGCGCGCTTCGGCTCAGCACCTCGCGAAAGTAGGCGGACCAAGGTCGCATATCCTTGGGGTTCATCCCCGACGCGACGATCTGCTCAAACGCCCACGCTTCGGTGAGCGTGCGGCTTCGCGCGAACGCCATCGATACGGCGTGCAGCCCGCAGTCGTCTTTGAACGTGTCGGCTTGGCTGCAAAGCTCGGGTGTGCCGGTATGTTCTGCGACGAGGAAAAAGCACTCTGCACGAGCACGCTTCCCGGTCACATGCGCGCAGGTCGCGTCTACCCGCTGGCTGACCGGAGCCCCGCGTTCGAGCGGCTTTGCGGCCTGTGCGAGCCAGCAATCGTCTTGCAAGTCGGCGCTGCGCACCACCTCGCACTCTCCGGAGTCCAACGCCTTTAGGTACCGCGCGCGGTCTGCCGAATCGGAGTCTGCGGCACAGCCCAGCGCGACGATGCTCACCCACAGCGCGATGGCGCTGAGCACGGCCGGGGGCTGGCGTAGCGAGTTGATCATCGGGACGACGCTCGTAACCCCGTTGCGTCGCCTTGCGGCCGTGCGGCTGCTGTCACCGGATCGTGACGCTGGATTCACGGTACCGACACCGCTGTGGAGACGGAGCGTAGGTCAGCCGGATAGAAGGCCCCCCGCTGAGGTATCTCTGATGGCCGAGCGCCTGGGTCCAGTTCTGGTTGTTGACGACGAAGACGACATCCGCAACCTGCTGCTGCTTCAGCTGCAGAAAGAGGGCTTCACCGCGATCAGCGCGTCCAACGGACTGGACGCTTTGGAGCTGGCTCAGCGCGTCACGCCGTCGTTGGTGATCCTCGACTTGATGCTGCCGGGGCTGCCGGGCACCGAGGTTTGTCGACGCCTGCGTGCGGAAGCGGCGACGAAAGACGTGCCGATCATCATGCTCTCCGCGCGCAGCGATGAGATCGATCGCGTGGTCGGCTTTGAGGTCGGCGCCGATGACTACGTGACCAAGCCGTTCAGCGCCCGCGAGCTTCTCCTTCGCGTACGAGCGGTGCTGCGGCGCGCGCCCACCGGCGACGAAGGTGCAGAAGGCACGCACACCTTTGTGGGCACGCCGGGCGGTCTGCGCATCGACGAGACCGGGCACCACGTCTACGTGAACGACGAGGAGGTCCCGCTGACCGCGACCGAGTTCAAGCTGCTGTTGACCCTCGCGCGCCGCGCCGATCGCGTTCAAACCCGCGGACAGCTGCTGCAAGAGGTCTGGGACATGCCGCCGGATCTCAACACCCGCACCGTCGACACCCACATGAAGCGCCTGCGCGAAAAGCTGGGCGACGCCTCGGCGCACGTCGAGACCGTGCGCGGCGTCGGCTACCGGTTCCGTCGCGAGCCCGAGGGATCGTAGCGGGGTTGGTTAGCTTGTAGGCGTGGCTCATCCGCTCGCCTTCCTCGATGCTGCATCTCCTCGGGTGCTCCGTGCGTTCGGATACCGCCGTGAGTGGCGTTCGACCTCGCTTGGCGACATGCACGTGCTCCGCGCGACGGGGAGCGGGGACCTCCCGCCCTTGGTGGTCGTTCACGGTCTCGGCTCGTCCGCCGCTGACTATGCTTGGGCGTTCGGCGACTTTCGGATGTCGTGCCAGGCCATTGTGCTGCCAGACCTGTACGGGCACGGGTCGTCGGCGACGCCAGCCGCGCACACCGCGTCGTTGCGAGAATCCCAACTTGCGGCGTTGGCAGAGCTGATCCCCGAACGCGCGATCTTGCTTGGGAACTCCTTGGGCGGGGTGGTGGTCACGCAGCTCTACCCGCGGGTTCGCGATCGCGTCGCGGCGATGGTGCTGGTCTCGCCGGGCGGCGCTCCGATGAGCGATGGCGAGCTGTCGAGCTTCCTCGAAGGTTTTGAGATGGCGGACTCCGCGGCGGCGCGCCGCTTCGTGGGGCGGTTTCTCGGGCGTCCCGCGCTCTGGGCGCGTCCCTACGCGTGGGGCGTTCGTCACCGCATGATGCGGCCGTACATTCGCAGCCTTGTGGAGTCGATCCGCCCCGAAGACCTGTTGACCGCGCCCGAGGTCGCGGCCTTAGACTGCCCGGTGTTGTTGTATTGGGGCTCCGAGGACCGCGTGATCCCCGACGCGGCGCGCGCGTGGTGGATCCAAAACCTTCCTCAGGCCACGGTGATGACCCCAGAACGGTATGGTCATGCTCCGTTTTTGGATGATCCGCACGGCTTTGCAACGTCGGTGATCGCGTACCTGCGCTCGGTGCTGCCCGGCCCGCGGGCGTGAACGTGATTAGACCGGCGCCTCACTCGTTCCTTGCTTTGGAGACCTCGCTTTGAACTCTCGTCACTTGATGATCCCCGGTGGGGCTATGGGCCGCAACGTGCACCTCTGGGCGCATGGCTGGTGGGGGCGGCCCGTCATCGCGTTTCCGTCTGCGGCGGGCTTCGCGCATGAATGGCAGAAGGAGGGCATGGTCGAGGTGCTTCGTCCCTGGATCGACGCGGGGCGCATCAAGCTGTATTGCCCGGAGTCCAACGTCTCCGAGGCGTGGACGGGAGAGGCCGACCCTGAGTGGCGGATTCGGCGGCATGCGGCCTACGAGTCCTGGGTCACCAACGAGCTGTTGCGCTTTATCGAGCAAGACTGCAACTTGCCGAGCGTGCAGCCGGTGGTGATGGGCTGCTCGCTGGGGGGCTTGTACGCCGCGTTGTCGGCGCTCAAGCACCCCGAGACCTTTCCGCGGGCCTTGTGCCTGAGCGGCCGCTACGAGGTCAGCACCTTCACCAACGGCTTCCAAAACGCCGATGTGTACTTCAACAACCCGTTGGCGTTCGTGCCCAACCTCGGCGGCGCGGCGCTGGATCGCACCCGTCAAGCGCACCTGACGTTGGTCTGCGGGCGCGGGCCGTTTGAAGAGGGCTGTATCGAAGAGACCGTGGCGCTCGGTCGGGTGCTGCGCGAAAAACAGATCCCTTCCGACCTGGACATCTGGGGTACGGACAGCAAGCACGATTGGCCGTGGTGGCGCAGGCAGCTCCTGCATCACGCCGGTCGTATGTTCTAATGGCGGCGATCTCGGCGCTTTTTGTCTGGGCCGGCGGGCTTGGCCAGCTGGTCCTGACCGCTCCCGCAGGCAGTCACATCAACCCGGATGCGCCGGCGCGGCTCACCGTCAACGGCGCGACGCTGAACGGAGCGGGTGATCTCTCCGGTTGGAAGGTCCCTGTTTCGGGTGCGATCGCTGTTTCTGCCGAGGTGCCGATCTGCACCGACGACGGTGCGATGTGCACGGTTGTGCGGGTAGCGGGGGAGGGGACGGCCGGAAAACGGGGCTCCTTGGTGCTGATGGAGCCTGCGCGGGTCACGAGCGATGGGCCCGCGAAGGGGCGCGCCGCGGCGGTGTACGACTTTGCCGCCGTCTGGTGCCCGCCCTGCAACCTGCTCGCCGCCGAGGTGCTGGAGACGCCCGAGGGGGTGCAGGCGTTAGCCGGGCGGTCGCTGACCCGCGTGGACGTCGACAGCACCGACAGTTGGGCGCTGAAGAATCAGTACCATGTCGGCGGATATCCGACGATGATCGCGGTGGATGCGCAGGGCGTCGA
>CAIUMM010000085.1 GCA_903900265.1 uncultured Pseudomonadota bacterium
GATATCCGCCACCCCCATCGGACCTCCCATTACGACCAAGATATCGCGCTCCCCTAATTCCGTCGACCATCGCTCACCGCGAAAGGCCTCAATGATTTCGATTTCGTAGCCAGCGTTAAGCAACATGACACCCAGCAAGCCTGGCCCCTCATGAGCGATATTTGTGATACAAACGGCGCGCGGCATGAGAGAATATCCAATCCGCCGTTCACGTTCTGACAATCATTAGCTATCGGCGGAACGAGTTTGCCTATAATCTGTCAGAAAGCTGCCTGATGAAAAATCTCCTGCACTCCGCCCTCCTCTACCTGCTCGCACTTTCGCCCCTCGTTGCTGCCACGACGCCCCCGGCGCCCGCCCCCAATCCGCCGCCTCGCCCGCCGGCCACGTTCGCTGACATCGCCTTCGGTCCCCACGTCAATCAACGTCTGGATGTCTACGTGCCCCCGAAAGGCTCTGGCCCCTTCCCGGTGCTTATCTGGTATGGTGGAATCTGGAAACCAGTCCGCAACGTCCCCGACCCTAACCGTTTCCTGCCCGCTGGCATCGCCTTGGTGGCCGTCGGCACCCGCACCCTAAGCGACGGCATGGCCGACCACCAGAAAGAGCCCGTTGCCTACCTGATGGATGACGCCTGCCGGGCAGTTCAATTCGTCCGCGTCCATGCCAAGGAATGGAACCTCGATCCGAGCCGTATCGCTGTCGGCGGTGGCTCGCAAGGCGCCCTGCCCGCCCTCTACGTGGGCTGCTCCGTCGACCGCGCCAACCCAACCGCAGCCGACCCAGTCGAACGTGCTTCCTCCAAGGTGACCTGCGTCGCCGCCTACCGCAGCCAGCCCAGTATTGATCCCTTGCAGATGCAGACCTGGGTCCCGGGGGTTCAATGGGGGGCCCCCGCCCTTGGCTACGCCTCTTTCACCGAATCACTCAAACGCCGCGAAGAACTTCTTCCGACTATCCATCGATGGTCGCCTGACAAACTTCTCCGTGCGGAATCCGCTCCCATCTATTTCGAAAACAACTGGGGCCTGACCCAGCCTGATAAAGTCAGCGAAGCGGACTACAAGGTGCACTCACCGGCCTGGTCCATCGGCTTCCAGAAACTCGCCCAAGCCGCCGGGACCACCTGCTTCGTGAAATACCCCGATCATCCGACCGAGGGCTACGACGACATCTGGGATTTCATCAAGAAACGCCTGACTGCCCGCTGAGCAGCGGCTACCCGACGTCACTTGCCGACACCACTCATGGGATAATCGGTGACGACCTTCCACGCGATCTCCTGGAGGAGGCGGTTGAGTTTCTCACCCTCAGGCAACTTCGCGAGCTGGCTGTTCACGGGTAAGCCCACGGGGCTTCGCTTATAAATAACCGCGAAATGGCAGTAGGCGGCCAGCACCCGGATATGCGCCGCAGGATGTCCAAGCGCGTCGGTGAAAAGTTCATTCTGTTTGGTCACGCCAGGCGCTTCACCGCGAATGACTTTGTCCCGCAACGCAATCACGGCTTCGCCGCACGGCACGATAACAATCTTAGCCGCGGGCATTTGTTTATTAAAGCCGACCACGAA
>CAIUMM010000086.1 GCA_903900265.1 uncultured Pseudomonadota bacterium
CGGATTGGTGGATCGCCGTCGAGGCCGGCGTGGATGGCAAGGCGGATTTGACGAAGCCTGCCGGGGCAGGCGAGGAAAACCAACGAAGCCAGACGCGTCGGACACAGGCGAGGAACAATCCGAATCAAGATCCGACGGTATTAGCGGCTGGGGAGCGGCACGTCCCGCACCGGTCGCCCCGCCTGACCGAGGGTCTCAGGTGGAAACGCACGCGCAGGTCGATCGAGGAGGATCATCACGGTCTCTTCTCTCAGACGATCCGCGGGCGATTTCGGTTCGTTGAACAGTCCGATGTTCCACGTCATCTTACACGTCGCGTACAGCGGACGGAGCTGCTCCACCGTCGCATACACGCGCTCGCGTTCGGCATCCGCCACCTGCGCCGCGGTGAGCGTGCGCTTCCCAAAGATCAGCTCCGAGTTCAGATCATCCCGCCAACGCACCATCTCCATCAGCGGATCGGTACACTCTTGAGCCTCGTCGACAAACCCAGACGTGCTCACCTGCGGATCCAGAGCGCTGCAGGCGAGCAAGGTCAAAATCAATCGGCTTACCGTTCAGAGAACAGCGCGTTGATGCGCGGAGCGATCAGAGGCGTAACGGCGCATGTGAGCGCGACGCGGGGGATCACCGTAAGGCGGCTCAACACCCACGCCGACACCAGCAGCCCACCCTCGCCCATGTGCTCCACAATCCAAGGATGTTCGCGCACATCGGGGTGATGGAGCGCAAGGAAAAATCCGGCGATGGTCAAGCCGTAGAGCGTGAAGTGAAGCACCAAGCCCACTTTTCCCAATCCCCGCAGGCGATCGCGCCACCCCATCGCGCTCCCCGAGGGCGCCCCGCTCACCCGGCCTCCGCGCGCGCCGCGGTCATCACTTGCACAAACTCTCCCGCGGGCACAAAGCCGAACGTCTCCCGAACCTTCACGCCAGCGGAGTTGGTAAACACGACGGTGGGAAGCCCCTTGATGCCGTACTTCGTCTGGATGGCTTTGACCTTCGGGTCCGCCTTCTCCGTGCAGTCGATCATCACGGTGACGAAGTTCTGGGACTCAGCGATGACCGCGCTGTTCGTGTACGTGAGCTTCTCCATCTCGTGGCAGGACGCACACCATTCGGCGGTGAAGTCGATCATCACCGGCTTCCCGGACGCCATCGCCGCAGCGATCGCCTGCTCCTCATCGGACATCCACGTGATCTTGGCGCCCGTAGACACCGCGGCGCTTCCAAGCTGAACCGGCGGCAAGATGAACCCTTCGGTCACCATCGCCGCGATCAGCAACCACCCGCCCACCAACACCCCGACGACGGTCCACGTCTGGCGCAAGCGCTGGATGAACCATCCCTCGCCATCTTCTTCGCTCGGCCACGAGAAGATGCCAGTGACGATGCACACCGCGCTCGTCGCCAGCGCCGTGGCGAGCACCGGAAGTTGCGGCGCTGCGTAGTAGATCGCGCCCAACCACATCACGATGCCAAAGCTCTTCTTGACGACGACCATCCAAGGACCACGGCTGGGCAGAAGCCCGCTCGCCATCCCGGTCAGCAGGAAGATCATGCCGATCCCGAGCGAGAACGCGAACATCAGCGCCGCGCCCAGCTTGACACCGCCGGTGCCGATCAACGCGAGGATGCTCACGACGACCGGACCGGAGCACGGACCCGCGACCACCGCGCCGATCATTCCTACCGCGAACGCGCCGAAGTAGCCCCCACGGCGCTCGCCGCTCTGAATGCGTCCGGCCAGCGCCGCCGGCAGCTGAACGTCAAAGAACCCGAACATCGAACCGCCCATCGCGATGAAGAACACCGCGATGCAGCTCACGACCAGCGGGCTCTGCAGCCAGCTGCCAAACAGCTCGCCTGTCACGCCGGCGAACACGCCCAGACCGGTGTAGACGGACGCCAAACCCAGCACGTACGCCGAGGTAAACGCGAGCGAACCCAGCCGCGTGGTGGCCCCGCGCGCTCCGATCATGCCGAGCGTGATCGGCACCATGGGCAACACGCACGGCGTGAAGCTGACGCCAATCCCGGCGAGGAAGCACAAAATAACCAAGGCCGTAAAGCCTTTTTCGCGAGCAGCGTCAAACGCGGAGCCGGAGCTTGGCGGAGCGGCAGCCACCGGAGCAGCCGCGACAGCAGGCGCAGCCGCTTCCACAGGCGCGGCCTCGACCGGCGCAGCCTCGACTGGAGCTGCCGGGGGCGGCAGCGGGGCGCCGGTCATGTGCACAGGCACCGTCAGTTTTTCCGAGGTGGGCATCGCGCAGAGCAACAGGCCCTTGCACGCCTGATAGGCAACCTCGACCTCAACGTTGGCGTCCATCGTCGCGCCGGCGATCGGCACGATGATGTCAAAATCTTCGGTAAAATCCTCTCGGAAAGAGCCGTCTTCGACCTTACCTGAAGGATGGGCCGGAGGCAGAATCAGGTCGCCAAGGGTGAGCTCGACCGGGGTCGGGTTCCCCGGGACGCTCACCGTCTTGTTGGGGAGCGTAGCCCCGACGAACATCTTGTTGAGGTGCCATTCGCCCTGAAGATCCGCATGGATGACGAGATGGTCGTCTTTGGCCGGACCGGCGCTGAAGATCACGGCCTGCTCCGCGACCGCATCTGTACCACCCGCTGCTGCAGGCTCCGCAAATGCGGAGGATACCAGCCAAGAATAGGGCAGCGCCGGCGAAGGATACGCCCGCCCCTCGGGCGCGCTGACGTTGACGACGGCCGTCACGTCCTCTTCGATCGGCATGGTGCACAGATCTTTGGTGCAAGCTTGATAACGAACGTGCAGCTGGACTGCGTGCGCTCGGGCGTTGGACGCCGTGGGAGACGCGGAGCGCGCAGGCGCAGCGACCGGCAAATCGACGACAAGCGCGCCGTCATAGAGCTCTCTGAGCTGCCCGGGCGCAGCCGGATCCGCGGCTTCAGTGCCCGTAGGGTAGCGCACCGCCCCAAGCTTCAAGCCGCCATCGGAGACAACCGAGACCTCCAGCATGTCCGCATACACGTGGTACCCAGGCTGGATCTCCAGCCGTACCCCGACCGAGCCCGAAGCCCCCGGCGCCAGCGTCAAATCCAGCGGATCGACATGCACAGGAGGAGCCGCAGCCGCGTAGGCCGCCGGAGCGAGAGCGAACAAAATAGAGGCTGCAGCAAGCATTTCGAACACCCTACGATGGCGCATCGGCACGCCACACCGACGCAAGACGCAAAAGATCGGCAGGAACGATTCGACCAGCCGCGGCGATCGCCTGGACGATGTCGGGAGCAAAAACGCGCACCGGCGCCTCATTACCCGGCAGGGAAACAACCCATTCCACGTCACCCGGAACCGGAGCTGGCGCAACCGGCGGCGCAGCGGCAACCGGCGGCGCGGCGGCAACCGGCGGCGCAGCGGCCGCGCGAGGCGCCCGCGCCACACCCGACAGGGACGGCAAAGACGGACGAACGTCTGCATCCACCGGCGAAGCTGCAGAGCTGATCGGGGCCGCGGAAGCGCGCGAAGTCACGATCCGACGTGTGCCAGGCACCACGGACGGGGTTGACGGGGACGAGTCCGCGGCGCCCGCGGGGGAGGCGCTTGTCGCGCTCCCGGGTGCCACGGACGCCCGCATCGTCGAATCGGGAGGGAGGGTGCGCGGGGGTTCGGAGCGTACGATCCGCTGCCGGCCATCGCGCTGGCGCACCGGCTGGAGCAGCTGCTCCATCTCATCCGCGCCCGAGGAGCGAAAGAAGTCGCGCTCTACCCGTGGCGAGCGGAACGGGACCTCGGAGGTGGGGCGGGGACGCGGATCGGCAAAGCCCACGCCCCACCCGGACGGGCGATGCGCATTTTCATCGGTGCGCGTAGGCCGACGCACGACTTGAAGGTTCTCCTCGACGTGCACCTTTGCCCGACGCCCCCGCTTCGGCCCCCGGATCCAATCTTCTTCCTCTCTGGACAATCGCACCCGACGGCGCTGCACATACGCAGGGATGTTCAAGCGCACGCGCTCGCCCTGCACGGCTTCGGGAATGACGCCGCCCATCTTGGCGACGGCGCGGTCCGGCTCCCGACCGAGCACGTCCCGCAGCCCCGAGAGCTGCGGCACGCCCGCATGTTCGGTGATCTCCCTGCCGCCGACCCGGAGGCCGGTACGGGCAAGCGCCCGCCGCAGACGACGCGGATCCGTGTGGAACGTGCGTGCGATGGCGCGCAGGCTCGACGCTGCCCGCATGCGCAGCGCCTCAGGCCACCACACTGCCTTATCCGCAGGCAACCCAGCGCTATCCAAGGCCAGCGCCTCACACAGCGCTACCTCGTCCACCTCAAAGCGCACCGACAACGACGCAAGCGACTCGCTGCGGAGCGCGTCCACACAATCCCTCCACCACGTTGCTTCGCGAATCATGGTCACGTTCACACCCTCCGGAGGTACCCGATCTGCGGGCCGGCGTGTGGGCCTGCCAGCCGAACACAGCCAAAAATGAAATCTGATTCCGACACCTCCTTCAAATACCACAAATCCATGCGATCTGCACGTCACTGTGTGTATTTTGTGACGCGTCAAGAGCCTCGCCTACCCAGGCGACACGCACGCTCAGCGTGGCGTCGCGACGGGAAGCCAGTCGGGATAGACGCTCCCCATGCGCACCTCGTACGCTCCAGGACGGATCTGCCTTGTCGGCGAGCACAATGACTGGGCCGGCGGCTACGCGCTGACCGTGCCGATGGACCGCGGTGTTCATGTACAGATCGAAGAAGGGCAGTTTCGCGCGCACGCGTGGTTCGAGGGGCGCGAGCACGTCTGGTCCGGCCAAGGAGCCCCGGGCATCTTCAACCTGATCCCCGCGGTGTTCGAGGTCTTGGGACAACCGCTGACCGGCAGCATCGGCATCCGCGGAGACTTGCCCGCAGGGCGTGGGTTCTCGAGCTCCGCCGCGGTGTGCGTCGCGCTCGTTCGTGCGCTGCAGCCAGACGCTAGCGCGCCGGAAGCGGCGGAGCTGGCGTACCGCGCGGAGCGCCTGACCGGCTCGGCCTGCGGACGTATGGATCCCCTCGCCTGCGCATGGAACGTGCCGCTGTCGTTGCGCTTCCACGGTGAAGCCGTGGTGGTGGAGCCCATTTCGGGGCGTTGTGCGCTGGCGGTCGGCGTTTTCCCTACGCCAAGGGACACCCGCGGCATCTTGACGACGCTGAGCGTGCACCATGCCGGGGACGTGTCCCTGCGGGACTGGAGCGCGTTGGCCCGCGTCGGCGCCGTCCGCGGGGCGCTCGAAGGGTTCGGCGTACAAGCCATGCACGCCGCGACGGCCCTGCGCGACCACGACTTGCGCGCGGTGGGAGGCTCGATGAACACCTGTCAGGAGATCTACGAGGAAGAGCTCGTGCCCGAGTTTCCCGAGCTTCGCGCCCCCGGACTGGCGCGCGCTGTACGCAGCCTGCGGAGCAGCGGAGCGCTCGGCGCCAAGTTTACTGGGGCCGGCGGCGAAGGCTCGGTCATTGGCTTGTACCCGCCTGGGGAGGCCGAGCCCGGCGTACGTGCGCTCGACGCCATGGGGTTGCAGAGCTTCGCGGTCGAGGTTCACGGCGCAGTTTAGGCGAGGTGCACGGCGTCCGAACGACCAAACAACCCGCGTAGCCCGTCGACCAGACGCGGCGTCGCAGCGACCCGGTGCGCATCTCCAAGTCGCAGCGTCGCGCAGTAGCGCCCGCCTTCTTCCAGCGCGATCACCGTGTCACAGCTGCCATGATTGGCATCGATGACCTCGAGCATACGAGCGCAGGCATCCCCGTCGAGCTCCTCGCCGCGCACCCGGATCTCCACCGCTCGCGTTCGGCGCTCCCGCACGTCCTCCATCAGCTCCACCGTCTCCCCTAACAGTTGGGTGACGTCCGACTTTCGCTGTAGCTTGCCTTTCACCAGCACCGGCTTGCCGGACTCCAACAGCGCCTGGCTCGCCTTCAACGACTCCGAGAAGAACACAGACTCCATCGTCGCATTTTCATCTTCGAGGGTAACAAACGCCATCTTATCGCCCTTCTTGGTCTTGATGATGCGCATCGCCGCGACGATGCCGCAGATCCGGGACTCGCCTTCGGTGCGCAGCAGCAAGTCGGTGATGGACGTCGACCACCGCTGCGCTTCTTCGGCGAAAGCCTGAACGGGGTGCCCAGTCAGGAACAACCCCAAAACCTCCTTCTCGTGCTTCATCCGCTCACTGATCGGCCATTCGCCGACAGCGGGCAGCTTGAAGGACGGCGGAAGGACCTTGGCCCCAAACAGGCCCACCTGCGAGGAGTTCTTACGCTCTTGCACCTCCTGCGCCGCCTGCATCGCGTCCTCCGCCGCGGCCCACAGGCGCGCGCGCGGCTCCCCCATCGAGTCGAGCGTACCCGACTTGATCAAGCTCTCGATCACCTTCTTGTTGCAGCGCTTCCAATCCAAGCGGCACAGGAAGTCAAAGAAGTCGGTAAATCGCCCCCCCGCCGCCTCGCGTGCTTCAAGGATCGCGGCGATCGCGTTGTCACCGATCCCTTTGAGCGCTGCGAGACCGTAGCGCACCGATCGGCGGTCCGAAGGGAGCACGTTGAACGCGCGCACGCTCTCTTGGATGTCCGGAGGCAGCATCTTCAAGCCTGCGCGCTTGCAATCCCCCAGGTAGACCAGCACTTTATCGCTGTCCCCCGCGTCGATGGTCATCAACGCCGCCATGTACTCGGCGCGGTGGTGCGCCTTCAGCCAGGCGGTTTGGTAGGCGATGTACCCGTAGGCTGCGGAGTGGGACTTGTTGAAGCCGTATTCGGCGAATTTGGCGAGCAGATCGAACAAGTCGCTGGCTTTCTGCCCGTCATGGCTCGCGGAGATAGCACCGGAGACAAAACGCGCTTTCTGCTTGGCCATCTCTTCGGCGCTCTTCTTGCCCATCGCGCGCCGCAGCAGGTCCGCCTCTCCGAGCGAATACCCAGCGAGCACCTGGGCCACTTGCATGACCTGCTCCTGATACACGATGGTACCGTAGGTGCTGCCAAGGATCCCCGCCAGCTCGGCGAATGGGTAGGTGACCTCTTTGCGACCGTGCTTGCGATCGATGAAGTCGTCGACCATGCCCGAGGACAGAGGACCAGGCCGATAAAGCGCGACCAACGCGACAAGATCGTCGATACACGAAGGTTTCAGGCGCGTCAGCAGCTCGCGCATGCCCGAAGATTCAACCTGAAACACGCCGAGGCCGTCTCCGCGCTGCAGCAGCTGCCACGTGCGATCATCCTCCACCGAGACGTTTCCGATGTCGATGCGCTCGCCGGTGTTGCGCTGCACCATCGCGACGGCGTCGCGGATCTGGTCGAGCGTCTTCAGACCGAGGAAGTCGAACTTGATGAGCCCGATGGACTCGGCGGACTTCATGTCGTACTGCACGACCGGCCCGCCATCCGCACCGTCGCGGTACAGCGGCGTCAGCGTGACCAAAGGGCGATCGGCGACGACCACACCTGCGGCGTGTACGCCGGTCTGCCGGGTGATGCCTTCGATGCCGCGTGCGATCTCGACGACGCGCCGCACGCGCGGATCGATGCGACAGAGCTCGCCCAAGCGCGGCTCTTCCTTCAAGCTGTCATCGATGCTGATGTTCAGCTTGTTGGGAATCAGCTTTGTGATGCGGTCGCTGTCACTGAACGAGAGGTCACAGACGCGCGCCACGTCCTTCAGCGCCGCCTTGGTTTGCAGCTTGCCGTAGGTGATGATCTGCGCGACGACGTCCCCGCCGTACTTTTGGCGTACGTGCTCGATCACCTCTTCGCGACGGTCCTGCGCGAAGTCGACGTCGATGTCCGGCATGCTGATACGTTCAGGATTCAAAAAGCGCTCAAAAAGCAGCACGTACCGAACTGGATCGATGTCCGTGATCCGCATCGACCACGTCACCAACGAGCCCGCAGCCGAGCCACGGCCTGGTCCTACCGGGATGTCCCGGTCTTTCGCCCAGTTGATGAACTCCGCGACGATCAGCAAATACGCCGCGAAGCCCATCTTGAGGATGAGCTTCAGCTCGTTCTCCAAGCGCTCCCAATACTCGGGATGCAGCGTGGGATCGATGTTCTTCAGGCGCAGCTCAAGTCCACGACGCGCGTACCAGAAGAAGAAGCCGTTGAGGTTGCCTGCGCCTACCGGACGCTCCGGAGGATGCTCCGGCATGCCGTAGTCTCGCGGAGGCGGAAAAGCATGGTAGAAGAACGCCCAATTGGCGTCGGTGTCGGCGGTAGGATCGGCGTCCGGCGGAGTGGAGCTTGGAAAATAGTAAGTGCTGGTGTTGAACTTGAAGTGGCAACGCTCGGCGATCACCGTGGTGCGGTCGACCGCTTCGGCATCGGCGGTGAACAGCCCACGCATCTGCTCTTCCGACTTGAAGAACAGCTGATCGGTCGCTGGGCGCTGACGCTTGGGATCATTCAGCGAGGACCCGGACGAGATGCAATTCAGGACGTCGAGGAGCACCGCATCGCTGCGGTCGATGTAGCGGACATCATTGGTGACGACGGTCGGGAGCCCAAATTGTTGCGCGGTCGCGCGAACCTCGTCCAGCCAGGCGTCTCCGCCGTCTACGCCTGCGTCCAGAAGCTCGCAATACAGGTTGTCCTTTCCGAAGATCTCAAGCACCGGACCAAGCCGCTCGCGGTTGTTACCGGGGAGGTTGGTTCGACGAATTGGGCCAAGCTCACCGGAGGTCAGCGCGATCAAGCCCTCGTGGTGCTTGCGGAGGATCTCGAGGTCGATACGCGGCCGGTAGTAGATGCCGTCAAAGATGGCGCGCGTGACGAGCGCGCAGAGGTTCTCGTAGCCGCGCTGGTCCTCGACCAGAAGCACCAGCTGATAGGCGGCGTCGAGCCCCCCCTCTCGCAAGGCGATCCCTCGCGGGTCGACCCAAACTTCTGCTCCAAAGACCGGATGAATCCCTTTGTCCTTGCAGTTCTTGTAGAAGTCCACCGCCCCGTACAGGTTGCACGTGTCGGTGAGCGCGAGGTTGGTCATCCCGGCCGAATGTGCAGCCGCTACCAGCTTTTTAGGCGTCGCGACGCCATTGAGCAAGCTGAACTGGGAGTGTACGTGCAGGTGAGCAAAGGCCATGCGCACTCCTATCGAATGTGAGGCGCGGTGTAGGACAAATTCTGCCCGTTTGGGGCGCTCGCCCCCTCAGAGCGCGAGGCGGCGGTAGACCTTCAACAAGCGATTGGGCAGGTCCTCTACGCGATCAATGACGGCGAACGCCACTTCTCCGTACATCTCCGGCAGGTACTTCGGGCCGGTCGGGTCCACGGTCACGCAGAAGGGTCGAATGCCGAACTGCCTTGCTTCACGCAACGCAATCCGCGTATCTTCCTGAGCGTAGCGGTCGTAGTAGTGATCGCAGCCGCAGTCTAAGGGCTTGCCGTCCGAGAGGAGCACGAGGATGCGCGCGCGGGCGGGCTCAGCGCGCAACAGCGTCGTCGCGTGTCGGATCGCCGCGCCGTCGCGGTTCTCCATGCGGAACGACATGCGCCCCACTCGGCGACGCGAGGCGTCGTCCCACGCATCCGAAAATCCTTTTGCGACGTAAAACGCCACATGTTCGCGGCTGTAGCCCGAAAATCCCCAGATCGCGAAGCGATCCCCGAGCGCGTCAATCGCCTCGGACGCAACGATCAACGCCTCTTTTTCTACGTCGATGATGCGCCGTGAAGTGCCATCGGCGCTCTCGTTGGTGGAGCTGGACTGATCGAGCAAAAACGCAACCGCGACATCACGATCCGCGCGATCCCGACGCGTATACAGCCGGTCACGCCCCTGCCCCGAAACCCGTCGGTCCATCTGGTGCTCGAGCACCCGATCCATGTCCAGCTCGTCGCCGTCGGTGAGGTCGCGTCGCCGCACCAAACCGTCTGGTCTCAAGGCCGAAAAGCGCTTGCGCACATCGGCGATCAGCCCATGCCGGCGCTCGATGATCCGGGCGACGACCTCGTCGGGTCCCTCCTTCATACGCTGCTCTTCGACGCACACCCAGCGTGGCTTGTAGTCGCCAATGGTCGAGTCCCACTCGCGGTAGACGAACTTGCGCACCTCGCCCTCGCCGTCCGGATCGAGCATCGCGCCGGTCGCGCTGCGGGCGATGCGGTCCGGAGCGTCGTCGCCCTCCACCACCGCGCCTCCCGGCGGCGCACCGTCCAGCAGCGCTTCTTCGGCCTCCCGGTCGGTGCGCGCCTGCTTCGCGCGGCGCTTGGCTTCACGGCGGGCCTGCGCGTCTGAACCGGCCGATTGTCCCTCCTCTTCCTCGGACATCATCTGCTCTAAGATACGCGCAGCCTCCTCAGCCAAAGCCCGATCGTCTTCACTCGCCGCCTCCGGTGCGAGCGGAGACTGTGTAGGCGCGGGCGCGAGCGGCGTGTAGCGGTCATCCGGAGTCGCGGCTCGCCCTTGACCTGCGCCTTCCGCCGGCCGATTCAGATCGCCCTGCTGCACGTGGCGCATCAGCGCATCCACACGATCGTAGGCCCGTGCCACCGCCAACGCGAGCTCGGCCACCGTGCGCTCGCCGATGTCGACGAGCATGGGCTCTAAGGGCGCGAGGGCGCGCTGCTCAGGAGCCGAAAGCGTGACCGGTGGCAAGCCCCAAATCATTCGGGCCAACGCCTCGACCACGCGCATCGCGGGGGCTTTGGGCTCGGGACGAACGCCGCGGGCCATCGGGCCGAGGGCGTCCAGATCGCGCGCCAACCCTGGATACGCGGAGCGCACCTGCGCTTCGACGCGCGCGTCGGCCAGCAGCTGGAACAGGTCGCGCGCCAACGAACGATTCGGAAAGGCCCGAAAGAAACGCTCCAGCTCCGACTCCGAGCCCGACTTCGACGGCCAGTCGCCCGGCACGCGATCGAGGTTCAGCGCGAAGGTCCCAAACTCCAGGTGACCGACGGCGAGCGCAGTTTGTACCCGGTACATCACAAAGTCGCGGTCATCGCCGAACACCTCCACCCGCTCCGGCAGGTAGACGTGATGACCATCCCCCCAGGAGCGCTGGCCGCCCGCGCGAACTTCGACGTCCTCCCCGGCGTGCGCGCGCGCGTAAAGCGTGAGCGTACGCAGATGATCGGCCAGCATCGTGCCCCGTTGAACCAGCGCTGCAGCTTGCACACCGCGGTTGGACTCCATGCGCAGGAAGCTCTCGGCCTCGCGGGGAGCCGAGGCGTGCAGCGCGAGCCCCTGCGCCAAAAAGGGGCGGAGCGCAACATCGTCCATCGCACGGAGCAGCTCGGGGAGGATCCGGCACACCATCGTGGCCGCGGCGGGGCGCGCGTCCACAACCCGCGTCAACACATCGAGGTAGCGCAGCCGGTCTGCAGCGGGGACACGCGCGAGGTGATCGGGCGCAGAGAGCGCGAGCAGGCGCGCCAGATCGCCCTCCCGCTGGGCGGCACGAACGACGAGCGTGTCGTAGGCATCTGCGGCCTCCTCGCCCAACCCTGCCGCGACGGCCCCACGCACCCGCACCCACGCGCGGAGCGCGCCGGGGTTGGTGCGCGCGAGCGTGATCGCCGGCGAGAGACGCTCGCGGATCGGCCAAACGCGCGCGAGGCGGTCCGAGAGCGCCACCCTAAAAGAAGTCCGCCACGATCTCTTGAATCGTGCGCTGCAAGTCGCGATCGTCGGTCAACGTGCGCGTCAGCGTGGCCCGAAGCGCGCTGCGCGGCTCCGCGCCGTCCCGCAGCAGTCGCGCGGCGTAGACCAGCAAGCGCGTGCTCACGCCCTCTTCGAGCCCTCGCTCGGTCAGGTTGCGGATCTTCTCCCCGACCTTGACCAAGCGTTCGGCGACCGCCGGCGCGAGCCCGGTCTCGGCGGACAACACCTTGGCTTCGACGTCCGGCGGCGGGTAGTTGAAGTCGATGCTGATGAAGCGCTGCCGGGTGGACGGCTTGAGCTCCTTGATCACCGATTGATAGCCAGGGTTGTAGCTGATCACCATCAAGAACTCGGGCGGGGCGTGCAGCACCGTCGCGAGTCGGTCGATGGGGAGGATGCGGCGGTCGTCGGTCAACGGATGAATGACGACCAAGGTGTCCTTGCGCGCCTCCACCACCTCGTCGAGGTACAAGATCGCCCCATGCCGCACCGCAGCGGTCAATGGACCATCCACCCACACCGTCTCATCGCCGACGAGCAAGTAGCGGCCTAGCAGATCGGAGGCGGTGAGATCCTCGTGGCACGCCACGGTGATCAACGGACGCCCGAGCGCGGCCGCCATGTGCGCGACGAAGCGGGTCTTGCCACAGCCGGTAGGACCTTTGAGTAATACCGGAAGTTGTGCCTTCCAAGCTCTTGAAAATACGTCAACTTCGTCCGATACAGCCAAGTAGGTTGGCACGCGGTCGGAAAGGAACTCTTCAACGGGCGGGGTGAGAATACGCATCGGAAACAGGGTATCCCGCAGCGCACCGTGTCCCGCTGGTCAACCAGCCGGATAAGGGCCGGATTTCGCCCTCCTGTGAGCCCCGTGACGCCGAACGATCTCAACAACACCCTCCGCGCCCACCACCCTGCGGCGCTCCGCCTGCTCAGTCCGCTTGGACTGCGCAGCGCGCTCCCGTTCGGCATCCCCCAGCAAGCGGCCGAAGCCTCCGGCTGCGTGCGAAAAGCGACGATCGGCCAGATCACCACGGGCGAAGGCGAGCCCTTAGGCATTCCGAGCCTTGCACGACACTTTCCGACCTTAGACCCGCGGGACAGCCTGTTGTATGTGCCGCAGTACGGCATGGCGCGCCTGCGCACCCGCTGGGCCGACCACATCCGCGCACCGATGAGCGCACCGATGAGCGCGCCGATGAGCAACCCCGTCGTCACCACCGGCATCACCCACGCCATCTCGATCTGCGGCGAGCTGTTCACGGCGGCCGACCGGCCTTTGATCGTTCCCCTGCCCTACTGGGACAACTACGACACCATCGTCACGATGCGCACCGAAGCGCCGATTCGGACCTTCGACTTTTTTGACGGCCCGCCCGCCCCAAAGGGCGAGCGTCAACCGCGCTTCAACGTCGCCGGGCTGCGCGCGATCCTGCGCACCTTGACCGGGCCAGCCACGCTGCTGTTGAACTTCCCGGCGAACCCCACCGGCTACGCGCCGTTAGCCGACGAAGTAGAAGGCGACGACGGAATCGTTGCCGCGATCCTCGCGCATCCGCATCCGCTCGCGGTGATCTGCGATGACGCCTACGAGGGGCTGTTCTTCGGCGACGGCATGTACGGGCGCTCGGTCTTCGGCGCGCTCTCCGCCGCGGCCGATCCCGAGCGCCACCTGATCTGCAAGGTCGACGGCGCCACGAAGGAGCTGGTGTTCTTTGGCGGACGCGTCGGATTCTTGACCTTCTCCGCCGATGGTGCCGCGGGAGAGGCGCTCGCGGAGAAGGCTGCGGCGCTGATCCGCTCGACGGTCTCCAATGGGTGTGCGCCGAGTCAAGCCGCGGTGCTGGACGCGCTGGACTCGCCGACGCTCGCGCAGGAGCAGCAGCAGGTGATGGACGTCCTCCAGCACCGCTACACCGCCCTCAAATCCAGCCTCGACGCCTATGATCTACGGTACTACCCGTTCAACGCGGGCTGCTTCTGCCTCTTGCCGTTGGCCGAAGGCATGGACGCCGAACACCTGCGTCACCGCTTGATCCGCGAGCAGTCGGTTGGCGTGATCCAGGTGCCTCAAGTCAACGCGCTACGCGTGGCGTTCTGCAGCATCGAAGCCGAAGACATCCCGGACCTCGTGCAGCGCATCGCCCGGATCCTGCGTCCCTAAACCGAGCCGAAGCGTAGGCGCGGGCCTCGGCTTTAGACGAACACGCTCTCGCGGTACTTCCCGTACACGCCGCGCAGCACCTCGGCGACCTCGCCCAACGTGGCTTTGGCCTCTACGGCCGCGAGGATGCGCGGCATCACGTTCTCGGTGCCGCTCGCGGCTGCGCCCAACGCCTCGAGCTGACCCGCGACCGCGCTCGCATCGCGCCCCGCGCGCCACGCCTCGAGCCGGGAGACCTGCTCGGCTTCGAGCCCAGCAGCGATGCGAAGCAGGCCTTCGGGCGCCGCTTCTTCCATCACAAAGTCGTTTACCCCGACGACCACCGACTGCTTGCGCTCGACGGCCAGCTGGTGCGCGTAGGCGCTGTTCTGGATCTCGCGCTGCGGGAAGCCGCGTTCGATCGCGGTGACCATGCCGCCCATCCCGTCGATCTCGGCGATCAGCGCGAGCGCTTCGGCCTCGAGGCGGTCGGTCTCGGCTTCGATCACGTGGCTGCCGCCGAAGGGATCGACGTGCCGCGCGAGACCCGACTCGTACGCGATCACCTGCTGGGTGCGCAGCGCGAGCCGCGCCGAGGACTCGCTTGGCAGCGCGAGGGCTTCATCCCGTGAGTTGGTGTGCAGCGATTGGGTGCCGCCGAGGATCGCCGCCATCGCTTGGATGGTCACCCGGACGACGTTGTTGTCGGGCTGCTGTGCCGTAAGGGTGCTGCCGCCGGTCTGAGTATGGAAGCGCATCATCATCGAGCGCTTGTCCTTGGCCCCAAAGCGGTCCTTCATGATGTGCGCCCACATCCGGCGCGCGGCGCGGAACTTGGCGATCTCCTCTACGAAGTCGTTGTGGGCGTTGAAGAAGAAGGAGAGCTGCGGACCGACTTCGTCGACGCCAAGACCCGCCGCGATCGCGGCATCCACGTAGGCGATGCCGTCGGCGAGCGTAAACGCGATCTCCTGCGCGGCGGTAGAGCCGGCCTCGCGGATGTGGTACCCGCTGATGGAGATGGTGTTCCAACGGGGCACCGTTTGGCGGCACCACGCGAAGATGTCGGTGACCATGCGCATGCTGGCGCGTGGCGGATAAATATAGGTTCCGCGAGCGATATACTCCTTGAGCAAGTCGTTCTGGATCGTACCGCGCAGCAGGCTCGGATCGGTGCCGCGGGAGCGCGCCACGGCGACATAGAACGCCAGCAAGGTGCCTGCGGTCGAGTTGATCGTCATGCTCGTGGAGACTTCGTCCAGCGGCAGATCGGCGAGGAGCTGCTGCATGTCACCCAGATGATCAATCGCAACGCCAACTTTCCCGACCTCTCCCATCGACATTGCATGGTCGCTGTCGTAGCCCATCTGCGTCGGCAGATCGAAGGCCACTGAGAGCCCCGTCTGACCCTGCGCGAGCAGGTACTTGTAGCGTTCGTTCGATGCTTTGGCGTCCCCGAACCCGGCGTACTGCCGCATCGTCCAAAGGCGGCCTTGGTACATGGTCGGGTGAATTCCCCGCGTGTACGGGTACGCGCCGGCGGCTCCAACGTTGTCCGGCGGGCTCATGCGTCCACCCGGATCAAGCGCGCGCCGCTGTCTACGGCCGTAGCCTCGGAGACGTAGACCTCGCCTACCGTCCCATCGATCGGGCTCTTCATCTCATTCTCCATCTTCATCGCCTCAATGACGATCAACGGTTGGCCCTTGCGCACGACGTCGCCCGCTTGAACGAGGATCCGCACGACGCGACCGGGCATCTGCGTCGCCACCATGCCTCCGGCGCTCGCAGCGCCGAGGCGCAGCGCCTTGCGCCGCGGGTCAATGACGCCCACCGCCGTCGTCACGCCGACCACATCGACGAGGTAGCCCTCTTCGGACGCGACGCAGCCTGCCTCCCAGCTTTGGCCGTCAATCAGCATCTGGAACGCCTCGGGCGACGGACGCAGCAGGTCAACGAGGTGCGACTCTTCGACCACGGCGCCGTCCTCCCCTGTCTCCGACCAGCTGACGCGATGCATCGCACCTTCGACCTCAACGGTCACAAGGCGAGTAACTTCCCTTATGGTAATCTCATATTTCATCAGAGCACCCTACTTCGGCCGAGCGGCGAGCTTCCAGGCGCTGGAGGCCCCGGAGGTGGACGTGGTGACACGGGCCGGCCGCGTGTCGGCTTCAAAACGTGCGAGCGCCGCGGCTACGGTCGCGATGCGGTCGTTCTGACCCGCCTCGGTGAGCGCAGCGAGGCGCGTCGGCGACAGGAACCCGGTGGAGTAATCCCCGCGAACGAACTCGGGATCTTTGAGGATCCCAGTAAGGAACGGGATCGAAGTGCGGATGCCGCGGACGCGGTATTCGCGTAGCGCGCGGACCAGCCGGCTCGTGGCCTCAGCCCGGTCGCTGCCCCAGCAGATCAGCTTGGCGACCATGGGGTCGTAATGAATCGGGACTTCGTAGCCCGCGTAAACCCCGGAATCGACGCGCACCCAAGGACCGCCGGGCTCGCGGAGCCCGCTGATCTTGCCGGGCGCAGGCGAGAAGTTGTTGGAGGGGTCCTCGGCGTAGATGCGCACCTCGATAGCATGGCCGCTCTGCCGCAGATCGGCTTGGGAGAACCAGAGCTTCTCCCCGGCAGCGATGCGCAGCTGCGCGCGTACAAGGTCGATCCCGGTCACCATCTCGGTGACCGGATGTTCGACCTGCAAGCGAGTGTTCATCTCGAGGAAGTAGAAGTCCCCGGTGGCTTGGGAGTAGAGGAACTCGATGGTTCCTGCACCCACGTAGCCCACCGCTTCGGCAGCTTGAACCGCGACCTTCGCCATCGCCTGACGGGTGTGATCCGGCAGCACCGCGCAGGGTGTCTCCTCCACCACCTTCTGATTGCGCCGCTGCACCGAGCAGTCGCGCTCGAACAGATGCACGCAGGTGCCGTGCTGGTCAGCGAGCACCTGAATCTCGATGTGCTTGGGCACCTCGACGAACTTTTCAAGGTACACCGCGTCATCTTTGAACGAGCGCAGCGCTTCGCTCTTGCTGGAGCGCCACGCGCTCGAGAAGTCGTCGCGGTGATCCACCTTGCGAATGCCCTTGCCACCGCCGCCTGCCGCCGCCTTGAGCATCACCGGGAAGCCCATCTTCTCGGCGATCGCCAACGCCTCCTCTTCGGAGCCGATCGCCGTCGAAGTCCCCGGCACGACCGGCACTCCTGCGGCGATCATCCGCTGGCGAGCTCCGGTCTTGGAGCCCATCGCTTCGATCGCCGAAGCCGGGGGGCCGATCCAGATCAAGCCGGCCTCGACGACCATCCGAGCAAAAGCAGCGTTCTCGGACAAGAAGCCGTACCCCGGATGAATCGCCGTGGCGCCCGTCTGCTTGGCGGCCGCGATGATGCGCTCCCCGCGCAGGTAGCTCTCGGACGACGGTGCAGGCCCGACGCACACCGCCTCACCGGCGTTGCGCACGTGCAAGGCGGCACGATCGGCCTCGGAAAACACTGCGACCGTGGGTATACCCAGCTCGTGGCAGGCTCGGATGACGCGCACCGCGATCTCGCCACGATTCGCGACGAGCACTTTGGTGAGAGGCTTTACAGGGGAGGACGAAGCGACGGGGCTCATGGTCCCCCGGCTAACCCGCGGCGGCTGCGGTTGGAGCGGCGGCTAAAGTTGCCACCACGCGCGCATCGCGTCCGAGCGGGTCTCCACCCAGGCGCGCACGAGCTCTTGCTCCGCCGTGATCCTCCGGTTTGCGCACTCCCGCTTCGGATCCGAAACCGCATAGTCATGAATCAACGCAGTCATTCCGTCGATCCTCGTTAGGGTGGCGTCGGTGTCGATGGTGTTCAGCACCGCCCGCATGCCATCGGCCTGCGCAGCGAGGCACGCTGGATCTTGCCAGCAAAGACGCGCGATGCTGCCCGACGGCGTGTACCAGCTCATACCCCAGGAGTAGTCCTCCAAAAAAGCGTAGTCGAAGTCCCACGGCATGATGCTCATCCTGCCGTCCGAAGGCCGGAAATAAACCCGGTAGTTGTTGCGGTTCATCGCGTATCCGTCGATGTGGCCCAACCACTGCTCCACCGCAAAATTCGTGTGGATCTCGTCCCAGTCCACCGCGCTGTCCAAGCCCGCGCCAAAACTACCGGACGCCGACGACGCTTCTATCGCCGCGGTCATCCCAAAGATCTCCTGATTGCCGTTTTCTTCGCCTTCTTCCAATTGGTAGAGCGCGTCTACGCCGAGATCAAAGTCCAATAGGGTGTAACTGCCATCTTCGTAGTACGCGTACTTGCCGTCGTACAGCTGACCGTCGTCGTCTCCCGGCAAGCGATCGGCCAAAAATCGACTGTCGGGGACCTCTACGGCGACGTACAGCCCGTAGTCCTCGCCGTTGACCGTGACATGGGTGAAGCCGGTGCGCGGCGCCGGCACACCGGCGTCCCGGTACACCCCATAGGCCACAGGCTCACGCACATAGGAGCAATCCACCACCTCGTTGTTCAACGCCATCGACTTCAGGCCGTGCAGCTCTTGTCCATCGACGAACTCACCAAAATCAATCTTGAACTTTGGCTTGCCGTCCAGCGTTCGGAACGAGCCGATCTTGCCGCGCAGCCGAATGCCGGGCTCCATCACAAACTCACCGTCGAACGAGACCGCCGCGGCCGTCGCGAATTCATAGGGATCGGCGGTCAAAGAACGCCGCGCGTCCTCCGAGAGCGTGATCGCCACCTCGTGCACCACCGTGTCCGAGAACCATTGCGCCTGCCACGCGGCGTTGGTCGCGGGGTCGTCTTTTGGGGCCGAGTCCCCAGTGTCGACCTCACCGAGCGGCACCATCGGCAGCGCGGTGTCCTTCTCACCGCCGGACTCGAAGCTCGGTCCGGCGCACCCCGACAGAAAATGGAAGGCCGCGAGAGCCAACAGCACACAAGGAGACGAACGATCGAACATGCGCAGATCATACTCCACCGCAAAAAAACTTTTCGCGACCGGCACCCAAAATCCATCGTATCGAATCTTGACGATGTTCTGACCCGGAAAGGGACGCTGCGGGCGCTCGGCAGTGGCGCAACCGCAGCTACGTGTGGCATCATACGACGCTGTCTTTCTTCGCCACCCCACCGTGGGCTCATCCCCACCGGAGACTCAACACCATGCGCACCACTTTCATGCTGCTCTCGCTCGCTCTCTCCGCTACGCTCATCGGCTGCGGCACCTCCGGCCCGGGCAAGGGCAATGGCGCCAAAGACAGCGACGGCGACGGCCTGACCGACACTCAGGAGGCCAATTTCGGCACCGACAGCGGCGCTGCGGACACCGATGCGGACGGCCTGACCGACAAAGAGGAGTTCGACCTCGGCACCAGCGGCACCGAAGCCGACTCGGACGCCGACGGCTACCTCGACTTCGACGAAGTCACCGAAGGCTCGAATCCTGCCGACGCAAGCAGCCTGATCTACACCGGCGGCTGGCCCTACTACGCCAACAAAGACAGCATCACCGACCCCGGCATGTCCAGCAGCCCCGACAGCGGCGCCACCTTCCCCCGCCTGCAGCTCACCGACCAGTTCGGCGAGACCGTCGACATCTACGACTACGCGTACCAGGGCAAGCCGATCATCGTCGACCTCTCCGGCGAGTGGTGCTACTGGTGCAACGAAGTAGCCAAGTGGCTTGAGCACGACGCTTCCGCGCTGGACGACTCCTACGGCAGCCAAGAGTGGTACCAGAACATCCCCGGTCTCGTCGACAGCGGCGACGTCCTCTGGGTCACGGTGCTCGACGCCGACTGGAGCGGCGGCAAGATCACCGAAGAAGAGGTCGCGGAGTGGGCCGACACCTACCCGAACGAGAACATCGCGGTGCTGCGCGACAACACCGGCTCGCTGGCCCAGTACCTTCAGGTCCAGGGTTACCCCAGCGCGATCGCGTTGAACGAAGACATGACCATCGCCAAGTACAACGCGGACTACTCCAAGGCGTTCAGCAAAGCCTACAGCTTGCTGCCGTAGCTGCTAGCGGAGGGCTCCCCATGACGCTGACACGAGTTGCGATCTTCGCAGGTACGCACTGGATAGTGGGGATGCTCAACACCGAAGGCCGGCGCCTCAACGAGCTTGCCAACGACCGCACGAGTGAGTTTTTCTCGGTGGTCGAAGCGCACGTTCATGGGGAGCCGGACCTCCGTCAACCGCTGACGATGCTCCCCCGCATGGTGATCCCCAAAAAGGGGGTCACGCTGATCGCGTCTCTAGAAGACCGCCACGAAGCGCCCGAGAAGCGTAGGACCTACCTGCAGCGCAAGCTGGCGTTCCCGATCTTCGTCACCGTGCCCGGGGCCGACATCACCGGGAAGCTGCACCTGACGGCACGAATGGACCCTGTGGCGCTGCTGTCCCGACTCGCAGCGGAAGGCGCCGGGTTCTTTGCGCTTGCGGAAGCAGAGGTCGTTCAACTTCCGCTGTTGGGCGGCGCCGAAGTTGCTCCGGTGGTGCTGATCGCGCGGCAAGCGCTCACCGGATGCTACATCGCCGACGCCCCGGTCTGATACCGCGACGCGGATGAGGCGATGTTTGCGAGCTATTTCGCAAACCCCTCTTAGGTTGAAGGCACCGTAGAGATCCCCGGCTTGCCGTCGCGCGGAACGTCTGGCTCCACGAACAGCCACGCGACCTCTGGAGCGCGCGCACGAACGGCACCCTCAAAGGCGTTGATCGCGTGCGCCGCTTCGACGAAGGTCAGCGTCGGCGTCATGAACACCTTGACCGCCACCATCACCTCGCCCGGACCTTGTTGAACGGTGATCAGGTCCAACACCGTCAAGATGTGCGGGTGGTCGACCGCAGCGGCGATCACCGCCGCGTGGATGTGCTCATCCGCGCTCTCGCCGACGAGCAAGGACTGAACCTCGCGGGCCAGAAATACGGCGACGCCCACCAAAACCAGCCCGATCGCGACGCTCCCAGCGCCGTCCCAACGGGGATCACCGGTCAGCACCGCGACCACCAACGCCAGCGCGGCCAACAAGAGCCCAAGCGAGGCTGCGGCGTTCTCCCCGAAGACGACGATGAGATCGGAGTCTTTGGTGTCGCGTAGGTACTTGAAGAAGGGCTTGCCGGCCCGGCGCACGTTCATCTCGCGCAGGTTGGACAGCGTCGCGCCGCCTTCGATGAGCAAGGACAATCCCAAACTTCCAAGTCCGACGCCGACATGTTCGATCGGCTCCGGCGAGTGGATCTTGTGAATGCCTTCGTAGATCGAGAACACCCCGCCACCGGTGAACAGCAACATCGCGACCATGAACGACCAGAAGTACAAGGCCCGGCCATACCCCATCGGGTGCAGCGCATCCGCGGGCCTCTGGGTCTGCTTGACGCCGAACAACAGCAGCAGCTGATTTCCACAATCGGCGAAGCTGTGCACCGTCTCGGCGGCCATCGATCCCGAGCCGGTCATGTAGGCAGCCACGCCCTTGATCGACGCGATGAACGCGTTTCCGAGCAGTGACTGAAGGATGTGCGCGTTGGCGTCTTTGCTCATCGGGGCTCGGTGGGTTCGGTGATGCCTTTTTCGGCGGCAGTGAGCTTACGAAGGTTGAAACTGGCGCGCACCTCGAGGGAGTAGTCCGTCAGCACCTCGCGCAAGCCCAGCTCCTCGAGGTAGGCGCGTACCTCGCGGGCCATGATGCGCACGACCTCGGTTTTGGCCTTGTCGCCGCCCTCGAGCACCGCGCCGACCACCTCGCGTGCCGATACGCGCTCTTCGCCCATAAGGCGTCGTCCAAGCTTGCGAAACCGGGAGCCGGGGCCATCCGCAGGGCTGCCCGGCTCTGAGCCTTCAGGGAACTCTTCTACATCGCGTCGTTCAGACATCCGCGCTCCTAACGTGCGCCCTGTACACAGGCGGCCCCCACCGCGCCGTACAGCTCGGCCACCCAGACGTTGCGGTCACCGCCGGAGGCTGCATCCCGACGATCGGTGTCGTAGGTCACACGCAGGGTGTGGGGGCCCCGCTCCAGCACGCCCAGATCCAGCGTGCCCGCGGGCACCCAGCGCTGAGCGCTCGTGTCCAACTGCACCTGAACGGAAGGATCCCCTTCGAAGGCGTCGAGTTGCGCGGCCAGACAGGCCCGCCCGCGGCGCTCGACGCGAAAAACGCGCTGCCGAACGCCGTCGGAGACCAGCGCCCACTCCAACACGATCCGCTGCCCAGGCCCCAACGCGGGCTCCCCATCCATGCCCCCGCGCCAGCGATCCTGCGCTCCGTCCGCGCGCTCCCACGCCGCGCGCCAGAAGTCCACCGCGGCCGTGCGCGGATACCGTGCGAGCAGCCGGCGGGCTTCCCCGCCGCGCCCGCGCACATCAAGCTCCCGCGCCACCGAGAGCGCGTCCGCCTCCGGCCTCCCGGGTCGCCAGCCCAAATCCAAGGCCCGACGCCACCCAAGGCTGCGCGCGACGCGATCGGAGTCGGGGGCCGCCGCGAGCAGCGACTCGTCCAGCGCCGCCGATTGCCCCGCCAAGCCGTCCACCACGAGGTCCTCGGCGTGCATGTTCTGCGCGAACTGCAGGCGTTCGAGGCCCGTCCTCCGCGTGAGGTCCATCCACCGCGCCGCCCCGACTCCGGCGAGCAACAGCAACGCGACTCGCACGCTGCGCGGCGCTCGATGCGCCCGCCCCGTCTCCCAAAGCGCGGCGCCGAAGAGCCCGAGGACCGCGACGTTCGCGATCACCGAGACCGCCGCCGGGAGGCTCTCGCGCACCAGCCATTGGCGGCCGACCACTACGCCGGCGAGGCCGAACACCCCGACGACCCCGGACACGCCGGTCCCGCCACGCCGGAACACGCTCAGCGCGAGCAGCGCTACCGCCCCGCCGATCCAGACTGCGCCGTAGCTCCCGGACGCCGAGGCCCACCAAGCGGTGAGCGCCGCTCCCGCGACCAGCGCGGGGAGACCGGTCAGCGCAGCGAGCGCAAATAACAACGGGCTGGCCCAATGCTGCGGCGTCGCCGCCGAGAGCACCGTCAGCAACGCGGTCAGCAACGCGGTCAGAAGCGCTCTGTCCCACATCGAACCCGTGGAGCTCACTCGCCGGTGTTCTCAGCGCTGCAGACGCTGTCGCCGCAGTAATGCACGACCTCGCCGTCGTTGCGCAGCGCGTGCGCGGTCTGGGAGGCGCAACCTGGCCAAAGGCGAGGAGCGTTGTGCGCGCCGGTGTCGGCAGCGGGGCGGTTCTCCTCGGCCGGCATCCCCAGTTCGGGGTCGTATTGCACGACGACCGGGCCGGTCGCGGGCAGCGTGGTGGTCGTAAACCCATAGGGCTGGTGAGCGAATGGCGCGGCGAGCGGCACGCCCATGCTGCGCCACAGCACCTCAGAGCTGATGTTCGGCACCTGATTGTCGCCCATCGCCTCCTGAAAAAGGATGTTCCTCCCCTCCAGATCAGCGGCGTAGCTCACTGGGTCCACGGCATCCCAGTACAGCTGCATCAACGCATAGAGCACCTGACGGTCAGCCGCATCGGGGATGGTGCGCGCGATCCCCTGTTCAAACGCCGGCCAGTCCGAGCTGCGCTCCAGCATGGTGGACCAGCTGCTCCCGCCGACGTGCAAGACCGCGTGATCGATGCGGGACTGGTTGGCGAGCGTGACGGCCCCCTCGATAGCCCCCAAAGATATTCCATAGTAGAGGATATTGCTGCGGTCTGCCTTGCCTTCAAAGATCGCGTCATCCAGCAGCGGACCGGCGGCGATGAGCTCCTCGAGCGCGAGGGTGTTGGAGACTCCCTGCGCGAGCATGTCGGTGAGCTCGTGAAAGCGACCAAAGTCATTGGAGACGGTGACGGCGTGCAGCAGATCGTCGTAGGTCAAGCCGCGCCACACCGTCGCGACCACGATGGCGTTCATCTGGTTGGAGAGCGCGACCACCCCGCTGGGGTCGTCCGCGTCGTTCAGGTAACGCTCGGGGCTGGACAAGATCCCATGTCCAAAAAGCACCACGGGCACCGAGCCCGGCGCGGCGCTCCGCGCGCTCTCGGGGACGTGAACGTACACTTGCATTTCGCCTTGGCCCTGCAGGATCGGCATCCCCTCCCCGTCCAGCTCCAGCGCTTGATCGTCCACCAACCAGTTGGCCGCTGTGAACGTTCCCTCTGCATTTTTCCACGTCCCTGCAGGTACAGCACCGTCCTCCGGAGTGTCGGCGGTGCGCACGCGGTCGAGGGCGTAGGTTGTGGGTACGGCGACATCGGCGGTCATCGTTCGCAGCTGCGGGGTGCCGTCGCTGATCGGAAAATCCCACGCGAGCGCGACGCCGTCGATGCCGAGCGCGCGGAGCGAATCGGCGAGCGCGGCGTAGTGCGGCAAGCCCGCGACCGCGCGGTCCCAGGTCGCGTGCGGAAAAGCGCTGCCCTCCGCGGTGCGCACCCCGTCGGTGATCACGACGGCGACGGTGTGACCGGGGGTCATCGCCTGCATCGGACGCACCAAGAGCGCGCGCTCTCCGGCTGCGACCGCGTCGGGAAAGGCGTCTAGCTCCGCGAAGCATGGGATCTCACTCCCGTCGGTGAGATCGACGATGCGAACCGTGCCGCCAATCCCGAGCTCGGCTTGCGCGGGCAGCGTGGCGGGATCGATCTCCGCGATGTCCCACAGCTTCGCGACAGAGACCTGTACCGGAGAAAACCCCGTGCGCCACGCCACCCGGCTGACGTCCCACGGCGTCACCGCCGCGGGCAGGCCTTCGGGGAGCGCGACGTGCCCATCCACGATCAGGTCCGCGTTCGGAAAGGGCCCTACCTTGCCTTGATCGAGCAGGCCATCGGGCGCACCGGACGTGTCAATTTTCTCGGCGGTACACGCAGAAAGTCCGCAGACCGCCAACACGCTCAGGCTACGTACCCAAGGGCTCATGGCGTGACCTTCAAGCGACTGCCGAAGCGCGCTCGCGCGGCGTCCGCGCCCTGCTGGGCCGCGTAATCGGCGAAATTGATCCACTGCGCAGCCGCGGGCGGCGTGAGCGAATTGATCGTCAACCACAGGCCTTCGGAGCGCTGAATCGTAAAAAACACCTCGTTCGCTCCGTCCGACATACCGACGGTGACCAGCCGCGGGGGCGGATGGGCGTCGACGTTGGCCCCCAAAGCCAAGGCTTCCGCGGACGTTGTCGCGCTCCCGACCAAGCGGCCGTCCTCCCACGGCAGATCGCCGCCATGGGCGACCTCGGGCTCGCGCGGATTTTCGCTTCGACCGACCGCGACGATCTGACCACCGAGCTCAAACACGGCGGCCAGCACCGGGCCGAGCGCCGGAAACGACAAGTCCAGCGTGCGTCGGCCGCGCAACGGCGTGTGGTCCAGCAGCAGCACAGGCTGCATCAAACGCTCGATATCGGCGCATCCCAACGTACGATCCAGCGCCGCCCTTCGCGCGAGACCGTCGGCGGCAGGATGTCCGAAGTCCAGCGTTCGGCCGGTCTCGTCGTGCCAAGCGCGCGCCGCGTCAGCCACCTTGCCCGACTGTAGCAACGCATCTGCGGTCGGGTGGGAGCAAGCAAGCAGCAGGGTGATAAGCGGGGTGATCCACATCCCGGCAGTCCTATCCCGTGAAGCACGACGCCTTCGAAACCTTGAGCGCTCCAGCCTCCGGAAGCCCCGAAAAGCATCCGGCGGTGTCCACCCGCGCGCCCCGCTTGTACACCTGCGAGCACGCGTCCAACCGCGTGCCCCGGCCGTGGCGGCTGCGGAGCCGAGACCGCCAACTCCTATCGATGCACTGGGGCTATGACATCGGAGCGGCCAACGTCACCCGCGCGCTGGTGCGGCGCGATCCGGGCAGCCGCGCCGTGCTGTCCCGCTTTTCTCGTCTGCTCATCGATCCCAACCGCGAACCGGCCGATCCCACCGCGGTGCTCGTGCACACCGACGATGGGTCCCCTACCTTTAACCGCCACGCGCACGATGCGAGCGTCTACGCCGAGCGGGTCGCGCGCTTTCACGCGCCTTTTCACGCCGCGCTCGCCGAAGCGGTCGCCGTCGAGCATCGAATTTTGATCTCCATCCACAGCTTCACCCCGGTTTTTCGTGGGGTGCGCCGAGGGATGGAGGCCGGCGTGCTCTTTGATGAACACGACGACCTCGCGATGCGGCTCGTCGATGCGATGCGAGCTCAGGGTCTGCGCACCGAAGCGAACGCGCCCTACTCCGGCAAGGACGGGCTGATCTACAGCGCCGCCCGCCACGGCAACGCCGCGGGCATTCCGTACCTCGAGATCGAGGTGCGTCAGGACCTGATCGCGTCGGAGCGCAGCGCCCGCGCGGTCGCCGGCCGCGTCGCGCGTGCGTTGGACGAGGCCGCGCTTTGAGAGGCTCGCAGCTGCCGCAACCGCGACTGCTTAGGGCGCAGCTGCTACAGGCGAGGCTGCTTCAAGCGCTGGGGCTGTTCGCGCTCGCGCTGGGGCTGACATGGCCGCAGGTGCTGCATCCGACGCGGCTCTTCGGAGCGCAGGGCGGAGAGGTCGACAACCATTTTTGGATGCTCTGGGTCGGGACCCAGCGGCTCTTGGGAGACGCCGGCCCCTTCGGAAACGCGCCGCTCGGGTGGGAGATCCCGCTGATGGATCCCATCAACCTCGCGTGGTGGATGCCGTTCGCGTGGATTCAACCCGAGCTGGGCTACACCGCGGTAGCGTGGGCCAACCTCGTAATCGCCGGCTTTGGCGGCGGGGAGCTGGCGGTCGCGATCCTGCGTCGCAGCAGCGCGGCGGTCCCTCCCGAAAACCAGACACGCATGGCGTTCTGGGCAGGCGCGGTCGCGGCGATGGCCTCGCCGCCGCTGTTAGGCTTCATGGACTTTGGCATCACCGAGGGCTGGACCGTCGGGTGGTATGGGCTGCACGCGGCCTGGCTGCTGCGGTGGTCTGAGTATCGTCCCAATTTGGGCGCCGATCCGGAGGCCGCGCGCGCCGCGCGCAGGTACCTCTGGGGTAGCGCCTTTGCTGCTGCGGCCGTGTGGGGTTCCGGCTGGTACAATGTGTTTTTTATGGGTGTCACCGAGCCGCTGCTGTGGCTCGCGTGTGGGCGATGGAGCTGGAGGCTGCCGGCGATGGCCGTGCTCGCGGCAGTGCCCCGCCTCCCGGCGCTCTGGTACACGCACACCCACTTTGCGCTGTGGTCCGCGCGCATGTCGGGCACCAGCGAGCCCGTCCGCAACGACGCGTGGATCGGCCGCCCGTTCAACGGCGCCGATCTCGCCGCGTTGTTCCGGCCGTCCCCCGAAGCGATGATGGTCAGCCACGCGATGTACCTCGGGTTGGCGACGCTGTTGTTCACCGCGCTCGCGTTCTTGGTGCGTGGCAGCAGCGCGCAGGTCCACGAAGGCGCGCAGCGCGTCACGCGGCGCCCGATGACCTGGGTGTTCGTCGCGGCCGTGGTGCTCGCGGTCCTGTCGCTGGGGCAACGGCTGCGGTTCATGGGCTTGCCGGTGATCGGGGATGCCCTGGCGCCAGCCGGTCTGCTGACGGTGTTGATCCCGAGCCTGCGTGGAATCACCCACTGGGAGCGGGCCGAAATCCCCGTGGGGATGCTGCTCGCCGGGCTCGCGGGCGCTGCGGTGGGGCGCATCGGCAAGCGCGGCTGGACCGCGGCGGCGGTGGTGCTGCTGATCGGCGACAGCCTCGCGTTCGGCGGCAACCGCTATCCGCGTCAAAGCTACGCAACCGACCTGCCCGCCGAGCTCTTGACCCTGTCGGGGACCGGCCCGATGCTGATGGTCCCGGTCGACAACACCGTAGACCCGCCGCGCAGTCGCAGCCGCCGTCCGTACAACCAATGGCAGGTGTACTTCAAGCGAGCGGTATCCGAGAACTACGAGGGTCCGGACTACGTAAGTCGCGCACCGGTGGTCAGCTGGCTCAACCGCACCTGTGGCGTGCGACCCGCGCCGCGCGAGGGCCAGCCCATCCCGTGGGACTTGAATACCCTCGCCGACCTCGGCACCGACGGCTTCGAGTGGCTGGTGCTCGTACCGGCGCTGGCTCCCAACGCCCGCGACTGCGCCGCCGCGATCACCGAGGCGCTCGGCACCGCTGCGGTCGGCGCAAACGGCGAGCCCGGCGCGCGCATCCTCGCGTGGCCGCTCAAGCCCACCGGGACCAGCGCCATCGAAGCGGGGCGCGGTATGAGCAGGCCCGCACAGCCGGATCGCCCGCCGCGGAAGTAGGCGAAGCCGGGCTACATCGCCGTGATTCCAGCCAACCGCGCTCCCCAGCCCCGCGCCCGATCCACCTCGCCTCGCGCCAAGGTCCCGAGCGCGTCCTCCACGAGGAAATGTTCGGGTGGAACCACGATCCAATAGCCTGCGCGAGTGAGCTCGTAGCCTCCGGCCTTGCCCGCGGAGACCACCGGGAACCACTTGGACTTGGCGGCGGTGTCAAAAGAAGCCGCGAAGGTGCCTTTGGGACGGCTCGGTAGCGCCACCAAATACGCACGCAGCCCCGAAGCCGCACCGGACACGACCCATCCCCGAACCGGCCCGCCGACGACGAGCAGCTGCACATCCGGCGCGGCCGGCGCGCTGCTGACGCCGACGACCTGCACCTCCAAGCGATCCGTCGCCGCCAACCCGTCGCCGATCGCCTCGGCGACCGCGCGGGTGCTCCCAAACACCGACTCGTAGACGACCAATGCACGCATGACGCCTCCGGGCACTAGCAAAGCAGGTTCTGTGCCAGCGACCCGTGCCAACACGCCGCACCGAAATAGGGGGCGCGATGCTCATCACCGACTCCGCCGCCCTCGCCGCCTTCTGCGCCAAGATCGCGGGCGCTCCCTACATCGCCGTTGACACCGAATTCCTACGAGAGCGAACGTACTACGCCCAGCTCTGCTTGATTCAAGTCGCGTATGGCCCGCACTCCGCCGCGATCGACACGCTCGCGCCGGGGCTGGACCTAACGCCGCTCCGCGCGCTGCTCACCGACCCCAACGTCATCAAGGTGTTCCACGCCTGCAGCCAGGACCTCGAGATCTTCTTCCAGCGGTTTGGCGCGGTGCCCGGCCCGGTCTTCGACACGCAGATCGCTGCATCGGCCTGTGGCCACGGCGAGCAGGTAGGCTACGCCGCGCTGGTTCGCGAGATTGTAGGGTTGGAGTTGGACAAGTCCTCCCAGGCGACCAACTGGTCGCTGCGGCCCCTGCAACCGAAGCAGGTCACCTACGCGATCGGCGACGTCACGCACCTCTGCGTCGTCTACGAGCGGCTGATGGTCGACCTCGATCGCACCGGACGGCACGCGTGGATCGCCGAGGACATGACGGGCTTGTTGGACGCCTCGCGCTATGCGGTGAACCCGGACATGTCCTGGCGACGGATCCGCATTCGCGGCGCCGATCGGCGCGCCCTCGCGATCGCCCGCAGCGTAGCGGCCTGGCGCGAACGCACGGCGATGAGCCGCGACCTGCCGCGCCCGTGGGTGTTGCACGACGACGCGATCGCCGAGATCGCGCTGAACGCGCCGGAGGACCGCGAGCAGCTGGGACGGGTGCGCGCGCTGAAAGATGGCTTCGCGCGCGGCGGGGACGGACAGGCCGTGCTCAACGCCATCCGCCAGGCCTTGTCTGAGCCGCAGGATCAGTGGCCCGCGCTCCCCGAGCGACGCGCGCCGATCCGTGGCCACGAGGCCCTCGTGACGCTGCTCCAAGCACTGCTGCGCCTGCGCTGCGAGGCCAACGACGTCGCGATGAACATGGTCGCGTCTCGCGAGGATCTCGATCGCCTCGCGACCGAAGAAGCGCCCGACGTGCTGGCGCTCAAAGGCTGGCGGCGCGCGATCTTCGGCGCCGACGCGCTCGCGCTACGCGAAGGTCGACTGGCGCTGACCTGCACCGCGGGAAGCGTGACGGCGATCCCGCTCGGGTAGCTTCATACCGTCGGTCGATGATTCGGATGGGTGGATCGCCGTCGGGGCCGGCGTGGCTGGCAAGGCGGATTTGACGAAGCCTGCCGGGGCAGGCGAGGAAAACCAACGAAGCCGGCTGGGTCGGCCGTAGGCGAGGAACAATCCGAATCAAGATCCGACGGTATCAGGCCGCGCAGCTGTCACAGACGCCGTGGACGCGGACTTCGACCTTGCCGGTGCGCACCGCGACCGGCACGCGCTCGACCGGCAACGCCAGATCGGGCAAGCAGCTGACCTCGCCGCACGTGGTGCACACAAAATGCGGGTGCGCGGAGGGGCTCTCGTGCCCGTGCTCTTCGGCGCGCGCGAGCTCAAAGCGCCACACGTGATCGCCCATGTCGGAGCGCGTGAGGATGCCGGCTTCGGCCAAATCACAGAGGTTCCGATACACCGTGGCGCGGTCCCAAGCGTCGGGCTCCAGCGCCCGCGCGACCTCAGCGTGCGTGGCTGGGCGCGCCCACGACGCGAGCAAACGCAGCACGGCCCGCCGGGGCGCGGTGGCCCGCAGGCCCGCGCTCCGAAGACGGTCATCCCAGGACAGGATCTCAGGGTGGGCCATGGTGGAACCTCGCTGCTATTGTAACAGCGTTCCGCACCCGTAGCCACAGCCTGCGCCATGATAGGGCGACGCGATGTCCTGGTCCGATTCCCACACCCCGCTCTCCGTCATCCAAACCGAACTACGGGCGTTCAACGCCGAGCGAGACTGGGGTCAATACCACTCGCCGCGCAACCTCGCGATGGCGCTGTCCGCCGAGGCCGGCGAGCTGCTGTCGCTGTACCTGTGGTGCTCCGACGGCGGTCCCCAGCCTCCGGTCGCGGCACGAGCGGCGCGGGTGGAGGACGAAGCGGCGGACGTGCTGATCTCGCTGCTGAACCTGTGCAACGCGGCGGGCATCGATCTGTCGGCGGCGGTGGAGCGGAAGATGAGCAAGAACCGGGAGAAATATCCGGTGGAGAGCGCGCGGGGGAGACTCGAGAAGTATACGGAGCTGGAGGGGGGGTGAGCGCGTCGGGGCTGACGCACGCCCCGCCTACCCGCTGCGCCGGGCGGGGCTACCCCAGCGACGCCGCGCAGCGCCGCAAAATAAGGACAAGGGACAAGGGATCAAGGATCAAGTGCCGGTCCTCGAAAGACGAAAGCCGAGGTAGTCGCCGCGGTTCGTGGGTTCGTACCTGAAGCGGTACGCCACACGGGCGCTCTGCGCGTAGCTGCCCCAGCCGCCGCCCCGATTCACCCGGTAGGAGCTATTAGATGCGCCCGTAGGATCGGTGGCGCTGCCTCCGTAGTCTCCGTACCCATCCGAGGTCCACTCCCACACGTTCCCAGTCATGTCGCACAGGCCGTACCCGTTCCGCGCCTTGCCACAAACCGTGTGGGTGATGTTTCCGCTGTTGGCGTCAATCCAGCCCACGGACGTTGCTTCGTCCGAGCCTGCGTAAAGCTCCCCCATGAGGCCGCCGCGCGCCGCGTATTCCCACTCTGCCTCCGTCGGTAGCGTGTACTCCACGCCGTCCCGCGCCGAAGCCTTCTGCGCGAACGCCACTGCGTCGTCCCACGAAACCTGTTCCACCGGGCACGTCGGACCGCACGCCTTAAAGTTCGACGGATTCGAGCCCATCACCGACTGCCACTCCCCCTGAGTCACCTCGTGCTCCATCAGCCAGCACCCCTTCGTCAGCGTCACGCTGTGCTGTGTCTCGTCGTCAAAGCGGCCCGACTCGCTGGTAGCGCTGCCCATCGTGAACGTGCCTGCTGGGATCCACTTCATCGTCCCGAGCGTCGGGCTTTGGAAGTCGGATGCCGATGCGGATGCAGGCGCGGAAGGTTCCGACCCGTCGCCCGACTCACCATTAAACATCCAAAAAAGTCCGCCAACCAAACCAAGCACACCCAGCACCGCGAGCCCAAGTTTCATGCCAGAGGCCCCGTTATCAGACGCCGCCGCAGGTGCGACCGCAGCAGCAGCGAACGGCGCAGGAGCGGCCGCAGCAGGAATTGCATTCTCCGCCGCCGCCTTCAACTTCGCGCTGGCTTCCGCTGCATCCTTCATTCTCGCTTCTGCTTCAAGCTCTGATTCAAGCTTCGCAGCAGCTTTCGCTTTCAACTCAGCAGCTTCCGCAGCAGCGCGAGCCGCCGCCCCATCATCCACCCGCAGCGCCCCCACAAACGCGGCGCACGTCGCGTACCGCACCCCCGCGTCCACCGACACCATCTTCATCACCGCCGCAGTCACATGCCCCGGCAACCCAGACCGCACCTGCTCAAGGGAGGATAGTTTGCCATAAATCTTGGCCGCCAGCACCCGAGCCTCGCTCGTCCCCTCCTCCCAAGGCAACCGTCCCGCGAGCAGCGCATAGGCGATCATGCCAAGCGCGTAGCGATCCGCAGCGCCATCCACGTGCTTGGCGTCCGCTTGCTCCGGCGCCATCCACGCGCTCGTGCCCATCGCCGTCATCGTCCGCGTGTGATTCTCCAAGGCTTGCGTGTCTTTGGCGATCCCTAGGTCCAACACCACCGGACGACCGTCAGCACGAACCATGATGTTCGCTGGCTTCAAGTCCCGATGCACGATCCCCTGCCCGTGCAGATAATCCAACGCCTCGGCGACCGGCTGCAACAACGTCACGACCTGAGACACCGGAAGCCCGCCCGGAACCAC
>CAIUMM010000087.1 GCA_903900265.1 uncultured Pseudomonadota bacterium
GCGATGGCGCCAGTGATGGACGCCTTGCATGCTGCCGCGCTGCCGCCCCCGGAGGTCACTGCGGCCGCGGGCGTGCCCGCGAAGGTCGATTCGATCCTCGCTCAGCTACGGGAGACGACGTCGCTGCTGTCCCCGCGGGTCTGGACGCCGGTGCTGCTGTTGGCGATGTCCGGCTTGCTGCTCCGCCGGCCCAAGGTGTTCGTGCTGCTTGTGGCGGTTGACCTTTGGTTGTTCGGGCATGACTACCACCCGCGTGTGCCCGAGGCGCAGACGCGCGCGCAGCCCGATTGGGTGTCCGCGGAGATGGTGACGCCCGGCGGCTATCGTACGGCGATCCTCGATCGTCGCGTGGATCCCGCGCTGGACGTCGAGGTGGGGACGGCGAGCCTGAACCTCCTGTGGGGTACGAGTGATGTGCTGATTCCAAGCCCGTTGTTGATGCTGCGCAACGACGCGATGCTCGCGGTCGCGGGGATGGACGTCGGCGAGACCGGCGCGGTCAAGACCGAGCGCTATGGTCGCGCGATCGACGTCGCCCGGCGGATGGCGGTGAAGTGGGTGGTCAGCACCTGGCCTTTGGACGCGGTCCCGCAGGTCGAGGCGGTGCAGGCTGGCGCGGTGAACGTGGCCCGCGATCCGGCGACGCTGCCGCGGGCGCGCGTCGTCCCGTGCAAGGCCATCGTCGCTCCGGGCGCGGATGATGCGACGACCAACGCCCTTTTTGAACGCGTGCTCGCGACGGATCCGCGGCGGGTGGTGCTCGTGGAAGCCGCAGCAGTGGATTCGGCGTCCGCGGAGCCGGTCTGCGTAGACGCCCAGAGCGCTGCGCTACCTACCGCGTCGATCCTCCGTTATCGCGAGCAGGAAGTCACGATTCAGGCGCAGGGCCCGGGGACGCTGGTGCTCGCAGACTCCTGGTACCCGGGTTGGACCGCTACGGTAGACGGCGCCCCGGCGGTCATCCAGAAGGCCGACCTGCTATTTCGGGCAGTGGACCTGACCGAAGGCCCGCATGAGGTGGTTTTCCGCTATGATCCCGGCATCCCGGGACGGTTGTGGGCGCCTGCTGCGATCCTCGCGGCGCTCAGCGCAGTGGGCGCGATGTTCTGGGGTTACTCCCGTCGTGTACCCGCATGAAAATCCATACCGTCACCGAGCTGAACACCTACATCGCTGAGTGCCTCGGCGACGTATTCTCCGACCGTGCGATGGAGGGTGAGGTCAGCGAGTTCAAGCTTTACCCCTCCGGGCACTGGTACTTCACCCTGAAGGACGCTGGCAGCAGTATGAGCTGCACGATGTGGCGATCGGCTGCGCAGAAGCACAAAGTTCCCCTGCGCGTTGGCGAGCGGGTGCGCCTCTTCGGCGGCGTTCAAGGCTACGCGGTGAAAGGCAGCTACTCGTTCAACGTCTTGCGGTTTGAGCGTTCGGGCGAGGGCGACCTCGCCCAGCGCCTCGAAGAGCTTCGGAAGCGGCTTGGCGCCGAAGGCCTGTTTGACCCCGACAAAAAGCGCCCGCTCCCTCCGTTTCCGACCACCGTGGGCATCGCGACGGCGCGGGACAGCGCCGCCTTAGCGGACATGCTGCGGCTGATCGGCGACCGCTACCCGGTGCAGATCGTGCTCGCGCCGTGTCGGGTTCAAGGCGAGGGCGCGGCGGTCGACATCGCCCGCGCCGTTCGCTGGCTCAACCAGGACCCACGCGTCGACGTGATCATCGTCGGTCGCGGCGGCGGCTCGGCTGAGGATCTGTTCGCGTTCAACGAGGAGGTCGCGGTGCGCGCGGTCGCGGCGAGTCGGGTGCCGATCATCTCGGCGGTGGGCCACGAATCCGATCAATGCCTGTGCGATTTGGCGGCCGATCTTCGCGCTCCGACGCCCAGCGCTGCGGCCAAGGCCGTCGTCCCGGACGCACACGACATCCAGCGCGGGCTCGATGTCGCTGAGGACCGCCTCATAGAGGCGATCCAACGCCATCTTCGGCGCAATCGAGAGCGGCTCCGCGCCGTGCGCCTCGTGCATCCGCAGCAACGGTTGCAGACCGCGCGCGCGGCGTTCACGTCCTTGTCGAGCCGCCTGAACACCGCGGTCATTCGGTTCCCCCAGGCAGCACAGGCGCGCCTGTCGGGCGTAGCGGGGCGGCTCGCCCCGGCCGCTGCGCAGGTTCGGGAGCGGCGTCGCCAGCAGCTCGCTCGGGCGGAGTCCGGCTTGGAGGCGCTGTCGCCGCTGCGGGTGTTGGATCGCGGCTACGCCATCGTACAACACGAGGGCGCCGTGGTGCGCAACGCCGCCGATCTGCGCGCCGCCGACGTGATCGGCGTGCGCTTCGCTCGGGGCACGTTGACGGCGCGGGTCGAGCGGTTGGCCACAAACGACGGGACTGGAGCGAACGATGCTGACGGTTGAACAAGCCCTCGCCCGCGTGATGGAGCGCATCCCCCGCAACGGCACCGAGCGCGTGCCGCTGGACGCAGCTTCCGGGCGTGTGCTCGCGGAGGACGTCTACGCGCAGGAAGACCTGCCACCGTGGGCAGGATCGGCGATGGATGGCTACGCCGTCCAAGCGGCCGATGTCCCCGGCGAGCTCGAGGTTCTCGAGACGGTCGCGGCGGGAAAGATGCCGACGCAGGCCGTGCGGGCCGGAACCGCCACGCGCATCATGACCGGCGCTCCGGTGCCCGCAGGCGCAGACGCGGTCGTCATGGTGGAAGACACCGCGATGGTGGGCGCGCGCGTCCTCGTACGCACCGCGGTGTCCGTGGGGCAGAACGTTCGGCC
>CAIUMM010000088.1 GCA_903900265.1 uncultured Pseudomonadota bacterium
CATCGACAGCCCGGAGGCGTGATGGGCAGACACGATTTCGGCCCAGTGGGCGGCAGGAAGGCGCATGGTGAAGATCTCCGTTGGGGAGCTTCACGCGATGGCGGAGGGTGCGGCAGAGTGGGGTTGGCTTAGTGGATACCGCTCGGCGATGCTGGGAGAGTCTCGTTTTGCGTAATGGAGACGATCCCTCTTGAACGCCGAACGCGAGTTTTCAAGGGGAGGATCGACGGCGACAGCGGGTGAGCCGCGCGGTCTCGGTGTCCCGGCCGACGAGATTCTACCGGTTCGGTCCCGCGTGGAATGCCCACATGCCCGGCCCCGGATGGGGCTTTCAAGGGCGAACAACGAACGCCGCCGGGGCCCCGAACTGGGAGCAGGAGTCTGGACACAAGGCTCCCCAGCTGGGAGGATCTCGTGGGCCGCGACAGCGAGCTGCAGCAGCGCCTGCGCGTCCATCTCCCCGGCGTCCGGGTCCTCGTCATCGGGTCTGGCGGCCTATCCTCGCGGGGCCGCAGGGTGACCGCCGCCGGGATCGGGCCGTGGAGCGGGCGGTGGGTCACAGAGCGGGACGTTCACCGCTTCGGAACAGACGCGCCCGTGATCACCCACACCGCCCCGGCATCCTCCTCTCCGCCGTTGATCCCGACGGCGCCGATCAGGATGTCTTCCAGCCCATCCCCATCCTCGTCTCCGCCGCTGGCCACGGAGATGCCGATCCGATCATCCCCGCTGCCGTGAAACCGGTACGCCGCGTCTGCCAGCGAGATTGTGCCCGACATCGGGCCGAACGCCAGGTACGCCAGCCCCGAACCGCCGTCCGCGCTCGGCGCGCCGATCACGATGTCGGCAAACCCGTCCCCGTCGATGTCCCCGGCGGCGGCGCTGGGGCGCGATGCCATGTCGTCATCGTCCTCGGCAACGAGGTAGGCATCCGCGTCTGGCACGTCCGGCGTGCCGCTGACCGGACCGAGGAAGATCCCCACGCCGCCGAGGTTGCCGTCGGTCGCGTGATCGTCCTGGTCGGTGAAGATGTCCGCGTAGCCATCCCCGTTCATGTCACCCGCGGTGCCGGCCGCGCCGCCTGAATCGATCCCGATTGTGGCCACGGCGTCTGAAGCATCGAGCTCGGCGGGCAGCGGCGAGAGGAAGAGAAACGTGTGCGCGGTGCTCGGGGTTGGGTTGGTGAAGAGGACATCGTCCAGCCCGTCTCCATCGGTATCCCCGGCAAACGCGACGATCCTGCCTGGCGTCACGAACCGGGAATCGGCATCCGCCAGCTCGGACGACGGGGCGAGAGGCGCGTAGACCAGGTACGAGGCGCCGACGCCGGCGCCGAGGTTGGGCGCGCTGACGAGCACATCGTCGAGGCCGTCCCCGTTGCTGTCGCCACGGCAGTCCACACCGTCCCCGGCCGACGCGTCCGCATTGTAGTCGTCCACCTCGCCCAGCAGGATCGCGTCCGCCTCCGCCAACGATCGATCAGCCGGTACGGGCCCGTAGATCGCGTAGGCCCTGCCGTTTGGCCAGTTGTCGATGTCTCGCCCCGAAGTCGCGCCTGTGAGGAGGTCGTCCTGGCCGTCCCCGTCGAGGTCACAGCCCGATGCCACGGCGGCACCAGCATTGTCGTCATGGTCCTCGCCGACGAAGTCGGCGTCCGCGTCGGCGAGGTTTCTCTCGCCTGTGAACGGGCCCCATACCGCGTGCACAGTTCCCTCCTGGTCCGTTCCGTTCGCCGGCGCACCGATCAGCAAGTCCGACCGACCGTCCCCGTTCAGGTCTCCGAAGGAGACAGGCAGCGCCGTCGAACCGTGCAGCGTCGCGTCATACTTCGCCTCGCCGATCAGCCGACCGCTCGCCGTGGAAAGGTCAAAGTCCAACGCTGGCACCGGGGGAGCGGTGTCCGTGTCCGGAGGCGTGTTGGTGTCGGTGTCGGTGTCCGAATCGGTGTCGGTGTCCGAATCGGTATCGGTGTCGCTGTCAGTGTCGGTATCAGAGTCCGGCGCGGTGTCCGAGTCGGTGATGCCGGAGTCGGTGTCGCTGTCCTCATGCCCGGAGTCCAGGCCGACGCTCGGTTTGCCCGCGCAGGCCAACGGGAGGAGCAGCGAGAGCAGTGTCATGGGAAGTGGGGGACCGTGAAGCGAATCGGGCCTCTGAGAATGCTTGGCCGTAGATGACCTCCGCGTGCAACTCTACCCGACCGCTCGTCCGACCGCCACCCCGAGGACGAGGAGGAGAGATGGGATGAGGCGGCCGGTGCTCCACCTGGAGGAGGAGAGAAGAGAAGCTGGGAGAGCAGCTCGCCTACGCTCGCTTGAGAAAGTCGGTCTTCAGCACGATCACCATGCCGCTTACGCGCCCTTCGACGAGGCCGGGGTCATCGGTGAGGTGGATGTTCTTGACCAACGTCCCGCGCTTGGCGGTGAAGCCGGCGCCTTTGACGTCCAGATCTTTGATCAGCGTCACGGCGTCCCCCTCGGCCAACGGGGTCCCGTTGCTGTCCAGCGTAGGGACCGTCGGCGCGTCGGTCTCGGTGGGGGCCGGGAGACCGGCCTCGGCCCACGCGCTCACCGCCTCATCAAGCCAGACCTGTTCCAGCAGGTCGGTAGCCCACGCGTGCTCAGACAGGCGCCGCAGGGATCGCCACGCCAGCACCTGAACGCCGGCGTCTTCGCTCCAGATCGCGTCGCGCAGCAGCCCGAGGCGGGCGGCGTCGAGCGGGTCGGCGTGGGTCGCGTCGTGGATGCACGCCGCGCACAGCATCACGATGTCCGCTGGGGTGCGCGTAGGGAGGACGGTGTAGGCGCGGGTGTCGGGCGCAGCGCAAAGCGGGCAGGGCATCGGTGATCTCCAAGGGAACGCCCGCCTAGCACCCTTGCCGGGGGTTTGCCCTCACGCACCTTGTGATCCGTCGCGCTACCTTGGCGCGTGCGCACGCTGCTTGACCTCATTGGGAACACCCCGCTCGTCCAACTGACCCGCATCGGCGCCGGATTGCCGGTGCCGATCTACGCCAAGTGCGAGCATCTGAACCCGGGCGGCAGCATCAAAGACCGCATCGCGCTCGCGATCGTGGACGACGCCGAGGCGCGCGGGGTGTTGCGACCCGGCGCGACGCTGATCGAAGGGACGGCGGGCAACACCGGCGTGGGGCTCGCGCTGGTGGCCGCGGCCCGCGGCTACAGGCTGGTCTGCGTGCTCCCTGAGAAGATGTCCTTGGACAAGCGCCAGGCGCTGGCCGCGCTCGGCGCACAGGTGATCGTCGTCGCCAACGCGCCGCCTTCGAGCCCGGACAACTTCCGGAACGTCGCCGCGCGGCTCGCGGCTGAAAATGGCTGGTTTCTGACGCGGCAGTTCGACAACCCCGCCAACGTCGCCGTGCACGCAGCGACGACCGGCGCGGAGATCCTGCGGGATGTGCCGGACGTCGCGGCGTTTGTCGCGGGCGCAGGTACGGGCGGCACGATCTCCGGCGTGGGGCGCGCGTTGAAGGCCGCTCGGCCCGACGTGCGCATCGTGCTCGCCGATCCCGTGGGCTCGGGGCTCGCCGACTGGGTGGAGACCGGCATCATCGGCCCCGACGGCGCCTACGCGGTCGAAGGTATTGGCGGCAGCGAAGCCCCGGTCAACCTGCATCGCCACGTCATCGACGCTGCGGAGCGCGTCTCGGACGAAGAGAGTTTTGCGATGGTGCGCCGGCTCGTGCGGGACGAGGGGATGTTGGTGGGCGGATCATCGGGGACCAACGTCGTCGCGGCGGTGCGGGCGGCGCAGCGCGCGAGCGGCCCGGTGGTGACGGTGCTGACGGATGGCTGGGACCGCTATCGATCGAAGCCGTGGATGGCGGGGTGGTAGGGGGAGTGTGATAGCGTGCGCGCTCACCCCGTGGAGACCCAATGCTCTTTGCCCTTATGATGAACGCGGCCCTCGCGGCCGACGCGCCCACCACCGAAACTGCAGCCCCTGCGGCCCCTGCGGGCACCGAGGCTGAGCGTCTGGAGCAGTACAAGGAGCGCGCCGTGCTCTTCGAAGACTGGGTCGGTATCAGCGCTTCGACCGGCGCCGTGGTCAGCACGTGGACGGTGCCCAAGAAGGGCGTGTATGGCGAGCCGCTGAACGGGGGCAAGTTCTACGACTACATCGGTCACAAAGACCTCGGCGACAAGTTCCGCAAGCGCGAGGCCGTCAGCCTTGGACTGCGCTTTGGGGGGCTTGCGTTGGCTGGCGGCGGGCTTGCGCTGGCGCTGACCAACATGTCCACCGACTGTGAGTTCGTAGGCACCGCGATCTACCCGAAAGCCGATTCGGCTGCCGAAGCGCGCTCGATGTGCAAAGCCGAAAATGCGTCCAAGGCGCCGAAGTCTACCGCTGGCTACGTGCTCGCTGGCGTAGGCGCGGTGGGGCTCGGCGTAGGCTTCTACATCCCCGTCCACCCCGTCCAAGACTTCGAGCGCAAGAAGATGGCGGCCGAGTTCAACAAGCAGCTCGCAGTGGAGCTTGGTTTGAACTCGGAAACATCGAAGTAGGTCGGGCGAGGCAGCGTCCCCGACTACAGCACCCGCCAGGCCGCCGGAAACCACACCCACCGGCCGCCTTCAGCGTCGTTGCGCACCCACACCAGCCCGTCGTACTTCGCGGCGCGCCCTTCGACGTCGTAGGACCAACCTACCCAGATCGCGTGTGGGTTGAGCTTCGGGGCCACTCGAGCGTAGCCCTCGGGAAACGCGGCCGCGAGCGGGTTGTCGGATCCGAAGAAGCCCGCGGGGCACACGTTCATTTTCAGCCGAATCTCACCGACGGCGCGCTTCACTTTGGGCGTGTCTTGCTGCCAAAGCTCGAGGTAGCGGGCCTCGGCCGCAGCCGCAAACTCCGGCGCGAACACCTTTGCGGCGTCACCCACCCGGGGACGGACCGCTTCGATGCCCTCGGCACCGCGGATCATGGCTTCGATCGTGGGAATCGCCGTGGCCGCTACGCGCTCGACCTGCGCGTTGGCCTCGACCACCAGCTCCGCCTCGGGACGGCTGCCATCAGCCCCGGGCAGCGTGGGTGCGATCGCGTCGGCGAGGCACATCATGTCGTAGCCGTCGACGCCGTCGATGAAGCGCAGGCCGATCACGCCGCCGTCGTCCTTCAGAAAGAACGCGACCAGTCCGGCTCGGTAGTGAGGGGAGCGGGTCTCGACTTCGACGAGGCGCATGCGATGCGAGGCGTGGCGGAGCTCGACGATGGAGCGGGAGCGGCCTTCGACGAGCCCGGTGGCCAACACGGTCTCGAGGTCGGGCGCGCGCTGTGGGGGGGCGCCGAGGTGCGCGGCGTCGCGCAGCCGCTGCTTTTGCGCGTCCTCGAGTTGAAAGCCGTGGTGAAGCAGCGCGGTCAACGCCTCGTGTCCGCGGATGCCGTGCAGTCGGATGATCGTCTGCTGGTGGGCGTCGGTCGTCGCCCACGCGAGCGCATGATCGGGGTGACGCAGCAGCAGCAGACCCTGTGGGCTCTCGCTGACGACCTTCCACGGGGCGGGCAGCTGCGCGATCGCGAGCGGCGCGGCGGTGTCCAGCCACGCCTGTTGCTCGGAGAGCGGCTCAAAGCGATGCGGGGGCAGGGGAATGTCTGCGATCGCGCGGGATTCCGGCAGCGTGGCCATCGCCTGAGCCATCGCGGAGCGTCGAGCGTTCGCGATGGCTTGCAGCGCCGCGACGGCCGGAGTTTGGGGCGCGGACTCCAAGCACGCGCCGGCGAAAACTGCGTTCGCGTAGACCCTGCGGGCCTCGCTGCGCACAAAAAGCTGCGGCCCGTCCGGAAGCGTCGCGAGCACATCCCGCGCGACCTGCTCGAACTGCTCGGGTGTGACCTTGCCCGTTTCGGGGCTCGCCGCTGCGGCCGGGGGCTCCGAGGCGCGCGGACCGGTCAACCACGCGTACGCCGCCTCTTCTGTCGTGTTCCGGACTTCACTCATCGGGTCTTCATGGGCTGTGTGTAGTAACGTGGCGGCTGGTGCCGGGGCGCGGGCGTTGGGATTGGCGCGGCGGTTCGGCCTTTGGGCGCGAACGTGCGCCATTTCCCACAGTGCGGTGTGCAAAAACACCCAAGCCGTCGCGCGGTCGGCGAGGGCCGAGGTGCACACGATCGCGCGATCCCGTGTGATGAACCTGCTTGTCTCTCGCGGCACGCCGCTTGCGAAAGGCGGGTTTCTGGAGCTCGCATGCAATCCACCGCCATCTTGCTGACCGCCGCCGATGGGGACATCGAGCGCTCCAACCTCTCCGCGACCGAGCTGCTTGGCGAGGGCGTAGGCATCGGGTGCGGCGTTCACGTCGCTGCCGAGAACCTGCGCGGGGGCGCGGTGTGCGTGGCCTGCGGTGCGCAGCGCTTCGCGGAGGGCGAGGAGCGTGACCACGGGGTGGTTCGGGTGCGCGGACAGAGCTGCAAGCTGGTCTGCCATGACGTGAGCGGGCTTCGGGTCGTCACCCTCCTCCCGGTGAGCGTGCCGGGGACGGTGTCGGACCTCACGGACCGGGAGCGCGAGGTCCTCGTGCTCATCGCGCGGGGGTACACCAGCGCGCGTATCGCCCGTCGATTGGAGGTCGCCACCTCGACGATCCGCACGCATGTCGAGCACATCCGGTCCAAGTTAGGCGTACGCACGCGGTCTCAGGCGGTGGCGCGTGCCTTGGCGATCGGGGAGATCGAGTAGAACGTGGCACGGGCGAACCGCGGGGCCGGATCGTTGCGGAGCTCAAGTCCGGGCGCTCGCGCCTCGCAGCGTCATCGGCTGTCGATGCGGATGAGATAGGTGCGCACTTCGCCGAGTCCCTTCAGGGTGAGCGGCGGGCGCTCTTCCGCCGCGACGCTGGGGCCGAGTCGCGCTCGCGTGGCGGCGTCCACGTGGACGCAGCCGGCCTCGCCTGAGGCCTCGAGCCGCGCCGCGAGGTTCACCGTCGGCCCCCAGATGTCGTACAGCACCTTGTCCTGGCCGATCACGCCCGCCACCACCGGGCCGGTGCCGAGCCCGACGCGCACCGCCAACGGCTGGCCGGCCGGCGTCTGCACCGTAGCGGCGATGCGCACGAGATCGGCCGCCAGCGCCATCGCCCGCTCCAGATGGTCCGGCTGCGGCACGGGTACCCCCGAGGCCGCCATGTAGGCATCGCCGATGGTCTTGATCTTCTCGAGTCCGTGCGCGCGCGTGGCGGCGTCGTACGCGCTGAACAGACGACGCAGCGTGTCGACGACCTCGATCGGCGGGGCCTCCTGCGCCCAGCGCGTGAAGCCCACGATGTCGCAGAACACGACCGTCGTGGCGTCGAGGTGATCGGCGATGATGTCCGCGCCGCCGCGCAGGCGCTCCGCGATCGGCACCGGCAGCATGCGGTGCACCAGCGCCTGATTGTTCTCGTTAGACACAGTGAGCGCCGCGCTCAGCCGCTCGACGCTGCGCACGAAGTACGCCATCAGGCCGAACACGATGGACGTGATGACGCAGATGTTCAGCGCCAGCGAGTAGACCTGCTGGCGGTCGGTCACGGCGATGACGTGGCGGTGCACGAGGGGGTCGATCAGCACGCTGAGCACGGTCCAGCCGAGGAACGCGACCAGCCACACCAGCGTGCTGCGCGCGTTCTGCACCGTCAGCGCGCCCACGAGCGCCAGCATCGACCACAGCATCATTACGCCTGACGCTTCGAAGCCGCCCAGCGCCCACTGCAGCGCGAACGGCAGCGCGAGGCTCATGCCAAGCTGCGCGGCGCGGGTGAAGCCGAATTGCCGATGGCGCCGCAGCAGCCCGAGGTTCAGCGCGGTGGCGGCGACGTAGCCGAACGGGATCAGCGTTTGCCAGGTCGCCCCCAGCGCCCAGATGAGCGCGCCCCAAAGCAGCCCGCCCAGCGACATGATCAGCGCGATGATGACCAGAAAGAAGTGGCGTAGACGCTCATCCTCTGAGTCCCCGGGGCGGCCTGCGGGTGCCGCCAGCCAGGTGATGGCCCGGTACGCCGGGGCCCACAGCCGCGTCCGCACGGTTCGCAGCACCGCCGTGGCATACCGCGAGTCATGGGCCGGATTGTGAACCATAGCAGCGGCATATCGCTTCCCGGGCGGCGCTACCATGCACGCCGCGGCGCGCACGGTTCGCGTCGGCGTTCGCGATGGAAGCTGCGCTATCGGTTGAGCGCGAGCCGGACCCCGCCAACGCAGAAGATGGGGCGCTCCCAGCTCTCTTCGTCGTCGAGGTACGAGCCGATGTCGATTACGTCAGCGTCGAACGCCTGAGCGGCGAGGCACGCCCACTTGCCGTCGTCCACATCGGTCACCAAAGCGACCCGCCCCCGCAGCGGCCCTGGTGGAAGCCCGCCGGACGCGAGCAGGATCTGCCGGGACCGGGGAACACCGAGGTGCCGGAGGATGCGGCGGTCGCTGGCCCCGGTGTCGGCGATCACCCAGTGGTATCCGTGCAAGCTGGCCGAGAAGTAGCCCGGGGGCCAGCCCCCGGTGCTGAGCTCCTCCATCCGCTGTAGGTAGGGGTATCGCGGGCCGGGCTGCGGGAGGCTCGGCACCCCGAACCGCCAAGCGCCCGATCGCGGCACCAGCGGGCGGAGCAAGGGGAATCCGCCGTTTCGCCGTTCATACCACTCGACGCGGCTCCGGTCGAAGGCCGCGATCGCCTCCCGGAACTCGCCCGCCGCGGCGAGCAGGGTCCCCGCTCGGTAGTAGGCGGCGGTCGCCGGCCCGCTCGGCCCCTCCGGCCAGAAGGTGCTCTCCCGCACCCGCGCCCGCACTTCTGCGAGTCGACCCGCCTGCACAGCCAAGGCGAGCGCCTGGACCTCGCCGGGAGGCTGGTCCAGGGTCTCCCCGGCGAGCGCCGCCGCCCATCGCGCCCCATGGAGCCGCCGCGCGGTCCTGCGGGCCTCCCAAACCCTTCGCACGTGATCGCGGACAAGGTGCCTGGCCAGCAGCTCCTGGGCCTGCTGCTCCGGCTCTGACATTCGCGGGGTCCGACGCCCGAGCGTCATCCGGACCAGGCCGTCCACCCACCAACTGGGCCGTGCCTCCCAGAAACGTGCAAACGCTTGGTTTACACGTTTTTCCATACGTTTCTCCAACGTAAACATGGTATCTCCTTGTAAAATAGAACCTTGCCGCCACGAGATGTGGCGGGGATTCGAAGGAGGCGAACGCCATGTACGAAGGGGATCTTTGTGGGTGCCTTGTCTCTGGAGGGCGATATTACCCAAAGATGTGCGGGTGACAAGGGGAAGATCCGAAATTGTGCGCGCGCCGCTCGCGGATCCGAAGAGCGAAGATGGTTTGCGGGAGCGCGCAGCAGGTCTCAAGCGGTGGCCGCCGGTTACGGTTACGAGGTTCCACGAGGAACACCCGATGGCTGAACCTGCGATCCGTCACGCCATGACTCACGCCGAGTTTCTGGCCTTCGAGGCGGTTAGTGAGCATCGGCACGCCTTTCATGATGGCGAGATTTTCTCCATGGCCGGCGGTACGCGGTTGCATGGCAGCGTGGCCACGCGGTTTGCTACCGCGCTGAACAACCGACTGGATGCCCGCGGCTGTGGCTGCCTCGCCAACGGGCCGGACGTGCGCCTCTCGCCCCGCGAAGGCGACTCGATGTACCCGGATGTCAGTGTCTCGTGCCCGCCGGTCGCGTTGCCGGCCTGGGATCCCGAGGCGATCGCCAACCCGATCGCGGTGGTTGAGGTGCTCTCCCCGACCACCGCGGACTGGGACCGCGGCGGCAAGTTTGTGTTCTACCAGCTGTTTCCCAGCCTCCGTCACTACCTGAGCGCGCACGCCGACGCGTGGTGTGTACAGCACCGCGAGCGGATGGACGACGGCTCCTGGCGTCTCACCGATCATGGGCCCGACGATGTGATTCCCCTCTCCGCGCTGGGGATCGATCTGTCGGTGGCGGAGGTCTACGCGCCGCTGTTGCCGAGCGGCGGGCCGACGCGGGAGGCGCGTCCGATCGAGCGTCCGAGGTTCGCGCGGGCGTGAATTGGCGCATCTTTGGCGGCGCGGCGGTGGGGTCGCCTGCGGTGGGGTCGCCTGCGGTGGGGGTCGCCGCGGTGCTCGTCGCGGCGCTGGTCGCAGGCCGGGGCGCGCCTCGCCCGACGCCGGTCCCGTACGAAGGCGCGGTCGTCGCCGACGCAACCGGTCTTTCGATGGGCGCGGGCGCGCTGTTGACGCTGCCGCAAGGCACCGAGCTGTCCGCGATCGTCGATGGCTCGGTGGACCTGGGGTTTGGGCCTCCCGAAGATGCTTTTGTGACCGCGCGGGCGGTGCAGGGCTCGGTGCACCTCGTCGATCACGCCGGCGAGATCGTCGGCAACGCCAAGGGCGCGCCGTATCGGCCGGGAGACGCGGTGTGGGTCACGTGCTCGTCGCCGCTTCGGGCCGGTGCGGGGCGCGCGATCATGCAGGGAGGCGCGCCGGTCGGGCGCTGCGATCAGTCGCCGTCGGCGTGGATCCGGGCGTTGGGGCCGGCGCATGTGCGATCGGTGCAGGTGGATCGCGCGCCGGTAAATCTCACGCCCAAGCCGTTTCGCACCGACGCGGCCTTGCTGACGCTGGTGATCGCCGGCTCGTTGGGTGAATGGCTTGGCTTTGCCGCGTTGGTGCCGCTGCTTTTGGCGCCGGTCGCGCTGGTGTTGCCGTTGCCGGCGCTGGCGACGCTCGCGGTGCTCGCGGGCGCCGCGGGTATGGTACGCCGTGGTCGTCGGGGCTACGGCGTCGCGGCTGTCGCGCTGGTGGTCGCGATGGGCGTGGTGTTGGACGAGGTGCGACGCGGGTTTGCGCTCCGCAGCGAGACGGGTGCTGTGGCCGAGGTGCTCGCGCCGACGGTCACCGCGGCGTTGTTTGAGGAGAAGGTCAGGCAGATCGTTCACGCCCGCCGCGATGCGCTGCGTTCGGCTACGCACCCGATAGTGATCGCGCTTGGCGGCTCGTCGTCGGGCGGGGGCACCGAGGGCCGGTTCTGGCCGCAGGTGGTGCAAGAGGAAGTAGGCGCGCGGGCGTCGGTGGTGTCGCTCGCGTGGGGCGGCGCGACCACCTGGCACCTGCGCCGGGCGCTCGAGGATCTGGATGTTCGCGCGCAGATCGCGCCGTCCGGCCCGATCTGCGTGCTGTACGTCGGGCACAACGACTCGGTGGCGGCGGTGCCCGGACGCAGCATCGCCGAGGTGGTCGCTGGCGCGCCCGCAGGGGTGGGCATGATGCCGCCGGTTCGGCTGTCGGAGGCCGCGCAAAACATCGCGGCGATCCGTGATCGCTGCGCGCACACGCTCGCGATCCAGGAGCGCGTGCGCGGCGGTCCGGACGACATGGTCGCGTACGCCGGGATGCTGCAGCAGGTGCCCGGCGTGGACTGGGCCGATGGCAGCGTGCTGGTCACCGACGCCGACCTGATGGACGACGTGCACATCGGACCTGCGGGGCAAGAGCGCTTCGGCAAGGCGATCGCGGCGCGCATCGCGGGGTGGTTGGCGGGGCCCTAGGGCGGGGGGAGCGCTCGGGCGCAGTGGGAGCCCTCGGGCGCGCCGTCCGGTTACCCCTGCATCGCAGGCTCGCGAGCTCATTCGCGACCGCTGTCGGCGCACGCCGGAGACTCCCGATGAAACGTCGCTCTTTGCTGAACGCAGTCGTCATCGCCGCGCTCGGGATGGCGTCCCTTGGGGTCTCGCCTCCGCGTGCTTCTGCGGACTCCCCCGTCGTGATCCTCGCCGCGACCAGCCTCACCGAGTCGCTGCAGAAGGTCGCGACCGCGTGGACCGCGAAGGGTCACCCCTCCGTGCAGTTCAGCTTCGACGCCAGCTCGCGCCTCGCCAAGCAAGTCGAGGCCGGCGCGCCTGTCGATGCCTTCTTCTCGGCCGACGCCGACTGGATGGACTACCTCGACGGCAAAGGCCTGATCGACAAGACCACCCGGGCGAACCTCGTCGGAAATACGCTCGTGGCCGTGCTCCCTACCGGGTCGGCGCTCCCGATCCGCGGGGCGGCCGATCTCGGGCTCCCCGGGATTCAGCGCCTCGCGCTCGCCGGAGAGAGCGTCCCGGCCGGGAAGTACGCGCGGGCGGCGCTTGGGAGTGTCGGCGCGTGGGACGCCGTGAAGGACCGCACCGTGACCGGCGACAACGTGCGCACCGTGCTCGCTTGGGTGGCTCGCGGCGAGGCCGACGCGGGCGTGGTCTACGGCACCGACGCGAAGGTGGAGCCGCGCGTGAAGGTGGCGTTCGCCTTCCCCCAGTCCAGCTACCCCGTGATTGTGTACCCGATGGCGGTCGTGAAGAACGCCGCCCATGCGAGAGACGCCGCCGAGTTCCTTGCGTTCTGCCAGAGCGAGGCGGGCATGGCGGTGTTCCTGGATGCGGGCTTCAGCGCGGCTCCGACGGCGAAGTGAGCGCTCCCCGCACCCCCGTCCGGTTACTCCCCACCGCATGCTCGCTCGGCTCGTCCATAGACTCTGGCGTGGACTCTTTTGGCGCACGCCGGGTGCGCAGCTTCGGGCGTTCGCCGAGACTGAGTCCTACGGCGCACGCGATCTGGCGCATGCCGCCGAGCTGGTGAAGGATCCGTGGCTGAGCCGGCAGCTGTTGCGGCACGCGCAGGACGAGGTGCGCCATGCAGGCATCCTCGAGGAAGGAACGCCTGAACCTGCGCAGTTGGGGCTCGGAGCCTCGGTGATCGGGGACTCCGCGGCGGAGACCGGGCTCGATTTTGAGCAGCTTGGCGAGGTGCGGTTCCTCGCCTTCGTGCACCTCGCGGAGAAGCGCGCAGTGCATGAGTTTCAGCTGCACCAGCGCGCCCTCGGCGCCGACGGTGCGCGCCTCGACACCATCTTGAACGACGAGCGCCGCCACGTGGCCTGGACCGGGCACGCGCTCGATCGGCTGCGGGACGCCGGCCGTGGCGCCGAGGTTGACGCGGCGCTGCGTGCGCTGCGGATCGAGCGCTGGAAGAACGCGGCGTTGAGCCTCCTGCGTCGGCTGTCCAGCGTGCTCTCGGCGCTGACGCTGTCCTTGGTCTACGTGCTCCTGCTTGGGCCGTTCTGCCTGCTCGCCGGCACGTGGCGCGCCGGTTGGCAGGCCTCGGTTCGTGCCCCGATCGATCGGGCGTTCTGATGATCGTTCTGGGGCTCTCGGGCACGTTCCACGACGCCGCCGCGGCCTTGCTGGTCGACGGCGAGCTGGTCGCTTTCGCGCAGGAAGAGCGCTTTTCGCGGCGCAAGAACGATGCGAACCTACCGGTGCGCGCGGCGGCGTTCTGTCTGCGACAAGCGGGGATCACCGCGGCGGATCTGGACCTCGTCGCCTGGCATGAAAAGCCGCTGCTCAAGCTCGAGCGCGTGCTGCTGACCTCCTTGCGCACCTGGCCGCATGCGGCCACCTCCTTCCGCCGGGCGATGGTCTCGATGGTGGGCGACAAGCTGTGGATGCGCTCGCACCTGGTCAACGCGCTCGGCGTCGACCCCCGTCGCGTGGTTTTTGCCGGCCACCACGCCAGTCACGCCGCCGCGGCGCTCGGCGCCTCGCCCTTCGAGGACGCCGCGGTGCTCTGCGTCGACGGCGTCGGCGAGTGGGCGACCACCAGCACCTGGGACGGCACCGCGCCGCTCGGCGAGCTGCACTTTCCGCACTCCATCGGGCTTTTGTACTCGGTGTTCACCGCTTTTCTCGGCTTTGAGGTCAACGAGGGCGAGTACAAGGTCATGGGCCTCGCCGCGATGGGGCAGCCCCGCTACCGCGAGGCGCTGGATCAGGTCATCGAGCGTCATCAAGACGGCTCATTCACGTTGAAGATAGAGCATTTTCGCTTTCACCGCGACCCGGATCGCGCGTGGGCGCCGTCCTTTGAGGCGGTTTTTGGCGCGCCACGCCCGCCCGGCGCGCCGATCGAAGAGCGCCACCGAGACATCGCGGCGTCGATCCAGGAGCTGACCGAGGAGCTGCTGCTCGACCTCGCCGCGCGGCTGCACGCGCGCACCGGAAAGACGAAGCTCTGTCTTGGCGGTGGCGTCGCGCTGAACTGCGTGGCGGTGGGGCGGATCCTCCGCGAAGGACCGTACGACGACGTCTTCGTGATGCCTGCGGCGGGGGACGCCGGGAGCGCCTTGGGCGCCGCGCTGATCGCCGCGGGGGGCTCGGGGGCGCCGCTGCGCGCACCGCTGGCGCACGCGGCTTGGGGCGCCGATCTTGACCCGGCTGCGGTGCGTCGCTTTCTGGTGGACGGCGGCGTGGCTTTTCGGGAGGTCGCTGACCCTGCGGTAGAAGCGGCCGAGCGGCTCGCCAAGGGCCAGATCCTCGGCTGGATGCAGGGCCGCTTCGAGATGGGTCCGCGCGCGTTGGGGCAGCGATCGATCTTGGCCGATCCGCGCAATGTCGCGACCCGCGACCGGTTGAACCTGAAGGTCAAGCACCGCGAGGCGTTTCGCCCTTTCGCGCCCAGCGTGCTCGCTGAAGCCTCCCCGTGGTTGTTTGACCTGCCGCGGGGCGGGGGCCACGCGCGTCGGTTTATGACCGCGACGGTGCGCGCCCGCGATCCTTCGCTGCTCCCTGCCGCGCTCCACGTAGACGGCACGGCGCGGGTCCAAGAGGTGCACGCCGACACCCAACCGATCTACGCGCGGCTGCTCAGCGAGGTGGGCGCGCGCACCGGCATTCCCGCCGTGGTCAACACCAGCTTCAACCTCGCAGGCGAGCCGATGGTCGCGTCCGTCGCAGACGGTTGGTCGACGTTTTTACGCACCGACATCGACGCGCTCCTGATCGGTCCTTTTGTGATGGAGCGGCCGGCATGAGGCGATTTTCGGCGTTGTTGCTCAGTCTCCGGGAGGTGTTCGGCTGGCTGCACGAGCGCAAGTTGGGTTGGCTCGCGCCGCTGGTGTTCGTGCTGCTTGGGTTGGGCGGCTTGCTGGCGCTCGCGGCTGCGGCGCCGGTACTCTCCCCGTTCGTCTATCTTTTGTTTTAGGGGCTCCCGGTGCTCGCCTGTCCGCTCTGCGCCAGTGCCGTACCGGGCTGCGGGCACGATTGGCCGGTGGAGCACGGGATCACCGACCTCTTTGTAGATTTAGTAGACGCGGAGCACACCGCGGTCACGTCCCGCGTGCGCGCGTTCTATGAAGAGCGCCCTTTTCCAGACTGGCGCCCCGAGGACGACCGGGGCTCGCTGTTGCGGCAGGGCCGCGCAAATCCGTTCACGCGCTGGCTCGATGACGTCGTACCCGAGCGCGCTTCCGTGCTGGAGCTGGGGTGTGGCACCGGCCAGATGTCGTTGTTTTTGGGCGTCGCTGGGCGTCGGGTCATAGGTGTGGACTTGTCCATGGCGTCGCTGGTGGTGGCCGAGGCGTTCCGAGCCCGCGTGGACTTGCCGAGCGTGCGGCTGGTGCGCGGCAACCTTTTTCGACCGCCCGTCGCCGAAGGCAGCGCCGACGTCGGCATCTCCTCCGGGGTTCTGCACCACACCGCCGATCCACGAGCGGGCCTCGAGGCATTAGTGCGCTGTGTGCGCCCCGGCGGGCTCGTGGTCGTCGGATTTTACAGTGTCACCGGCAGGATCCTGCTGCCTTTGTTGCGAGGTGCGCACGCGCGGGACACGACGCGGCGCGGGCAGGCGTGGTTTCATGACCAACACCACCACCCACAGGAGTCCCGACACAGCGTCGACACGATCCTCGGTTGGCTAGACGCCGCGGGCGTGGATTTTGTGAGGGCGTTCCCGGAGATCTCGTTCAGCGGTGCCGATGTGCGCGGCGCGCTTTGGGAGCACTGGCTGCATCAGCTGTCTTGGGTGTCGCGGGCGGCGGACGGCGGGCTGTTTGTGCTCGCGGGGCGCAAGCGGGGGGCGTAGCGGAGGGCTCCCGCGGGGCCGCGCTGCGGAGCATCGTCGTTGACTGAGGGAGAGTTCTGTCTTATCCGCGGCCTTTGCCCATCCTTCCAACTGCCCCATTCAGGAGTCTCCATGTCTACCATCCGTAAGCCCGAAGCCAATCCTATCCTCGCCGCCGTCCTGACCTGCTTTTTCGGCTGTGGCCACGTCGTCGTCAACGGCCAGCAGCGCAAGTGGATGTTCACGCTGCTCACAACGTTTCTGGGCTCTTGGTGCTGCTTTCTTCCCGGCATGATCGTGGGCTTGCTGAGCATCTTCGATGCCTACCAAACCGCCTTGCGTTTGCAGGCCGGCGAGGAGATCGGCGAGAACGAGTATTCGGTCGAGATGCTTTACAAGATCATCAGCAAGATCGACAGCACCGCTACGTTCAAGGGCTGATTCAGCGTGGTAGTGTGCGGACAAGGTGCTTCATGCGATCCTGTCCGTTCATCCTGCTCGTCCTCGCATCGTTGCCCGCTTGCCAAGACTACAAGCTCAAAGGCGGTGATGCGGAGCCTGCGCCCTACGACACCGGTGAGCCCTACACGCCGCCGGTGGACACGTCCTCTGCGCCCGACATCGTCGTCAGCCCGGCCCTGCTGGACCTCGGCGACGTCGACGCCTACACCCGGATCAGCGGGTCAGTCACCGTCTCCAACGTCGGCGGCGCGGTGCTGCACATCGCCACCGCGACATCGGCGTGGGACGCCTCGCCGGATCTTACGGGCACGACGCTCGCGCCGGGTGAGTCTGTGCCGGTGGAGCTCGCGACCACCGCGGGGGTCGGCGAGCAGACCGCATCCTTCGTCGTTGAGAGCGATGACCCGGATTCTCCCGTCGTCACTACGCCGCTGCGGTACAACGGCATCGACGATCCGTGCTCGTGGACGCACTGGCGTCCCGACACCGGCTGCGATGGCGGCTGGCCTGGGACGGGCAGCGATGGGGAGATCGCGCTGACCGAGTGGGCGCCGGTCACCAGCACGCTCACCCTCGCCGCCGCAGGGACGACGCTCTCGCTCGCCGACGAGGGCCGTTTTGCAGTAGACGACGAGGTTTTTCTGTATGACGCGCTCTCCGGCACGTCGGCGTTCGGACACGTGATCGGCATCGCCCCGATCACGTTGATGGATCCTGTGTACTTTCCGGTCGGCAGCGTCGTCCAGCGCGTGCCCCACTACACGAACGTGACCGTCGATGGCGATGTCCAAGGTAGTCGCGTGGTGTTTCGGGCCTGCGGTACGGTCACCGTCAATGGCAGGTTGGGCGCGCAGGGCGGAGGTTGGGTTGGCGGTCCGCGCACGACGGGCATCCCGGAGCTAGGTTGGCAAGGCGCGAGCGAGCTGGGCTACGGTGGGCAGTCCACCGCGCCGAACGGGACCTCTGGCGGCGGTGGCGGCGCCTCGTGCAACGTGCACACCGACGGCGGGGGCGGCGGGCATGCGACCCCGGGCGCGCAAGGGGGCAGCGACAGCGGGTACCCATGCGTGGGCGTGGCCGGCTACGGCGGCGGCACGCGGGGCGAGCCCACGCTGGTCGCGATGTACTACGGAGGCGCGGGGGGCAGCGGCTACCTCGACACGGACGCCACGGCGGGGAGCTACGGGGGTGCGGGCGGCGGCGGTGGCGGTGTCGTGCGCATCGTCGCGTACGCCTTCGATGGCAGCGGCGTCATCAACGCCGACGGCGGCTTGGGAGAGGACGGCTACTGGATCGGCGGGGCGAGCCCGGGCGGCGGCGGGGGCGGCGCAGGCGGCTCGCTCTGGCTGACCGGGGATGTGGGGACGACGCTCTCCGCGATCGGCGCGCAGGGCGGCATCGGCAGTGAGGCCGGAGGCGGTCCCACGCGCGGCGGGACCGGCGGGGACGGTCGGATCCGCGTCGATGGCACGCTCGTTGGAACGGCGACGCCGTCGCCCTTTCTGGGCTGCGAGTGAAGGCGCGAGGACCGGACCCTACTACACGCACTCGTTGACGCTGAAGTCGTCGAACGCGAAGATCACAGGCGTGCAGGTGCCGTCCGTGATTCGCTTGAGCGTGCAGCCGACCTCGACCCCCGGCGCGATCCCGAGCGTGTCGAGGCAGTCTTGAGTCGGGGGCGCGCCGCCATCGCCGACGCTGAGGCTATCGCTCTCGGTGACGGTGCCGTCGTCCGAGAGGAAGTCGAACGTGACGTCCGCGCCGCCGGTGGCTTCGACGAACGTGCAGGTGCCGTGCGTCTCCTCGTAAGCGCACTCGCCGCCGACCATGGGGTCTTCAAAGCAAGCGGCGAGGGGGGCAAAGACGAGTGCGGCGAGCAAAATGCGGGAGAGGGTCACGGGGGCTCCGGGTGTGCTTGGTGAGAGAGCAAGCTGCGTGCCGGCTGACACTTCTAAGGTTCAAGCATTTAGATTGAGCGCGCTTGGGCATCAACCGCGACACTCATGTCCTTCTTCGGCCCGGCGCCCGCTTGGGCGCTCACTGTGGTCACGCGCGGGTCCATCACCCGAAACCACAATGGCGGCACGGTCGCGAGCAGCAGCATCGTGGCGTACCCCGTCGGAAGTTGGGGCACATCGTCGTAGTGCCGCAGCTCGCGGAAGGATCGGGCCGCGTAGGCGTGGTGGTCTGAGTGGCGGGCGAGGTTGAGCAACACCGCGTTGGACGCGCGGTGGCTGGAGTTCCAGGAGTGTTGGGGACGGGTGCGCTCGTAGCGACCGGGCGCGATCTCCGCGCGTTGGAGGCCGTAGTGTTCGAGGTAGTTGATGGTCTCGAGCACCAACACCGCCACGAGCGACTGCGCGAGGAAACCAACCACGCCCACCGGCCCAAGCAGCGCACCGATCCCGACTAACAGGACGACCTGGGCGACCGCGTAGCGGATGAGCCGATTTCCGATCCCCGTCCCCGAGCGCCCCACCTCGATGGCCCACGCCGAACGCAGGCCTCCGATGATCGTGCGGGGCAGGAACGCGTAGAGGGACTCTCCCTTGCGCGCCGTCGCCGGGTCGCGCGGTGTGCTGACGTTCTTGTGGTGTCCCTGCACGTGCTCCACGCAAAAGTGCGTGTAGGTGGCGGTCGCCATCAGCAGCGCCGCGAGCGCTTGCTCGGTGCGCCCGGGGCGGTGCATCAGCTCGTGGGCGACGTTGATCGCCGCGGGCGTCGCCAGCCCGGCGTTCAGCGTGAGGGCAAGCTGCTCGGCGATGCCCAGCCCGCTGCTTGCCTCGCCTTCGCTCACCCGCCACATCGCGTAGCCCAGCGCGGCCACGTGCACCGGCACAAACAGGTACGGGAGGTAGCGTAGCCACGCCGGTCCGGGCTCGTTGTTGTGGTCCTCGGTCAACACCTGATCGAAGAAGGGCACGAGTCCGAACAGCACGAGCGCCGGCAGAAAAACCGCCATCCCGCCCAGCGCGGCGCCGACTCCGAGCGCGATTGGGGGGAGCAGCACCAGCAGGTAGCGGATCATGTCCACGCTCCGAGGAGCCCGGCGGGCACGGCGGTGTACATGCGCTCCAGCAGCGCCTCTCGGCTCACCTCGCGGTGCGTGAGCCAACGCAGCGCTGAGAACTCCACGAGGCCGAGCCAGCCGTAGATCTCGAGCCGCAGCGCGGGGGTTGCGTCTACCTGCGCTGCGTCGAGCAGCCGGGTCATGAAGGTGACGCGCACCTCCTCGAGGATCGCGTGCACCTCGTGGTCTGCGCCTACCCCGCCGCGCATCAGGGCCTGGTACAGCGCCGCGTTGGCTTCGACGAAATCGACGAAGTTTCCGAGCACGGTGGTGGCCGCGGACGTGAGCGGGACCCCGGCGGGGAACTGCGCGGCGCGGAGCAGCTCGTCGGCGGCCATCCGGATGGTCGCGACGTAAAAGCCCTTCTTGTTCGCGAAGTAGTGGTACAAAAGACCGATGGAGATGCCCGCTTCTGCGGCGATCTCCTCGGTGGATACGGCGTCGTACGGGCGCGACGAGAAGATGTGCTTGCCTACAGCGAGCAGCTGGGCACGTCGGGATTCCTGAGCGGCGGTGCGGGTCATGGTGCGATCGTACTCAAGTTTTGAATCGTTTTCAATGAATGATTTTCAAAATCGAAGCGCGCAGCGGGGGGGGCACCAATCGGTACGCCGCCGGATAGACTGCTTCCCAAATGAAAAAGTTTGTGCGCGCCGTACTCGTCACCGTGGGTGCCTTCGCGCTCCTTGAAGCGGGCGCCCGCCTTGTGCCTGCGCGCTGGACGGATGCGAGCGCCCTTGCTTCCGGTTTTCAGGGCACCGCGATGTTGCCGGATCCCCACCGGATCTTTCGCTTTCCCGCCGGCGCCGTGCGTCTTGCCGACACGCCAACGCTCGTAGACTCCGACGGCTTGCGCATCTCCGCCGTTCAAGGGCCCACCGACGCGCCGCTGATCTTCACGCTGGGCGACTCGAGCATCTTCGGCCATGGCGTCCGCGACGGCGACACGCTGCATGATCAACTTCAGGCCAAGCTCACCCACGCCGGCAAGCCGGTGCGCGTGCGCTGTGGCGCATCGCCCGGCTACTCGACGGTGCAGGCGCTCGCGGTGTTGGACGAGGTTGGCTGGCCGTCCAAGCCTTCGCTGCTGGTCGTCGCGCCGATGTGGAGCGATTCGCGGCTGGATCGCTATCGGGACGCGGAGGTGATCGAGCGGGGGTCGTTCCTTGATGACTCGGCGTTCTTCAAGCTGCTTCGTTGGGGTGTACGCACCGCGAACGGCCAGCCCACGGCGTGGAAGGTGGCGTGGCCCACACCCTCCGACGCGGGGGTACGTCGGGTGCCGCTTGCGGAGTACCGCGAGAACCTCGACGCCATCCTCACCCAAGCGCGCGCCCACAACGCTGGCGTCGTGATGTTGGGCTTGCCGCATGCCTCCTGGGTCGCGGAGGGCAACACCCACTCGGGCTCGTCTGCGCCGTACATCGACGTGCTGCGCAGCGTCGCTGAGGCGCGGCATGTGCCCTACGTGGACGGCACCGACACCTTTGTTCGGTTGGGCGCCGGGCGCACCTTGTTCATCGATCGCCTGCACCCCACGGGGGATGGCCAGACCTTGTTGGCTCAGGCCATCACCGACGTGCTGCTGACCAGCGACTGGCCCAGCAACGCGTTGGTGCCGGAGGGCGGGACCACCACGACGCCGCTGCCGGCGGATCCCTACGATGGGACAACGGCGGCCCCCGCTGATTCCATGCGGCGGTCGATGAACCCGGGCTTCATGGAGCCTGAGGGCAAGGCGCACGGTCTCCCCGCGCCGCCAGTTACGGCAGGGACGCAGTAGCGCGGTGGGCTCGACCGGCGAGCATCGTTGTTTTTGGGGCGTTGCAGAATGGTACTCGCCCTATGCCCGCCCCTAAGATAAGCCCGCGTCTATGCGTACCGTGTTGTTCGTTGCCCCCTTCCTCATGGAGGCGACGCTCAAGTTTGTTCAAGCAGCCGCGACCGTGCCGAACACTCGCTTGATTGTCATCACCGCCGATGCGGCGGAGCGTGTACCGGCGGGTGCCCAGCACTATTTCGTCGCGGATCCGACCAGCGCCGGGCAGCTTATCGCCGCCGCGCGCGCGATCGCCAAAGAGGTCGGGCCCATCCACCGGGTGATCGGCATCCTCGAGAACATCCAAGAGCAGATCGCGATGATGCGCGAGGCCCTTGGGGTCTCCGGTCCGGATGTGGCGACTGCGGAGCGTTTTCGCGACAAGTCGGTGATGAAGGACGCGCTGCGGGCCGCCGGCCTGCCGTGCGCGCGTCACAAGGTGTTGTTCACCCAAGCCGACGCCCACGCGTTTGTGCGCGAGGTCGGGTATCCGGTCGTCTTGAAACCACCCTCCGGCGCGGGATGCAAAGCTACGTACCGGGTCTCCGACGCCGCTGGCCTCGCCGCGGCGTTGACAGAGATCCGCCCGTCCCCGGATCGCGTCGTGCTCGCCGAGGAGTTCGTGCAGGGCGATGAGCACTGCTACGACTCGATCACCATCGGCGGCAAGACCGTGTTCCAGAACATCGGCCGCTACTACCCAGGGCCGCTGGACGTCACGCGCAACGACTGGATCCAGTGGTGTGTGGTGCTCCCGCGGGACATCTCTGGCTCGGAATTTGATCCGGTGCGCAAGGTCGGTCCTGCGGTGGTCAAGGCGCTCGGGCTTCGCACCGGCATGACCCACATGGAGTGGTTCCGGCGCTCCGACGGTACGCCCGTGGTCAGCGAGATCGGCGCTCGCCCGCCCGGCGCGCAATTCGTCTCCGTCATGAGCTGGGTGCACGACCGCAGTCTGTACCATGCGTGGGCACAGGCGGTGATCGATGACAAGATCGAGGGGACCTTCGAGCGTAAATACGCAGCCGGCGTCGCGTTCTTGCGGGGCGCGGGCTCCGGGCGGATCACGCGGGTCGAGAACATCGACAAGGCGCAGGCGCTGATGGGCAAGCTGGTCGTCGAAGCCCAGCTTCCCGTGATTGGGCGCGAAAAGAGCACCACCTACGAAGGCGACGGTTTCGTCATCCTCCGCCATCCCGACACCCGGGTGGTGGAGAACGCTTTGGAAACACTCATCGAGACGGTTCGCGTACACTACGAGTGACCCCGCGCCCCGCGGCGGCTCGTCCACCAGGAGCACATCCCATGCACGTCATCTTCATGGCCCCGAATTTTCCTGCCAACCAGCGGGAGTTCGTCCGCGCGCTTCACGCGGTGGGCGCCAAGGTCACCGGGATCGGCGATTCACCGGTGGAGTATCTGGACAGCGAGCTGAAGAGCTGGTTGTCGGGCTACGAGCACATCGCCTCGCTGGCGGATGAAGCCGCGCTGCTCAACGCGGTGCAGCGCATCCAGAAGCGCGGTTGGGTCGACCGCCTCGAGTGTACGGTAGAGGCGATCATGCTGAGCACCGCGCGGGTGCGCGAGCAGGCGCGCATCCCCGGCCTCTCGGTGGATCAAGTGCTCGTTTGCCGCGACAAGTTCGTGATGAAGCAGTACCTGCGGGAGCGCGGCATCCCCTGCGCCAAGACCGCCGCGATCAACACCATCGAAGAGGGCGTCAAGTACGCCGCCGAGATCGGCTATCCGGTGATCGTCAAGCCCCGCGACGGCGCGGGCGCCCACGGCACCTCCCGCTGCGACAATGACGCCGGCCTCGTGAAGGCGTTGCAGGAGATGGGCATCGGCCATCCCCGCGTCTTTGTCAGCATCGAAGAGTTTGTCAGCGGGCACGAGGGCTTCTACGACACGCTGACCTGCAATGGCGAGGTCGTGTTCGAGTCGATCAGTCACTACTACCCGAACGTGCTCGAGGCGATGCGGGATCGCTCGCTTTCGCCGTACATCATCGTCACCAACCGCATCGACGCGGAAGGCTACAGCGAGCTGAAGAGCTTCGGGCGCCGCGTGGTGCGCGAGCTGGGCTTGCAGACCTCTCCCACGCACATGGAATGGTTCTTCGGCCCGAAGGGGCTGTACTTCTCGGAGATCGGCGCGCGGCCTCCGGGCGTTCGCTTCTGGGACTTGTACTGCTGGGCGAACGACATGGACCTCTACAAGCACTGGGCGCAGGCGCTGGTGTACGGCGCCACCAACCCGCAGCCCAGCCGCCGCTACTCTGCAGGTCTGATCTCGGTTCGTGCCAACCGCGAGGGCCGGGTCACCGGGTATTCGGGGCTAGAGAAGGTGCAGGAGGCGTGTGGTCGTTGGTTGGGCGAGGTGCACCTGCCGGCGATCGGCTCGCGCGTCCCGGATGTCGGCGCCGGCTACATGGGTCACGGTTGGCTGCACGTGCGCCACCCGGACTACGATGAGTGCCGGAAGATCCTTGACTACATCGGTCAGACGCTCAAGATCTGGGCGGACTGACCGGGCTCGCCCCCGGGCTCGCTCAGAGCAAGCGCTCGAGCGCCTTGCGGAACTCGATGCGGTCGACGAGGTCGGTCAGGTAGTCCGCGCGCTCGCTGTCCCAAACAAACACCGGCGATTGCGTGTAGCTGTCCATCCACCCTTCGTAGAGGGTGTTCAAGCCCTTCAGGTACGGGGTGGGGATCGCTTGCTCGCTGGAGCGCCCGCGCTTGACGATGCGCCGGCGGATCGCCTTTACGGAGCAACGCAGGTAGATCATCAGATCAGGAGGTTGTAGCGCCTTCTTCATCCCGTTGTACAGGTCGAGGTAGGTCTGGTAGTCGCGCGGGGTGATCGCACCGGTGCGGGCGAGGTTGGCCGCGAAGATCTCGGCGTCTTCGTAGATGGTTCGGTCCTGTACGAACCGGGCGCGCGCGGGATCGGCGCGCCGGTTGTCCAGCTCCAAGTGCAACCGAAACTTGTTGGACAGGAACCACACCTGCGATCCGAAGCCCCAGCGGGGCATGTCCGCATAGAAGTCGGTCAGGTACGGGTTGTCGGCGAACGGCTCGTAGATCGGCTCGAATCCGTACTCCTGGTGCAAGAACTCCACGAGGGAGGTCTTGCCGACGCCCATGTTGCCGGCGACCGCGATGAAGCGCTTCATGCCCGAGGCCGTGGGGTGCTCATGCGCCACCCTCGTTGCCATAGCTGTCGGTCACGACGATCTGCGCGCACGCGTCACCGGCATCGGCGGCGGGCAGCGTGGTGACGCCGCCGGCGTGTGTGCCGGTGATCGATGCGCTGGTGCTGGAGCCATCCTCGGCGATGCAGGTCACCGTCGCGGTGTCGCCGGGGAGTGGGTTCGCGCCCTGGTAGTATCCGTCCGTGCCGACGAGCCGGTAGCCGCGACTTGGCCCTTCAAACCAGGCTTGTACGTCTCCTGTTCCGGTGCGGGCTACGCGGATGGTCGCGGGTGTCACGTGGAACACTGGGCTGTACAGCTCGTAGTCTCCGGCGTTCCACGGCCAGACCGTGCTCCCACCGGTGTACGTTTGACCGACGACGTGCAGCCGGTAGGTGCCCAGCTCCACACCGGTGCGGTTGGCGTCGTGGTCGACCGCTTGCCATGCCGCGTACCAGTGGTGCTCGTTGTAGACGGTGGCCGGCGCTTGCGGCGAGGGCGTGGTGGTGAGCAGGATGTCCGGTCCCAGCGAGATCGGGCGTCCAGCGTGGGTCAACGCCTCGCTCCAAGAGCCGTCCTCCGCTTGCTTCTCGAGGGTGACCACGGGCCAGTCCACGCCGGGATCGCCGCCGATCCACGCCATCTGGACGATGCCTTCGACGCGGGGGATGGCTTCGTCCTCGACGGTCAGCGTCGGCAACATGCCGGCGTCGCGCTCCTCTTGGGTGTACAGCGGCGAGTAGAGCTCGTCAGGCGGGGCATCGTAGCGTGTGCCGGCCTCGGGGGCTTCGTCGGGCTCCAGCGTCGGTAGCGGCGTCGGCGCGCCGTAGCTGTTCGAGGCGTACAATCCGCAGGGGTCGTGCTTCTCCACCTTGTCTGTGGAGAGCTCCTCGCCGGCCATAATCAGCAGCTGCTCCATGATGTGCTCGGCTTGCAGCGGGCCCCAGACGTTGATGTCGGTCTCGTATCCACCCTGCAGCCAGTCCTCGGGGATCAGCAAATAGCCTTCGTGATCCTGCGAATAGCCTACCGCCATGCTGTGTTCGTAGCCAAGCTCGGCCGCGGCGCGGCGTCGGAACTGTTCGGTGTACATGGCGGTCGGCTCTCCGGGGAGGAAGCCGATGAAGAAGTCGTCGCTGATCGTCTGGCCGTCGGCGGTGCGCATCGGCAGCGGGCCCATTCGACTCGCGGTGACGTGCGCCCGGGTCGACTCGCTGATCGGCAGCGCGGATTCTTCGTCGGTCAGCGTAAACCAGCCCTTGATCAGGCTGACCATGGTGTCGACGCGCACGCAGTTCACGTAGGGGAACACGTCGGCGGGGGCCTGTCCGGGCAGGTACGCGGGGTCCTCGCCGCAGAAGGCCGCGCCGTACTGCGCGTTGAACTCGTCGATCTCGGGGATCAAGCTGCCGTCAGGGTTGTAGACGACGTTGTCGGGCTTCAGGCCGTCTACGAACGGGGTGTAGTGGAGATCTGTGGTTCCGCCGCGGGTGATGCGGATGTCGTCGTGCGTCTCTTTGACGGCGCGGGACACAGTCTCCAAGCGGATCGGGTCGGCGGCGGTGGGCGTCGCGGCCCAGAGCTCAAGGATGGCGTCCTTCGCGGCTTCGCCGGTGCTCTCAAGGCCGGCGTAGCCGCCGTCGGAGCTGGACGGCGAGGCATCGCCGGTGCCGCCTTGAAGCAGCGCGACGACGACGGGGTGATCGAACTGCTCTTCGAATGCGCGCTCGACCTGACCGGGCGCGTCGCCGCTGACCATCGCGTTGTCGCTGTCGAGGCCGGTGCCGTGGATGCCGAAGTTGAACAGGACCGCGAGCGGCTCGTCGTCCATCGTGTCGATGCGGAGCAGCGTCAGATTCGGATCTTTGTACGAGCCGGCCGGGATGTCCGGGAAGAACTGCAGGTCGTCGTTGTCGCCGCGCCGGTCATGGTAGACCTTGTCTTCCGGGTCCCAGTCTTTTGCGTAGCCGACGCCCAGCTTGACCGGCTGCAGTGCGTCAAAGGCTTCGAGCCCCACGGCTTCGGCCTGGCTGCCGATGCGCTCGAACACCTCTTGATTGAACCGGTCCGAGCCGAGGTAGTAGGTGATCTGGTCGCTGAAGTCGCCGTAGGAATTGTGGGAGTGGTTGGTGCTCACCACCACCTTGCCCTTCAAGTCGCGCCCGGTGGCTGCGCTCAGGCGCTCGGTGATGCTGTCTACGAGGCCATCGAAGGAGTAGATCAGGTCCATCTTCACGATGACGAGGTCCTGATCCCCGTTGGTGAACCAGAAGACTTTGAGCGGGATCGGCGACTGAACGCCGGCCGAGGGCTTGAACTCGCTGCTGTAGTTGCTGTCGCGGTGGTCGACCTTTCCATCGCCGCCGAAGCATCCGCAGCGGGAGGTGTACCCGGAGAGCGGGGCTCCAGCGGGCAGCTCCAGCCACGCTTCGGCAACTCCAGCCATCGGCGCGCCGACGACGATGTCCGGTTGGTCGGCGTTTTCGGCCGCAGGGTCGCACGCCGGCGGCACGCTCTCGGTCTCGGCGTTGGGGCAGCCCGTGAGGGCGGTGAGCGCCAACGAGGGGAGGAGCAGGGCGATCGATCGGGAAAAGAAGCCGGGCATGACAAGACTCCGCAGGCGGCATCATGCCTCGTTGCGCGCCGTTTGCATAGAAAGCTTTGCGTTCGGGATAGGGGGGTGGGATGCGAATTGAGCCGCTGCCGACGACCCGAACGGACATCCGCCGGTCATTGGTTTTTGAACGGGATCAGCACCCGGATGAGGTTGTGGAGTCGAGCGTCGGCATTGAGCCGCTCCCTCCGCGCGGAGGAATCTTTGCGCCCTGGTCGGGTGACGCCTTCCGGCTCGTGCTCGGCCCGCCCGTCGCGCGGGGGCTCGCGTCGCTCGCGCCGCCGCTGGAGCCCTTGTTGGGGCTCGTGGATCGGGTTCTGAACGACCTCACGCTGGTGCACGACGTGGGGGCGCGCCACGGCGCCCTGGAGCTCTCCGGTTGGGGTTTGCAGGCCGACGGCGCGTTCGTGGTGCGTGCCGGGATGGAGCATCGCGCCCCGGAGGGACATCCTCAGGAGTCTGATGTGCAGGCCATCGGCAGCATCGTCGCGGCGTTGGCGCCGGACGAGCCGCGGCTGAGGTACTGGCTACGCGGGACGGGCGCGGGCTCCGGACAGGTTTCGTTTCGCAGCGCGCGTGCCGCCCGGCAGGCGTTGCTCGCGGTCATCGGCCGCAGCGGCGTCGTGGATGCGATGAACGCGTGGCTCCGGACCGTCGGTGGTCGTTTGGGCGACGCGCCGGAGCGGGGTGTGGCGCGCGCAGCGCGGACGCCCGCCAATCAAGCGCTCGTCGCAGCGGCACCGGTGCAGCCGCTCTCGGACGACGGGGCCGCCCGCCGTTGGGTGGAGCGCGAGCTGACGCGCCTCCGGCAAACCGAGGCGGATCGCGTGGCGTTGGAGCGGAGCACCCGGCGCGGCGCGAGTGAAGGTGCTCGGACCCGGTCGCGCGGGGATTCGGGTCGCGTCCAGCTGGATCTTCGCAACCCAGCCGCAGTCGACCCGGACGCACTCAGTCGCCCTCGCGTGTCGTTGGATGCTGTGCCCCTCGCGGTGCCGTTGCGGCTCCCTCTGCCGGTGGCCGAGCCCGTCGTGAATGCGCCGGTGGGCGAGGCGCGGGATGGGGAGGCGGAGTCGGGGGGAACGGAGGTCGAGGTCGCGGCGGTTGTCGAGGTCGAGGCGGAGGTGGAGGTTGCGGCGGAGCCCGTGACTGCGGCGGTTGCTGTTGCTGAGGTCGAGGCGGAGCCGGACGTTGCGGCGGAGTCCGTGACTGCGGTGGTTGCTATTGCTGAGGTCGAGGCGGAGCCGGAAGGTGCGGCGGAGCCGGAGGTTGCCGCGGAGTCGGAGGTTGCGGCGGAGCCGGAGGTTGCGGCTGTTGCTGTTGCTGTTGCTGAGGTCGAGGCGGAGCCGGAAGGTGCGGCGGTTGTTGAGGTCGAAGCGGAGCCGGAGGTGGCGGCGGTTGCCGAGGTTGAGGCGGAGCCGGAAGTTGCGGCGGTTGCTGAGGTCGAGGCGGTTGCTGAGGTCGAGGCGGAGCCGGAAGTTGCGGCGGAGTCGGAGGTTGCGGCGGTTGCTGTTGCTGAGGTCGAGGCGGAGCCGGCCGTCGCGGCGGTTGCCGAGGTTGAGGCGGAGTCGGAGGTAGCGGCGGTTGCCGAGGTAGCGGCGGTCGTGGCGGTTGCTGTTGCTGAGGTCGAGGCGGAGCCGGAGGTTGCCGCGGAGTCGGAGGTTGCGGCGGTCGTGGCTGTTGCTGAGGTCGAGGCGGAGCCGGACGTTGCGGGTGAGTCCCAGGTCGCGTCGGTTGCCGAGGTCGAAGCGGAGCCGGACGTTGCGGCGGAGTCTGAGGTTGCGGCGGTTGCTGAGTTTGGGGTGGAGTCCGAGGTTGCGGCGGTTGCCGAGGTCGAAGCGGAGCCGGACGTTGCGGCGGAGTCCGAGGTGGCAGCGGTTGCTGAGGTCGAAGCGGAGCCGGAAGTCGCGGCGGAGTCCGTGACTGTGGCGGTTGCAGTCGCTGAGGTCGTGTCGGAGCCGGAAGTTGTGGCGAAGCCGGAAGTTGCGGCGGAGTCCGTGACTGCGGCGGTTGCTGAGGTCGCGTCGGAGCAGGAAGTTGCGGCGGAGTCCGTGACTGCGGCGGTTGCTGAGGTCGAAGCGGCGCCGGAGGTTGTGTCGGAGTCCGTGACTGCGGCGGTCGCTGAGGTCCCGTCGGAGCCGGAAGTTGCGGCGGAGTCCGTGACTGCGGGGGGTGCGGTCGCTGAGGTCGCGGCGGTTGCCGAGGTCGACGCTGAGCCGGAAGTTGCGGCGGAGTCCGTTGCTGCGGCGGTTGCCGAGGTTGCGGCGGAGCCGGAAGTTGCGGCGGTCACGTCGTCGCCTGTGGTTTCCGCAGTGCCTGTGGTTTCCGCATCGCCTGTGGCGAGCGCATCCGTTGCCGGGACGGATCCCGCGGTGCCCACCATCACGCTCCCCGAGCCGAAGTGGGTTGTGCGGCAGCCTGCGTCCGGGCCGGTGCCTCCTGCGATTACGCTTCCTGCGCCCACCTTTATGGTCAGGGAGTCTGTCGCGGCCTCCGAGCCAGTGGCTGAGTCAGCGCCTGTCGCCACGCGAACGGTCGCGACCGCCCCGGCGGCTTCGGACTTCGATGTCAACACCACCGTGAGCCCCCAGTCGGTGCGTCCCGCGCCGAACGTGGCTCGGCCGCCGAACGTGGTCTCGCCGCCGGTTGTACCCGCCCCGGAGCCCTACAACGACCTCTGGGATGCGCCCGATTTCAGCGC
>CAIUMM010000089.1 GCA_903900265.1 uncultured Pseudomonadota bacterium
GCTCTGCGACCCAGGGCAAGGCGGAGTTCTCGATGGAGTTCGCTCGTTACGCCAACGCGCCGAACAACGTCACCGACGAGCTGATCAAGAAGTACCAGCAAGAGAAGAAGAACGCCTAAAGCGTTCTTCCGGAACGGCGTCAGCCGGTCCCAACCCCAGAGCCCCGGCGTCGCGAGACGTCGGGGCTTTGGCCGTTTAGGGGGCGGCGCCACGCACCAAGGCGCGCACCAGCACCATCCAGACCGGCAACCAGATCACCCAGCGCGTCGCCGGATCCTCGCTCCAGACGCCGTCGTGCAGCGTGCCGAGCACCCGGTAGGCGCCGGGGACCAGCACCGCGGCGAGCACCCACGGGCGCGCGGTCCGCACACCCGTCCAAAGCGCGACCGCCAGCGCCCAGAGCACATACCAAGGGTGCACGGTCGGGGACAACAGCACGAACGCGCCGGTCGCGGCGAGCGCCACTCGCTCCGCGTGCGCGCCAGCGCCTCCGTGCGCCTCTGACTCGCCCGCGACCCGCGCCGCCCGCCGAGCGCGCCAAACCGCCCATCCGACCACCGCAGCCCCAACCCCTTGGAGGATCCACCGCGCCGGATCACCGGGCAGCCCGGACAGCGCCCACGCCAGCAGCGGGTAGGCGCTGCCGTTGAACATCCACGTCGCCCGGTAGGTCTCAAAGCCCCGCACCACACCCGCGCCCGCGCCCAACAGCGGGAGCGCTGCGAGCACCGAAACACCGGTCCAAAGCGCCCAGTCCCGGCGAGAGCGCAGCAGCGGCAGCAGCGCCGCCGCCGGGAGCAGCTTGACCATCGCCCCCGCCCACGCCGCCGCCTGGGCCGTCCCAAGCCGCCCGCGCCCCGCAGCGTCGAGCGCAGCGACGAGCAGGAACACCCCGATCGCCTCCAGATGCCCAGAGCCCGCAGCCTCCAGCGCCGGCAGCGGCAACAACGCCCATAGCCAGCCCGCTTCAGGCCGTCGCCGCGCCAGCAAGGCCGCCGTACCGCAATCGAAGGCCGCCGCCACCACCTTCCACCCCAGCACGCCAAACGGCGCCAGCACCACGAAGGCCGCTTGAGCGAGCGGCGGGTAGATGCTCGACACCTCCGGGTGGTTCACCCGCGCCCACACCGCGTCGCGCAGCCCTACCAGCGCGGGATCCGACGGCGCCATCGCAAAGGGATTGAAGCCGGCCACCCAGACCCGTCCCTCCCAGACGTAGCGGTAGACGTCGTCGCTGAAGGTCGGCGGCGCGAGCAAATAGGGCGCGCGCACCGCGGCGGCGACCGCAAGGACCCACCCGATGGGAGCGCGCTGAACGCCCGACAACGCAGCCCAAACCAGCGCGCCTAAGGCGACGATGCCGAGCATTACCGCGCCCACCGACGCGACCTGCGCCGGCAGCGTGACCGAGGCGCCGAGCGCTACCGCGCCCGCCGAAGCGAGCGTCGCAAAAAGAACGCGGGCGACGTCCCGAGGAACGCCACCCGCTGCCGAGTCGATCATGCCTGCCGGATCAGGACAGCGCCTTCTCGAATTCCTTCTGGAGCAACGGCGCGTACTCGAACAGGTCGCCTACGATGCCGTAGGTCGCGTACTGGAAGATCGGCGCGTCGGCGTCTTTGTTGACCGCGACGATGACGCGCGAGGTACGCATACCCGCGAGGTGCTGGATGGCGCCGGAGATGCCGAGCGCGATGTACAGCGAGGGGTTGACGACCTTGCCGGTCTGACCGACCTGATCGCCGTGGTGCGCGTAGCCCGCGTCGACCGCAGCGCGCGAGGCGCCGGGCGTAGCGTGAACCGCAGCGGCGAGCGGACGCACCACGGAGTCAAAGCCCTCTTTGGACTTCAGCGAACGGCCACCGGAGACGATGCGATCGGCTTCGGTCAGGTCCACTTCCTTGCCTTCGGGGGCGAGGGTCTGCACGACCTTCACGTCCACGTCGGCGGCGGAGACGCCGCCGTCGCTCACGGTCACCGGCGCGGAAGCGCCCGTGCTTGCGCCGATCGGGAAGGAGTTGGGGCGCACCGAGTACAGGCCGACGGCGCTGTTCGTCGCGACGTCCACCAACGCCTTACCGGCGTAGACCGGACGGCGACCGACGAGCTTGCCGCCTTCGCTGCGGAGATCGGTGCACTCGACCGCGTAGCCGGCGCCGATGCGGGCCGACAAGCGGGGGAACGCGTCGCGCGCGACCTGGTTGGCCGAAGCGAGCACGTACTGCGCGCCAGTCGCGGCGATCGCGTTCGCGAGCGCCTTGACCACCGCGCCGGTGCTGTAGGTGCCGAGGACGGCGTTGTCGTAGTGCAGCACGGCGTCCGCGCCGTAGCCGCCGAGGCTGCTGACATCGGCGGAGCCGAGCACCAAAGCGGTGACGGGACCGAGGCCGAGGGCCTTGGCTTTGCCGAGGAGTTCGTACGCGGACTTGCGCGGTGCGCCGCCGTCAGTGTCACAAAGGACGAGGATACCCATGGGAATCTCCAGATCTACAAAGTTGAAAAGGGGTTCAGATGACCTTGGCTTCTTCGCGCAGCAGGCGGACCAGCTCGGCCGCGACGGTCGCGGCATCGCCGGTGAGCTTGCGACCCGCAGGACGAGCCGGAGGCAACGACATCGCGGTCTCGGCGACGAGCGGCGCTACGGCACCAGCGGAGAGGCCGATGGCGTCGAGGTTCTTGACGACGATCGGCTTCTTCTTGGCGGCCATGATGTTGGGGAGGGTGGCCATGCGGGGCTCGTTCAAGCCCTTGTCGCAGGTGAACACGCCGGGGAGCGCGCCGGTGACGACCTCTTTCGCGCCGCCGCCCGCTGCACGGTTGGCCGTGAAGCTGCCGCCGTCGATCGCCAGCTTGTCGATCCAGCTGACCTGCGACCAGCCGAGCAGCTCGGCGATCATCGCCGGGACCGCGCCGTTGTCGCCGTCTACAGCCTGACGACCACAGAACAACACGCCTACATCTTCGGCTTTCGCCGCAGCAGCGAGCGCACGGGCGTAGCCCAGCGCGTCGGCGCCAGCCATCGCCGGATCATCGACGCGGACGACGCGGTCTGCACCGCGCGCGAGCGCGTCGCGAAGGCGCTGCTCGGTCTCCGCACCGCCGACGGTGAGGATGACGACTTCCGTGCCTTTACCTGCGGCTTTCTGGCGCACGGCTTCTTCAAGCGCGTAATCGTCGTAGGGGTTGATCTCCCACTTGACGTCATTGGTGAGGATGCCGCTGGCGGTAGGGTTGACGACCACGCGGGTATCGGTAGCGGGGACTTGCTTGAGACAAACGCCGATTTTCACGGATGCTCCTGGGAGACGAGGGGACGTTCAGGGAAAGAGGTTCAAGATAGGGATTCAAACTGCGAAGGCAAGGGGGTGGCGACAGGAATCGCCGAAGGGTTGGCGGCGACGCCGCGCACGAAGATCTCGGCGACGGCCTCCGCAGAGGCGTCCAACGAAAACCGCAGTTTTCGCTCTTTGTTCGCCAGCACCCACTGCATCGCGATCTCATCGAGCGCACCGAAGAACGCCCACATGCTCGCGAACGGGTCGACCTCGCGGATCACGCCGCGCTCTTGGCCGTCGCGCAGGATCCCGGCGAACACATTGAGGTACTCCCACAACTGTGTGGGGCGGTACTCTTTGAGGAACTTGTTGGAGAGCCGCAGCTCGATCTGCAGCACCTCAGCGAGCGCCTCGTGGTCTTTCACCTGCTTGAAATGGTAGCGCGCGAAGGTGCGAATGCGCTCCAACGGGTCGTCTACGCCCTCGAGCGACTGCTTGAGGCCTTCGATCAACATGCCCATCTTCTCTTCGAAGATGGTGATCAGCACGTCGTCTTTGTTGCGAAAGTACAGGTAGATCGTCCCATCCGCGACCTCGGCTTTGGCCGCGATGTCGCTGATGCGCGCGTGGTGAAAGCCCTTCTCCGCGAACACCTCGATGGCCGCATCGATGATGCGGTCGTGCTTGTCAGCGGTGGTGCGGGGGCGATCGACGGGCACGCGGGCTTCCGGGGTACAGCGGGGACTGAATGGTGATTCAGCGGTTATTCAAGGCCTCCATGATCGGCAAGGCGGGATCGCAGGAACCCCCGCGGTGCTCGGCCTGACCCGCCTCGCCGCCCGGTTCTGGATAGGCGGACTGCGTGAAATTTGCGCAGCGTTGGATCGAACCCCTGCTCATCGGCGTCGCCGTGCTCTACGTCGAATGGCAGGCCGCAGCGCTCCCGTTGCGGGACCAGCCCATCGGCACCGACTGGCAGCGGTACATCGGGAACGCCGTCGCGATCAGCGAGCGCCAATGGGGCGACTATCAGGCGTGGCGCGGCCCGCTGCACGCGTTCGTGTCGCTCGCGCTGATGCCGGCC
>CAIUMM010000090.1 GCA_903900265.1 uncultured Pseudomonadota bacterium
GGACACAGGAGCTGTCATGCAAACCGAAGGCAAGGTGTTCGTCGTCACGGGTGGTGGAAACGGAATTGGCAGGGAGGTCGTGCTGAAGCTGTTAGCGCGCGGGGCCAAGGTGGCCGCGGTGGATGTCAGCAGCGCGGGCTTAGATCAGACCGCGGCTCAAGCCAGCGCGGCGCGGGATCGGCTCAGCACCCACTCCGTCGACATCACCGATCGGGCCGCAGTCGAAGCGCTGCCCGCGGCGGTGATCGCCGCTCACGGCGCGGTCGATGGCTGCATCCTCGTCGCCGGCATCATCCAGCCGTTCACCACCATCGAAGCCCTGCCGTACGACGCCATCGAGCACGTGATGAAGGTGAACTTCTACGGTCCGCTGTACGTCACCAAGACCTTCCTGCCGCTGCTGCGCGCTCGGCCCGAAGCCCACCTCGTCGCCGTGTCCAGCATGGGCGGGTTTGTGCCGGTGCCGGGCCAGACCGCGTACGGCGCGTCCAAGGCCGCGATGCACCTGCTGTTCGACGGCCTGCACTCCGAGCTGATGGACACGGACGTACACGTCACCATCGTGTTCCCCGGCGCGGTCGGCACCGACATCGCCGCGAATTCCGGCGTCACCTTCACGGCCCCCACCGGCGTCGACGCCCCTGCGATCCCGATGCTGTCCGCGCCGGAAGCCGCCGAGCAGATCCTGAACGCCATGGAGCATGACCGCTACCATGTGATGGTCGGCGGGGACGCTCGCACCATGGATCTGCTGACCCGCCTCGCCCCCGAGCGCGCGGCGCGGATGATCTGGAAGCAGATGCGCGGTCTACTTCCGGACCATGCGGGGTCGAACGCAACGCCGCCGGCATGAACGCCGCCGGCATGAACACCGCCCTCTCGAACACCGCCCTCTCGAACACCGATCGCCGCGCACGTTGTCGAGGTTGACACCCGGGGGTGCGTGTGCGACGCGCTGAGTGTGTTGTTCTTTGGCTGCGTCCCCGGCGGCGATTCGCCGGTAAAAGACGGAGACGCCGACACGGACGCCGACTCGGACGCGGATTCGGACGCGGATTCGGACGCGGACACCGACGCAGACACCGACGCAGACACCGACGCAGACTCCGACACGGACAGCGACACCGACTCCGACACGGACAGCGACACCGACACCGGTCCCGATTGCACCGACGTCTGGTACCGGGACAACGACCGCGACGGCTACGGAGACCCTACGGTCTCGGTGGTCGCGTGCACCGCTCCCAGCGGGTACGTCGCCAACGACGGTGACTGCGACGACACCGATGGATCCGTGCATGCCGAGAGCGTCTGGTACACCGACGCCGACCGCGATGGCTATGGCGACGCCAGCACCGCCGCGTCCGTGTGCACACCGACCGCCTCCCAAGTCGCCAACGCCGACGACTGCGACGACACCGACCGCGCCGTTTGGGAGGAGAGCGAGTGGTTCGATGACATCGACGGCGACGGCTACGGCTACGGCAGCTCCCGACGCCAGCCAGGTCGACAACGGCGACGACTGCAACGACGTCAACCGCTACATCTCGCCCGGCGCCACCGAGACCTGCAACGACGTCGAGGACGACTGTGACGGCCTCACCGACGAGGCCGACAGCGATCTCGACACCTCCACCGGCACCGAGTGGTCGCTGGACAACGACCGCGACGGCTACTGGGGGGACACCTACACGGTCTGGGCCTGTGACAAGCCCTCGGGCGCGGCCACCCTGGCGAGCGCGAACGACTGCGACGATGACGACTCCAGCGTCAACCCCGGCAAGGCCGAGATCTGCGGCGATGGCGCGGATCAGGATTGCGACGACGACGCCGGAGAGTGCGGAATCGGTGACGCATCCTCCGCCGACTACGCGGCAAAGTACAAAGGCATTACCATCCTCGACGCCCTCGGCGCGTCGGTCGGCATCGGAGACATCGACGGCGACGGCACAAACGACCTCGCCGCCGGGGCCCAGCTCGCCACCAACGGCGCCTACTCGGCAGGCGGGGTCTATGCCTTCGACACCTGGACGGGCACGTCGGTGTCCGCCACCACCGCAGCGCAGGACTTCATCGGCTCGGCGACCTCTGCGTATGAATACTCGTACTTCGGAAAGTCCATGGCGCTGGGCGACCTGAACCGAGACGGCGACATCGACATCCTCACGGGCGGCTACGACTACAACAGCGGGCGCGGCATCGCCGTCTGGTACACCCCGGGCAGCACCTGGTCCGCCACCAGCTACACGTCGTTCTCGGGTGCATCCACCAACGACTACTGCGGCTGGGCCGTCGCGACCGGCGATGTCACGGGCGACGGCAACACCGACGCGATCGTGTCCTGTCCGGGCGAGAGCGGAGGATCCGTCTACATTTACCAGCGCACCACCTCCAGCTACGAGATCTCCCGCACCGACACCACCAACTACCAGAACTACGGCACCTCGATCGCCGTGGCCGACGTGACAGGCGATGGGCAAGACGACATGCTGGTCGGCGCGAGCTGGGGCGATCAGCTGTTCTTGAACGAGGGGCCGATCACCGCGTCAGGCAGCTACACCTCGATCTACGACGAGACCCGCACGCTGTCCGGGTCCGGGGACTACGTCCACGCGGTGGGTGACGTGACCAACGACGGCTACGACGACATGCTGCTCTATGTCGCGTACGGGTCCTATCTGCTGGAGGGCGGCACGGGCTCGGTGCTCGCCGGTGCGTCGTACTTCGGGGTGGACACGACCTCCGCGTGCGGCGGCGACTTCAACGACGACGGCATTCAGGACCTCGCCATCGGCTACACCGACTACGACTCCTACAAGGGCGAGGCGATCATCGACTACGGGCCGGTCGGCAGCATGATGGCGAGCGACGCGGTGATCAGCGGGGTGTCGAGCGACTACCTTGGCAGCTCGATCGCCGCCGGAGATCTGGACAACGACGGCATCGATGACCTGGCCATCGGCGCCTACAACAACAGCGAAGGCGGCACCGGCGCCGGCGCGGTGTACGTGTTCCTCGGCGGCGGGATCTAATACCGGCGGGTCGGCTACGCTCCGCGAGGTAAAGCGCCCGCGAGCCAAGCCGCCTGTCGCTCCCCAAGGCCCGCGCGGGCTTGGGCGAGGCGCTCGCTGGCGACCTTCACGAAGTCGGTGGGCTGCTCACGAAACAGGCGACTCTCGGCGTTGCGCTCGATGCCGTAGTAGTTGCGGCCTTCGAGCAGCGCGGCGACGAGGAAACTGCCGGATCCAAAGGCGTTGTCGAGCACGACCTCGCCGGGGAGGCTGTAGGTGCGCACCAGATAGCGACCGAGCGCCACCGGCTTTTGAGTCGGGTGCCAGACTGGACCCTCGCTCTCGGCGGTCTTGAAGTAGACGACGTCGGTAGGATGACGGGCGCCGGAGGTCTGCACCCGCGAAGGCGTGATCGTGCCGTAGCTGCCGGTCTGCTGGTCCTTTCGCACCCCTTTGTCATAGGCGGCGCCGGCCTGCATCTGCGCAAAGTAGCGCCCGCGCTTTCGCGCGAAGACGCAGATGTCCTCGTGCCGCCGCAGCGGCTGGTGGCTGGAGTTCAAGAAGTTGGTCGGCTTCGACTTGATCCAGCAGAGCTTGTACTTGAACCACGCCTCGTTCGACAGGATCAGCCGCGCGGTGAACGGCCCCTGCCCGGTCAGGACCACCACGCCGTCAGGGTGCACAACCCGGCGGTATTGCTCCCAAAGCGCCTCCAACGGGATCACGCTGTCCCACGGGTTCGCGGTCGTCCCATAAGGCAAGTCGCAGAGCACCAAATGCACCGAATGATCCGGGATCTGCGCCATCGCCGCGAGGCAATCGGCCTCAACGAGACGGTTGACCTCCCAGTCCGGACGATGCACCGACTCCGGCTCGCCCTCAACCCCGAGCTGCGGAGGTGCAAGCTCCACTACAGGCTCAGCAGCTCGGCGCGCAGGATCCGGCGAGCGACGGCGTTGCGGTAGTCGGCGGTGGAGCGGATGTCATCCAGCGGCGTGATGTCGAGCAGCGCGACCGCGGCGTCGACCGAGGCTTCATTCAGCGGCTTGCCCAGCAGCGCGGCTTCCACCGCGAGCGCACGGGCAGGGACGGGGCCGACCGAGCCGAAGGCGATGCGCGCTTCGTGCACGACGCCCTCGTCCAACCGGACGCGCAGCCCCAGCACCACCTTGGAGATCGACTGCGCGAGGCGCGTGCCGACCTTGCGGTAGCGCACGTGGTCCGCCGGCGACGACGACGGCACGATCACCGCCGTGAGCAGCTCATCGCGGGCGAGGGCGGTGCGCTTGTACCCGAGCCAGAAATCGGCCGCAGCGACCTGACGCACTCCGCGCCACGACCGCAGCTCAAAGCGCGCGTCGAGCGCCAGCCACATCGGCAGCGAATCCCCGGCGGGCGAGGCGTTCACGATGTTGCCGCCGACCGTGCCCCGGTTCTGGATTTGCGCCGCGCCGACGGTGCGCGCACAGTCCCGAAACGCTGCGGGCAGCGCCTCGCAGCGGGCGATGTCGGTCCACGTGGTCAGCGCGCCGATGTGCGTGCCAGCCGGGCTCGTGCAGATGCCGCGCAGCACGTCGATCTTCCACAGGTCGATCAGCGCCGAGGGCTTCAAGCTGCCGCCCTCGATGTAGACCATCACGTCGGTCCCGCCAGCGAGCACCGTCGCGAACGGGTGGATCGCGCGCGTGGCCAGCGCGTCTTCAAGGGTGCGGGGAGAGTGAACGGGAGCTGTGCACGTAAGCATCAGACCGACTCCTCGGCGTTGAGCGCCGAGCACACGGCGTCGACGATCTTCTGGTAGCCGGTGCACCGGCAAAGATTGCCGGCGAGCGCCTCGCGCACCTCATCCCGTGAAGGATGGGGGTTCTCATCGAGCAGCGCGCGCGCCGTAAGCAGGAAACCCGGCGTACAAATCCCACACTGTGCAGCACCGCAGCGCACGAACGCCGCTTGCACCGGATCGAGGCGACCGTCTTTCGCCAGTCCTTCCACCGTCACGATCGTCGCGCCGTCGACCTGGATCACCGGGACGAGGCAGCTGTTCACCGCGCGACCGTCGATCAGCACGGTACACGCGCCGCATTCGCCCTCGCCGCAGCCCTCTTTGGGACCTGTGCAGCGCAGGTCCTCCCGGAGCACATCGAGCAGGCGGGCCAAAGGAGGCGCGTCTACGGTTTGGGGGACGTCATTGAGCGTGAATCGAAAGGGCATGGCGCCTTGTATCCTACCAGCCGTCCTGAATGCAGCATCCCGCGGTCGCGTAGTAGTCGGCGTCCGCCCCGAGGGCGGTGCATTGGCCCACCGAGTCCCAGATCACCGCGGCGCTCCCGCGCAAACGGCCCTGATCAAAGTAGGTGGTCGCCCCCAAACGCACATCCGCGGAGTCGTGCACGACGGTCAGCGTCCCGCCTTGCGGCGCCATCGGATGGCAGTCGGCATCGCCGTCCCGGCAGTCCTCGCCGTACCAGCCCGCCCCGCCCTCGCTGGTCTCGGCGAACCCGACGTGAACCCCGTGCGGATCGGCGTTCTGGAGGGATACGACCATCATCGGGTCGCCCGCGGCGTCGTCCTCAAAGGTGAAGTCCGCCTCGACCTCGTCGACGCAGCCGTCACAGTCGTCGTCCATGCCATTCCAGGTCTCGGCGCGCGGGATGTCGACCGAGCCATCGTCGCAGTCCTCGCCGCCGTAGTCGATGGAGTCCACGCCGTCGCCATCGCGATCGTAGTCGTCGTCCCCCGCGCAGTTCGAGTCCACGCCGTCATACCAGACCTCGAGACCTCCAGGCTTGATCGCCGCGTCGGAGTCGTCGCAGTCCTCGCCGCCCGAAGCTACCGAGGCGATCCCATCCCCGTCGGCGTCGACACCGTCGAGGCCGTCGCAATTCTGGTCGATCGCGTCGCCCACGCTGTCTGAAGCGCCCGGGTTCATCGCCGGGTCTTTGTTCGCGCAGTCGCCGTCGTCGCCCGTATAGCCGTCGTTGTCCCAATCGCCCTCGCTGGGATCAGCAGGCGCGCCTGCGTAGCTGCACGCAGCGCCGAGAAGGCTGACAAAAATCAAGGAGAGATGCATCGATATTCCGTATCGCCCGCACGCGAAGTTCAGGTTGTCCGGGCTATACACTTGAGGATCGGGTTTGACAACCGGCGCGTGCTCGCCCCCGAACGCGGGGCATCCGCGTCATTCTCCCCGCCAGACGCCTTGACGAACCGCGGTCCACCGCGCTAAGAGCGCCACGTTCGGGGTGTAGCTCAGCCTGGCTAGAGCGCTTGCTTCGGGAGCAAGAGGTCGTGGGTTCGAATCCCGCCACCCCGACCA
>CAIUMM010000091.1 GCA_903900265.1 uncultured Pseudomonadota bacterium
GAGATTGGCTGACGCCGCGCTCGCCGCAGCTTAGGCAGGCGGCATGGATGCGAAACGCTTCAAAGCTGTGCTCGGTCAGTTCCTCTCCGGCGTCACCGTCGTCACCGCGGTTCGTCCCGACGAAAGCGGGTCGCCCAAGCTGCACGGCATGACGGCCAGCGCCTTCGTGTCGGTGTCGATCGATCCGCCGCTGGTGCTGGTGAGCGTGCAAAAGACCTCCCACATGCACGCGCACCTCTCGGCGGGCGGCCCGTTCGCGATCAGCTTGCTCTCCGAAGCGCAGGCGCTGGTCTCCAACCACTTTGCTGGATGGAAGAAAGAGGGTTTTGAGCCCGACGTGATCGGCGGAACCTTCCGCACCCCGGTGATCGCCGGCGCGCTCGGTTGGTTGGACCTTGATCTCCACGACGCCGTTTCGGCCGGCGACCACACGCTGTTCATCGGGCGTGTGGTCGAGCTTGGGCTCGCGGATGTACCCGAAGGCGAGGGCGCGTTGACGCCGCTCGCCTATTGGAAGGGCAAATACGGGGGCTTCACGCCCGCCGGTTGAGCTACTTGCCGCGCACCATCAGCTCGCGCGAGATGATCAAGCGCTGAATCTGCGAGGTGCCTTCGTAGATCTGGAAGATCTTGGCGTCGCGCATGAGCTTCTCGACCGGGTATTCCTGGCTGTAGCCGTAGCCGCCGAAGATCTGCACCGCGTTGGTGGTGGTCTTCATGACGGTGTCGCTCGAGAACGCTTTGGCCATCGCGGCTTCTTTGGTGTTCTTCTGGCCGGCGTCCTTCAAGGAGGCTGCGCGCCAGGTGAGCAAGCGCGCGGCGTCGATCTCGGTGGCCATCTCGGCGATCATGAACGCGATCGCCTGGTGATTGGCGATCGGCTGACCGAAGGCGCGGCGCTCGGTCGCGTACTCGATGGAGTGCTCCATCGCGGCGCGGGCTACGCCGACGGCCGCGGCTGCCACGCCCGGACGGGTGTAGTCGAACGCGGACATCGCCAACTTCCAGCCGTCACCCACGTTTCCGACCACGTTCGCTTCGGGGACTTCTACGTTCTCAAAGGTGATGCCGCGGGTGTCGGAGCAGCGTTGTCCCATGTTGTATTCTTTCTTGCCGACGATGACGCCGGGCCAGGACCGCTCGACGATGAAGCCGGTCATGCCGCCGCGGGCGAGGCGCGAAGGATCGGTCACCGCCACGACGAAGTACCAATCGGCGACGCCGGCGTTGGTGATCCACATCTTGGTGCCGTTGAGGATCCACTTGTCGCCTTGCTTCACGGCGCTGGTCTTCATGCCTTGCACGTCGGAGCCGGCGTTGGGCTCGGTGACGGCGTAGGCGCACAGGCTGAACTTCTCGGCGAACATACCGAGGTACTTCTTCTTCAGTTCGGGAGATCCGCCGAGGATCACCGGCTGCTGGGCGAGGCCGTTGGCCTCGATCGCGGTGCCGATGCCGGAGCATCCCCACGCGAACTCTTCGGCGAGCAGCATGCCATCGACGCATCCGAGCTGCATGCCGCCGTTTTCGGCCTCGATGTGGGTGTTCATGATGCCGAGCGCGTTGGCTTTTTCAAGCACGGCAAACGGGTATTCGCCGGTCGCGTCGTGATGGGCCGCGACGGGGCGCATCTCCGATTTGGCGAAGTCGTGGGCGAGATCACGGAGGGCCTGCTGTTCTTCAGAGAGGCCAAAGTCGATGGACATGAGAGGCTCCAGGTCGGGGGTGAAAACGGGCGCGGGAGGTAACCCGGTGGTGCTGCCCGTACCGCTCAGGAAGCGCATCCGGGGCTTGCGCGCAGCGCCAGAGTGCATAGCCTTCCGCCATGTTGACCGCTCCGCCCTCTTCCTCGTCTTCGTCGGGCTCCGCTGTGCCCGCTGCGATCGACACCATGCCGACCCCGAACCCTGACGCGCTGATGTTCCGCTTGCAGGAAATGCTGGTTCCGACTGGCACGTTCGAGTATCGCACCGCAGCGCAGGCCAGCGACGCGCCGCTTCCGCGCCGGCTCTTTGATCTCGGTGGCATCGTGCAGGTGCTCGTCGCGCCGCGCTTTGTGACGGTAAACAAGGACGCCGATCTGACTTGGCCGGAGCTGGTGCCGCAGATCAAGGCGGCGATCCGCGACTTCCTCGACTCGGGTGACATGGCGGTCCCCGACGAGGACCTCGCGGTTTCCAACTACACCGATCCCGTCGAGCGAAAGATCGTTCGCTTGCTGGACGAGATGATCCGCCCGGCGGTCGCAGAGGATGGCGGGGACATCGTGTACCGCGGCTTCGAAGATGGCGTGGTGTCGGTCAAGCTGATCGGCTCCTGCTCGACCTGTCCTTCCAGCACCGCCACGCTCGCGATGGGCGTAGAGCGGATGATGCTGGAGGAGATCCCCGAAGTGCGGGCCGTGCGTCAGGTTCAGGACTGACCGAGCCCAGCCCCACTCCGGGGAGATTGGACGTGGCTACACCGCCGGGCGAGGTCCGGTGGGCTCCGGGGGCGCAGGCTCGGACGCAAACACCGCGCTCCACTGGATGCGGCCGGTCAGCTGCATCAGAGCGAACAGGGTGAGGATGCCTAATACGGTGATCGTGAGCCCGGTGTAGCCGTCGTAGAAGTGCGCGACGCCGAAGCCGACCTGGTAGAGCAGCTGCGCGACGCCCGCTTCGAGCAGCGCAAACCGCGCCCCGACCACGAGTCGCAGGTAGCTGACCGCGAGCAGCACGCTGACCGCGCTGGCTACGCCGAACGCCCATTCTACCGGCAAGATGTCCGCGGTGTAGGCGAACAACAAGTTGAACGCGAAGAACGATGCCGCAAGGAACAGGTAGTTGATCGGGTGGATCTCGTAGCGCTTCAGCAGTCCGAGCACGTAGATCCACACAAAGTAGAGGGCGAGGGGGATCGGGGCCGAGAAGGACAGCATGGATGCCAGCTCTCCGGGCTGGATGCGCGTCGGCATCGTCATGCCGATGGACTGTCCGGTTACGAGCCGGGCAAAAGTCCAGTCCAGCTGCCATCCTCGGCTGTCTGACCTGGGCGCTTTCGCGGTGGGCGAGAGCGTCATCGCCGGGAAGTCGATGGCGGCGAAGTCGGTCTTGAGCGTGAGCTGAAAGTCCTCGACCTGGCCGACCGCGCGCGACGGGACATACCGCCACTCGGTCATGCCGCGGGAGCTGTAGGTGATCGCCAGCGTGACGATCTGCCCGGTGTGCAAGGGGCCGGGGATCGTCGCGGTGACCTGTCCGGCTTCGGTGCGCAGGCCCCGCGCGACATCGACGCCGTCGACGACGAAGGTGAAGTTGTCGTACAGTCCTTCGGCATCGGGGAACGCAAAGCCGATCTGCACCTCCGCGCCGGCCGGCACCGATGTCTCGATGGGAAAGCGCCAACTTCCTGCGAAGGTGACGTCGTAGAGCGGAAACCACATCAGGCCCTTACGGCGCTCGTCGAGCGCAAGGTTCGCGTCGATGCGCGTTTGATTCGGGACGATCACCGCTGACTTTGACTCCCAGACCGGCGTGACTTTGCGCGTGACCTCGCCGTTCGCTTGGGTGAACTCCTCTTCGTGATTGGTCAGCTCGCGCCAGACCAGCGCGGCGGTGGGGGCCTGTTGGGACTGTGGGCTTCCCCACAGCGCCTGCACTCGGCTCGACAGCGAGCCGCTTTGGTCGGTGGTGCGCGCGGTGGTCACGCCGCCAAGCAGCATCCACGAGACGAGCGCGAGCATGAATACACAGGTGATTCCGAATAGTCGTAAGAACGGAGACATACGCAACTCCAAGGGAGAAAGGTTGCTTTCCCTCCCTTATGGGTGCCATCTGGCGCGCAGTACATGTCGTGGTGCAAGGCCATCGGCCGATTTGTGCAAGGATCGTGCAGACGCGCCGTGGCGGGCCTCTGCGTTGTCTAGACGCCCCGCGCTGCATAGAGCCTCGGAGTGAGCACCCCTGATCCCGTCGCGATGTCCACCGGAATGCTCGTGTGGCGCATTGTGCAGGCTTTGATCGTGGTGCTGGTGCTGGTGCTGGCGATCGGAGTGCTGTTCCGGGAGCCGATGGAGCAGGCTGCGGGCTGGTTCGTGGGGCGCTTTGGCCTCTTTGGCGTGTTCCTCGCCGCGCTGATGCTCGATGCCTTGCCGGGGCTGGGCTCGCAGCCGATCGTGTTGCTCGCCTGCGCCGGTGGGATGCCTGGCGCGTCGGTGTGGCTGGCGGCGAGCGCCGGGTCTTGGCTGTCAGGGACGATGGGCTGGGCGACGGGCCGCCTGATGGGGCGATGGTCGTGGTTTCGGGGCTGGATTGAGCGGTCCGGGCTGGAGTCCGGGTTGCTGCGCCACCGACGGCGCGCGGTGTTCCTCGCTGCGCTCGCGCCGTTCCCGTACGGTCTGGTGACGATGGCGGCGGGCGCCGCAGGGTTGCCGTGGCGCGAGGTCGCGTTCGGGGCCACCGGTCGCTTCATCAAAGTGGGGCTGAGCGTCGCGATCGTGCTGATGGGCTGGGGGGCAACCCGTTGACGCGCGCGCCCACGCGGGACCGGGTGTTGGATGCCGCCGCTACCGTGTTTGCTGCTCGCGGGTTTGAAGGCGCGACGACGCGGGAGATCGCCGCCGCCGCGGGCATCAACATCGCGACCCTACACTACCATCACTCGGACAAACAGACCCTCTACGATGCCGTTGTGGCGCGTGTTTACGAGCGCTTGCTCGAACTTCCCGGGCTGGAGCTGAACCCGAACCCCAGCTTGGACCGGGAGCAGCGCCTTCGCGGGTTTGTGACCGTACTCTTTGGGTTCGTGTGCGCACATCGTGAAGAAATCCGAGTACTTCTACGGCATGTGCTCGACACGCATCGCTTGCCAGCAGCGGTGAGCGAGCGTTGGATTCATGAGGTGATCCCCCGCGTGCAGCGCATCTGCATCGCGCTTGAGGTGGACATGGCTGCGCATCGCCTCGATCTGCTGTCGCTCAATCACCTTTTTGCTCGCTACGCGATCACCGACGAAGCCGATCTTCTGCAAATCGGCGTAGACCGTGCCACGTTGGAGCAGCACCTCGGCGACGTCGCGGTTCAACTGCTGCGGTGAGCTTTTGCCGACGCCCGCGCTTCAGTGTTCCCAGCGGATCGCCAAAAACGTATACGGCGGCCACGTGTCGTGGAACCGCGACTTCAGCCAGACCTGACTTCCCAGCATGAACGTGGGCATTTCTTCTGCGGCGGTGGGCTTCCACAGCAGCACGGGGCCCAGCCGGATGTTCGCATCCGCGGTCGCGGAGTTGGACACCCAGTTGAGCATCGGGCCTATCCACAGCTTGCGGTCCGTCGGCGTCTGTGGCTTCAAGACCTCGGCGAAAAGATAGCCTGCACGACGAATAATCCACCCGTGGGCCGGGGCATTGATCTGGTCGGTGGGATCCCAATACCAGACGAGATCCTTGCGATAAGAAAACATGTCGTTGCGCTGGACCGTGGCTTCGGCGATCGCGATCACCGGCCCGGCCTTGGCTTTCAGGCGAGTGCTTACGTACGCTTGAACGCCGCCTCCTCCCTGCCGTTCACCGGAGGCCACTGCCTCCCGTTTCCAGTCGCGATCCGCGACGATCCCCGGATCATCGAGCGCGAGCAAGCTGGAGAAGGTGCCGAAGTACCATGCGCCGTACGCGCCTACCGTCAGGTCCCAGATCGCGATCGGCGCGAGGCGAAAGACCGGTCCGACGCGCGCGAAGGATGGAGTCAGGTCGACGTGCGCAGCGACTGACCCGAAGTTCGCCGCGGTCAGCGCGTGCGCAAGGCCCGATCCTTCCGCTTCTTTGTACAGCGGAATGCGCCACTCCGGCTCGGCGATCACCTGCACTCCTTCCGGAAAGGCCGCGATGCCGATCTGCTCCATCCGATGCAGCTCTGCGGCGCGCGTTGGGGAGCACAGCAGGGCCAACGCCCAAAGCGACGCGTAGAGCACCGGGGCCTACAGTCCTTGCTCAACGATCGCGTTGTCGGTGTCGTCGAACACGTCGTGCAGCCCGAGGATCAGCTGATCTTCGAGGAAGCTCTGACTGGCGACGTCGTCGATGATCAGCACCATCTCGGTCCAGAGCGCTTGCGTGCGATGCACCTTGCCGTCGGCGGCTTCCTGGAACACATCGAGGGTATACGACTGCCGTACACCATTTTTATGGTCGTCTCCCCAGCCTTCTTCTTCGATCCAGCCTCGGCTCACCACCGCAGGCAGCTCCACGCCGTCCACATCCGTGTATGTCGTGCGTTGGTAATCCTTGAAGTAGAAGTACGGGATCGTGACGTTGAACGCTGCGGTTTTCACCATGTCGTTGCCGGTCACCAGACGATCGCAGCTGCCGTCCCCGAAACAGTCGCCGCCTTCGATGAAGGTTCGGTCGAACGTTGAATAGTCGTCGGGATCGACGACGGTCTGATCCGGCAGCAGGATGAAGTCGATGTGCTGCTGCAACGTGGCGGTGCTCGGCGCATCCGCGAGCCCGCCCATGGTGTCGGACAGGCTGGTCCCGGGGGGAGGGGTGATGTCCTCGATCGCGTCCTCCGGCAACGAAGGCAGGATGTACCCATCGTCCACGGTCGCCCGCGCGTCGGCCCACTTCGACAGCGAGGTCAGCCCCAGCGAGAGCAGCGCAGCGTCATCTTGGTGCTGGAACAGGTACGGCGCGAGGTCTTCGAGCTCGGTGGGCGCGGTCACAGGGTCGGTTTTCCCGCCGCAGCCTGCGCTCCACGCGAGCGTAACGAGCAGAGCGGCGCGCCGGGCGTTGGGGAATAGAACCTGTGTCATGGGGACGCCTCCGCACGGTGAACCAAGTCGCTAAGGTAGTCGCGTACGCCTTGTCCCGCGAGCCAGGTCTTGATGAAGCTCGGCACGGCGAGGCCGAACGCGGTCTCCACGGCGTAGCTTAGGCGCAGCGCAGCGGGGTTGGCAGGGCTGGGCCCCAGCTTGTAGACCCCGCGGCTCCATTCGATGGTGTTGGCCTGCGTGGGGTCGAGCTCGTGGATGAGCACGCCCGCGGCGCGATCGATCCGGTAGTGATTGAAATACACGACCGTGAAGCCAAAGTGCGACGCTTCCCAAGCTCCCCATTGTTCCGTAGGCGTGCTGGGCTTGTAGTAACGGAAGCTCTTTACCGAGCTGTTCCCTTGCAACCTCGCGTTGAAGTCGAGGAGGGAGCGCCAGAGCGCGTCGGTAGAGGCGTTGACCTCCGCTATGCCCTCTACGCTCACCGCCCCGGGATGCGTAGGCGCGTGGTCGATGAGGATGACCTCGCCAGCCGCGAGCGCAGCTTCACTGGCTGCGTCCAAGCGCGCCGCAAACGCCGGCTGTGACAGCAAGAGCAGCGCCGACAGGCCTGCGAGACAGCTACGTGCGGACAGCTTCATCGGCGTACTCTACTTCAAAACGCAGCGATCAGCGCGCTTTGCGACGAACACCGGCGCGCGCGGGCTCTTCGACCGCCACCACCGGTGCTTCAACCACCGGCTTCGGCGCGGGCTTGATCACAGGCGTGGCTGCCACGGGCGCGGGCTTGATCACAGGCTTGGCTGCCGCGGGCGCGGGCTTGATCACAGGCTTGGCTGCCGCGGGGGCCTTGGCGCTCGGCTTCACCGCGGCGAGCAGGCCAGCCATGGTGCCAAAGGTGTTCTGCCCCGCCGAGCTGCTGCCACGTTGCTCGCGCGGAGCCTCGCTCTGCGTGTCGCCGGCTTGACGAATCCCAAGGTTGACCCGCTGGCGGGGGATGTCGATTGACAGCACGCGGACGTTGACGACCTGCCCTTCTTGGAGGGCCTCCGCGGCGCTGTTCAGCCGCACCTTGCCGATGTTCGACAGGTGCACGAGGCCTTCGGCGCCGTTGGGGAGGCGAACGAACGCGCCAAAGTCGCGCAGGCCGGTCACGGTGCCTTCGTAGACCTCGCCCTCTTGCAGCTCGGTCAGCTTCTCGCCGCGGCTCGCCTTGGCTTCTTCATCCGCGATGCTGCGGTGGGAGACGATCGCGTCCCGGCCACGCACGTCGAGCACCTTGAACATCAGCGTCCGGCCAACGTAGGCGTTCGGGTCGGGGTCGACGTTGCGATCGATCTGGCCCATGGGGCAGAAGGCCCGCACGCCGCCGGACAGCTCGACGTCAAAACCGTGCTCATTGCAGGCGTTGACCTTGCCCTGAATGGGGATGCCGTTCTCTTTGGCTTCGTCGAGCAGCTCGCGGGTGGCTTCTCCCGAGACGGTGAGCGTCAAGCGCACTTCGCCGTCTTTGATCGCGAGCACGAACGCGTCGAGCACGTCGCCTTGTTTGACGTCCACAGGAACATCGATGCGATCCATCGCGGCGTCGGCTTTGCCGCCTACGTCGAAGAACACCGTCGAGTCGTTGATCCGCGACACCGCAGCGCGCACGCGCTGCCCTTTGCGGAAGCCGCCGGGGCGGTGTTTGGGCGCGAAATCGCTGAAGAGCATCTCGAGGTCGCCGCGCGAAAGGTCGGCAACACCTGCCAGATCGACGTCGATGTCAGGACGGGCAACAGAGGAACGGGGTTCGATGGGCATGGGGACTCCGCGGCGGGGTTTAGCGAGCCGGGGGGTGTATCCGTGTCAGAGCCCGAACGGGAGGATTCCCGCGCAGCAATCCAATGTCCGACTCGCCGACGCGCCGGACGCCGGGTAGATCGCCGCCATGCCTGACGACCTCGGCGCGCTCCTCGACCCCTGGGACTTCGCGCTGCCCGACGCCCAGATCGCCCGTGAGCCGACCGCTGAGCGCGATCAAAGTAGACTTTACCGGGTAGACGGGGCGCCTGGAGTTTTTGCGGACATCACGACCGAGCTTCGCGCTGGCGACGTGCTCGTGATGAACGACGTTCGGGTGTTTCGTGCGCGACTGCGGGCGTTTCGAGCGTCGGGCGGCGCGGTAGAGGCGATGATCTCGGCGCCAGAGGGCGACGATTTTCACGCGTTTCTCCGACCCGGGCGGCGGCTTCAGGTCGGGGACCGCCTGACGTGCGGCGCAGGCGCGTTGGTGCTCGTCGCGCGTCACGCCGATGGAACGTGGACGGTGCGGCCCGAGCCGGATCTCGACACCCTCGCCGCGACCGCGGGGGAGGTTCCGCTGCCGCCGTACTTGGGCCGCGCGCCTACCGCGGAGGACGCAGAGCGCTACCAAACGGTGTTTGCACGACCGGGCGATCTTCGCGCTTCAGCAGCGCCGACCGCGGGGTTGCACATGACGACCCGCTTGTTGGAGCGCATCGAAGCCGCCGGGGTGCAGGTGGTGCGCGTGGCGCTCGAGGTTGGCGCGGGCACCTTCGCGCCGCTGACCGCCGCAGCCTGGACGGCGGGGACGCTGCACACCGAGCGCTACATCGTGCCCGAGGGCACGTGGAACGCGGTCGCGGCGGCGCGGTCCGAGGGGCGGCGCGTGGTCTCGCTCGGGACAACGACGTTGCGGGTGCTCGAGTCGATGACCGGGCCGGGGGCAGGGGAGACGGACATCTTCATCCGTCCCGGCTACGCCTTCAAGCGCGTGGACGCGCTGATCACGAACTTCCACCTGCCGCGATCCAGCTTGCTGATGCTGGTGAGCGCGTTTGGTGGTACGCCGCGGGTGCTCGAAGCCTACGCCGATGCGGTAAAGCTCGGCTTTCGCTTCTACAGTTACGGCGATGCGATGTGGCTGACGCGAAGCGAGCGCTGACGAGGCGGTATCAGTACAAGTAGGCCTTGCCGGCGAAAGCTCCGCCTTCGTCGTTGTAGATCGCGCCGATGAGCAGGTCGTCTACGCCGTCCCCGTCTACATCGGAGCCGGATGCCAAGGACCGCGCAAAGGCATCCGCGACGTTGTCGGCCTCGTAAACGTGGTCGGCCTCGGCGAGCGGGTGGTCGCCGATCGCGAAGGGCCCGTAGACTACGAACGCCGCGCCCGCATCTTGTCCGCGGCGGTCGCTGCCGGGTGCTCCCACCGCCAGATCGACCACGCCGTCGCCGTTCAAGTCCCCGGTCGCGACCGCGAAGCCGGCCTGATCGTCCGCCGCCTCGCCGTGCCAGCGGGTCATCCCGGCGTCCAACGCGAGCACGCCGGTGGCTTCCGAGCTCCCGTTGACCAAGAACAACGTGCCGTTGTCGATGCCATCGGCAGAGACGAACAGGTCAGCGAGCCCGTCGCCGTCCAGATCCGCGTCGGGCGCGTGGATCGGGCTCCCGGCGTAGCCATAGGAGGTGGGCCCGAGGAGGGTGAGGTCTGCGTCGGTGATCTCGTGCTGGCCGGTCGCGACCGGGCCGTAGTAGATCACAACCTTGCCGGTCGCCGGCCCATTTTCGTCGGCGCCGCTCGCTCCGACCACAAGGTCTTCGATGCCGTCGCCGTTCAAGTCCCCAGGAAAGGCAACGGCGTTGCCTACGGCGTCCCCGCCGCCAAACTCCCCGTGGTACAGCGTGCTCGTCGTCAGCGGCAGTCCAATAAACGTGGTTTCCACCTCCGACAGCTCGACCTCGCCGACCACGGGTCCCGGCACGAGGTAGGCCTTGCCACCACCGGCGCCGCCGGCGTCGCTGCCGCTCGCCCCGACGAGCAGGTCGGGGACTCCGTCGCCGGTCAGGTCCTTGCCGCCGGTCAAGCCGACGCCCGCGTAGTCGCTGCCCAGCTCGCCGATGAGGCTGCCTGATGCGGCGTCTGCGAACAGCGCGGTGCTCGGGCTATCGCCGAACTGTCCGCCATTGAGGACCCAGATCCGGCCCGCGTTCGTACCGTTCGTACCGTCACCGATGGCGCCGACGAGCAAGTCTGCGCGCCCATCGCCGTCGCCGTCGCCCGCGCCAGCGACCGCGTAGCCGGAGAAGTCGTAGGAGCCCGGGGCGCCCCAACAGAGGTCCGCGCTGTCGAGCGTGCGCTTGGCGTCGCCCGATTGCAGACCGGCGCCCGAGTAGACGCACACGCGATTTCCGTAGTACGCGCCCACCACGACGTCGGGCGTGCCGTCCCCATCGACGTCGCCGGGCAGGGCCACAGCGTTTCCGGCGGCGTCCGATGGCGCGCCGAGGAACTCCCACGCCTGCTCCTCGGACGCGGTGTCGTCCGAGTCTGGCGAGGTGTCCTCGGAGTCCGGTGGCGCCCCGCTCTCTTCGCTGCCAGGGCAACCCCACAGCATCAAGGCCACCGTCGGTGAAAGCAGGACGCGAAGGAGGGTTTGGGGCTTCATGACGACTCCGTAGCGCGTTCCAACAGTTGTTCCATCACGGCGCGGTCCGGCGCGAGCGGCTCGATCTTGAGGTAACGACGGAGATCGCGAGCGGCCTCGCCGGGACGCCCCAAGTGCAGCAGCAGCAAGGCGCGGTCACGCACCTCACCGGCTTGCTCGCCGTTGACGAGCAAGATGCGATCGACCGCCGCGAGGGCCTCGGTGTGCGCGCCGCGGTCGATCCAGAGGTTCTTCAGGTTGGTGAGCATCCGGGTGATGATCAAGCGGGTGCCCAACGGCTCCAGCATCCGCCGGGCCGCGTCGGTGGATCCGCCTGGGGTGGGCAAACGCTCGAGCAAGGCGCGGGCCTCGCGCACTTCGCCGCCGTTGAACGGGTCGACGTACACCCGCGCGCCGGGGAGGTCGACGCACGCAAGGAAATGGCCGGGGTAGCCGATGCCGTGAATGGGCACACCCAAGCGCTTTCCGAGCAGCATCCAGACGACGCTCAACAGGATGGGCATCCCGCGCCGCCGCTCCAGCACCGCGTCGAGGTAGGAGTGCTCGGGGTCGGAATACGCAGCAGCGTCGCCGCGAAATCCCAGACGCCCGCCGAACGCGCTGCTCAGCTGGGCGGCGAGTCGGTCCGGCGGAGCGGACAACGAGATTTGGTCCGCCACTTCGTCCGCCAGAGCGTCCAGCTTGGCGGACACGGCGGAGAAGTCCAGATCGGGCGTGCCTAAGCTCGCGACGCCGATCGTCAGCTCTTCGAGGTCCAGCACCTCGTCCGGCGCGCGGGCGGCGAAAGCAAAGCGGACGGCGCCGGAGAGCTTCATCGCGCTATGCCGACGGGAAGGTTGCAAAGAGGCCACGCCCGACGACGATCGGCGCGGCGTCGAGGTCAACCAACGACCGCACCCAGATGCGCGGCGGGGCGGACAGATCGGCCTGACCATCGCCCGCGGGGTAGCCGGCCCAGGTGACCCAGCGGCTGTCCGGGGAGACCAACGGATGGCTTTGCACGAACTGGTCGAAGAAGTGCAGCCAGAAGAACAAGTCGCGCGTCGGCCAGAAGGAGCCCAAGCTCACCTCTGCGCCGGTCGCGCGGTCCACGCGCAGCACCGACATGCAGTTGCCGGGCGCGTCGACTCGAAACACGACCATCGCCGATCCATCGGGGACCCAGGTAAACGCCAGCAGCGGGCCGTCGTTGATGCGCTCGGGTTCGGCGAGGTCGTCAACGCCGAGATCGACGATCTCGATGCCGCTGTAGGGCGAGCCTTCCCCGCCGGTCGCGGAGGTGATCGCGACCTGATTTTGGGGACCCGCCGCTACGGCCACGAGGCCGGGGTGGTGCGCGATCTCCAGCTCGTGGCCCGCAGCGTCGCATCGGACCACCGTGGACAGGCCGTCTCCAGCGCGGATGGCGAGCACCGTGCTGCCTCCGCTGAACACGGGCGCGCAGAAGCTGCCGGGCGTGCGCGGGTAGAGACGGTCTTCATCGTCGCCGAGCGGATCGCGGATGACCACGGCGCTTTCACGGGTTTTCCCTTCCGGATCGCCGTGGTGCACCCACACGCGCGCGCCGTCGGGGGTCCAGTTGAAAAACAGCGGAACCCCCTGTGCGACTTCGCGCACGAGGCCCAACTTGTCGGCGTGAACCACGCCTAAGTGGAGGTCTTCATCCACCTGCGTGAGCACGCACAGCGCGCTCCCCGAAGGGTGCCACTGCAGGTAGAGCGGCGCGGAGTCCGGCAGCTCGGCCCATTCGGTCTGGCGGACGCCGTCTACCGACATGGTCACGACGCGCGCCGGGCCGGACTCGTCGTCGCGGGTCGTGACCGCGAACGCCGCGATCCATTGTCCGTCCGGAGACCAGGTGGGCCAGCACCACGCATCCTGCGGCGAGGGGACCAGCGTGAACGACGGCGGCTCGGTCAACGCGAACCTGTCCGGAGCTTCGGGCTGGCCGCGTACGAGGTGCAGTTGTCGGTCGGTGCCGACGTAAACCAAGTTCATCCGATGATTCCGGCGCGATAGTACAGCCAAGCGACGCCCGCCGTGGCGAGCAACGGAAAGACGAGGCCGGCTTTGACCGACGCGTGGACCTCAGCCAAGCCCGCTGCACGGACGGCCCGCTCCCGAGCGAGCTCGGGGCCGTACGCATCGGGGAGCTGGCCGGAGCGCGCCAGCTCTCGCATCGCGTGCACGGCGGTGTCGTTGTTCGTACCGAACGCACCCAACGAGAGCCCGAGCGCAAGCACGCAGTTCATCACGTGCCCTACGGGGGATTTACCGGTGACCACGTGAAAAAGCAGCACGGCGACTCCGGGGAGCGCGGCGATGAACAGCGCCACCCCGATCCAACGAAGCGCGGCGTGGCGTTGCAGCGGGCTCATGCGCGACCGGGGAGCAGGCCGAACAGCAGCAACCGGATGCCGTCGCTCGTCAAGCGCTCGACGTCGGGGCGGGCGCCCACGGCGCTCTGACCCGCGAGCCCGTCGATGATCGCTTTCAACATCTGCGCGACCGCCAGCGGATCGTAGACGGCAAAGCTGCCTTCGTCCATGCCCTGCCGGATCACCGCGGCGATGCGCTCCACAAAGTGCGAGTGGATGCCGTTCACGCGCTTGCGAATGCTCTCGTCCCGGATCGCCATCTCGCTCATCAGCAGGAAAAAACGGGGAGGGGTCTTCAGACCTGCGAAATAGTCGAGGTACTTTTTGCCGAGGTCGATGAGCTTGATCTCGGCGGGGCGTTGATCTTTGTCGGCTTCTTCGAGAAAACTGACTGTGATCGCATGCTCTTCTTCGACGAGCGCATCGAAGATCGCGCGTTTGGACTCAAAGTAGAAGTACACCGCGCCTTTGGAGAGGTGCGCCCGCTTGGCGACGTCCTCGACCCGCGCGGCGAGGTACCCATGCTCGATGAACACAGCACGAGCGGCCCGGAGGATCTGGGTGCGGCGCTCGGTCTCGGATTGGTGACGAGTCACGCGGTCTCTCTATCTGGCTGCGCCGGCGCGCACTACTCTTCGAGCGCCACAAGCGCGCCTTCCGCCAATCCCAGCCAGAGTTTTGCCCCGACGGTAACCGGGGGCACGGTGAGGGTTCCGACCTCAGCGCGCCAGCGCACGCCGCCATCGGCGCTCTCGGCCGCGTAAAGAACCCCGTCGGCTGCGCCGATCAAAACCAGATCCTCTACGACCGACATCGCGCTGATCGCCCCGCCGACCTCGACGGTCCATCGCTCCTGACCACTGCTCTCCTCGAACGCGGACAGTTTCCCATTGCGATCGGCGAGGTACACGTTCCAGCTGCCGTCGCCATCGGGCCCCATCGCGGGCGGTAGGGACGGCGTCTGAGCGGCCCGCGCGCGCCAGAACGGCGTCCCATCGGCGTGAACCGCGATGATGCCGCCCGGCTCGTGCAGCCCGGCGACCGCCACGAACACGCCGTCAGGGCCGATCATTGGCGCTCCAACCGCCGGTCCGGGCAGCGCCGTCCGCCACCGCTCCCCCGCGGAATCGGCAGCGAGCATCGCTCCGTCGAGGCTCGCACCGTAGACCGTCGCGGTGGTCGACGTTGCAGTGGATACCGCCACCGAGCCGCTCGCGGAGGTCAAACCGTCCGCGGTCCAGCCCGCCGTCGAGTGAATCGTGCCGTCCAACGTCATCCACACCAGCTCGTCTCCCGCGCTTGGCTTCGCTGAAGACTTCAGCGTTCCACCGGTGGGAACGCGCCGCAGCACGCGCCCATCGATGGGGTCGAGCTGCAGCAGCTCGCGCTCGCACGACGCCCAGAGCGCGCCGCCGCTTGTGGACGGCAGGTAGCTCAACGCCGTCGCCGCGAGCGGGAGCGCCCAACCGACCGCGTTGGACTCCACCATCGTGACCGTCCCGCCCGCCAGGACAAAGACGCGCGCGCCGTCCGACGCGAGCGCCTCCACCGGGCCCGACATGGGGATGCGCACGGTGGTGTGCGGTCGGTTTCGAAAGCCGAGGTCGGCGCTGCGCTGCGTGTTCCACGCCATCGGTTCGGGCGCAGGCGCCGCCGCGATCGTCTCGGGCGCCGGAGGACGCAGATCGAGCGCATGATTGGGGGCCAGCGTGTGCGTGGCGCATCCGAGCACAAAGCACGGCAAAATGGACAGAGAGCGTAGGCTGTGGGATCCGCCCCGCGTCATCGTCCCTCGGCGCGAAAGCGGTAACCCATGCCGCGTGCGGTCAGAAAGTGAGCAGGATCGTCGACGTCATCCAGCTTTTGGCGGAGGCGGGTAATGAAATTGTCAACGGTGCGCTCGGTACCAAAATAGTTCTCGCCCCACACCGCGTCGAGGATGGCTTGACGGGTGACCACGCGGCCTTGCCGAGACGCGAGGAACTCCAGCATCTTCAGCTCGCGCGCGGTGGTCTCCACCTTCACGCCGGCGCGACGGACCTCGCCCGCGGTAAAGTCGGCTTCTACATCCCCGAACCGCAGCACGTGCGTAGGCTCGGCCCCCTTGGAGCGGCGCAGCAGCGCCTTGATGCGGGCCAGCAGCTCGTGCAAGCCGAAGGGTTTGGAGATGTAGTCGTCTGCTCCCAGATCGAGGCCTTTGACCTTGTCCATCTCTGCGCCCCGCGCGGACAGCATCAAGATGGGCAGGGTAGGGGACTGGCGGCGTAGCTCCTTGCACACGTCGTAGCCGGACAGCACCGGGAGCATGACGTCTAAGAGCACCAGATCGGGCTTCCAGGCCGCTGCGGTGCGCAGACCCGAAGCGCCGTCTCCCTCGACCTTCACCTGATAGCCCTCCAGCTTCAAGTTGAGCTCGAGTCCGCGCTGGATCGACGGGTCGTCTTCTACGAGGAGGATGCGTTCGGAGAGGGCGTTGGGCACAACCGCAACGTATCCGGGTTATCGCGCGGCCATGCCCCGCTTCACCGAACCCGATGGTCGGATCGACATCAAGAGCCTCTCCCTCGATGAGCTAACCACCGAGCTTGTAGCCCTCGGCTCCGAAAAGTTCCGCGCGCTCCAAATCTGGAAGTGGCTGTGGCAAAAAGCCGCACGCACCTTCGAAGAGATGACCAACATCTCGCGGGAGTGGCGCGACAAGCTCCCCGCGCACTTTGTGATCCGCGAGCTTACGCCGGTCGGCGTGCTCACCAGCACCGATGGCACGCGGAAATTCCTGTGGCACACCGCGGACGGCCAGCAGATCGAGAGCGTGCTGATCCCCGACGACGACCGCCTGACGCTCTGCGTCTCGACGCAGGTGGGGTGCGCGATGGCGTGCTCCTTCTGTTTGACGGGCGATCTGGGCCTGAAGCGGCACCTGCGCCCCGCTGAGATCGTCAACCAGCCGCTGCAGATCAGCCGCATTCTGCCTGCGGGTCAGCGCATCACAAACGTGGTGATGATGGGCATGGGCGAGCCCTTGCACAACTACGACAACTTAGTCGCGGCGCTGCGGGTCTACCTGCATGAGCACGGCCTGGGCATGAGCCATCGGCGGATCACCGTCTCGACGGTGGGTCTGGTGCCCGCGATGAAGCGGTTGACCGACGACTTGCCGGTCAACCTCGCGGTGAGCTTGAACGCGTCTACCGAAGAGCAGCGACGCGCGGTGATGCCGATCACCAAGAAGTACTCGATGGCCGAGCTGCTGGAAGCCTGCCGGGACCTTCCGATTCACCACCACAAGCGCATCACCTTCGAATACGTGATGATGGCTGGGTTCAACGATAGCCTCGAGGACGCGGCGCGTTTGAGCAAGCTGCTCCGCGGCATCCGCTCGAAGGTCAACTTGATCCCCTACAATGAAAACCCCCAGCGGGACATTCAACGACCGGCCGCCGAGGTGGCACGGGCGTTTCAACACTACCTCGTGACGCGCGGCGTGCAGTGCAGCATCCGGAGCACGCGAGGAAAAGACATCTCTGCCGCGTGCGGTCAGCTTGGGAAGGCCGATCTGGCGAGCGTGGCGATCTTTGCGGAGAGCGGAGCATGAAAGTAGTCCTTGACTTTGAACGTCCTCTCGTGGAGCTGCGCAAGCGGATCGAAGATCTGCGCGCCCTGAGCCCGGACGCCGTGCAGCCGAGCGCGATGGCCGCCACGCTGGTCGACCTCGAAAAGCAAGCGGCGCGCCTGCAGGAGCAGCTGTTCGCCAACCTCTCGCCGTGGCAGCGCACGCTGCTGTCCCGGCACCCCGGACGCCCCAATTTTGAGGAGTACGTGCGGGGATGGACCACCGATTGGGTGGAGCTTCACGGGGATCGCGCGGGGCACGACGATCAGGCCATCGGCGGCGGCATCGGGAACTTCCGCGGTCAGCGTGTGGTGATCATCGGTCACCAGAAGGGGCGGACCACCAAGGAGAACGTCGCGCGCAACTTCGGCATGGCGCTGCCTGACGGCTACCGCAAGGCGCTGCGTCTGATGGCGCTCGCGGACCGCTTCTCCATGCCGATCATCACGTTGATCGACACGCCCGGAGCCTATCCTGGCCTCGACGCAGAGGCTCGGGGACAAGCTGAGGCAATCGCACGCAACATCATGGAAATGTTTACGTTCCGGGTTCCTGTGGTCGCGTGCGTGATCGGCGAAGGCGGCAGCGGCGGTGCGCTGGCCTTGGGCTGCGGCAATCGCGTGCTCATGATGGAGCACTCGGTCTACTCGGTGATCTCGCCGGAGGGCTGCGCCGCGATCTTGTGGCACGATCGGGCCGAGGGGCCGCGCGCCGCGGAAGCCTTGAAGCTGACCGCGCCCGATTGCTTGCGCTTCGGGGTTGCGGACGAGGTGATCGCCGAGCCGGCTGCGGGCGCGCATCGCTCCCCGATCGACGCGGTGAAGGGCCTCGGCGACGCCGTGGAGCGCCACTTGCTCGACCTCGGCGGCCTGTCGCCGGATGCGCTCCGCGCCCAGCGGTACGCGCGGTTTCGTGCCCTGGGGGCCTTCGAGATCTCCGCGTGACCCCGAAACCGGTGGATTTCACGGTGGCGGCGGCCACCTCGGCGCGCGGCGCGGTGACGGTGCAGGTTCCCGGCGACAAGTCGATCTCGCATCGCGCCTTGCTGTTCAACGCGCTCGCGCTTCGTGAGGGCGGTGGACTGCCACGCACGGAGCGCGCTGGGGTCCGGGTCACCGGTTTGCTTGAGTCCGAGGATGTAGGACGCACGCGGGCCGCCTGTGAGCAGCTTGGCGTGCGCATCGTCCGCGAGGCCGGCGGCGCAGGCGGCGAGGTGGGCTGGTGGATCGCGCCGGTGGAGCCGCTCCGTGGCGCGCTGAGCATCGACTGCGGCAACTCAGGGACCACCGCGCGCTTGCTCGTCGGCGCGTTGGCGGGGCTTCGAGACGGAGCGGGGCATCCGATGCCGATCGCCGCCACGTTGCACGGAGACGCCTCGCTCAGCCGGCGACCGATGCGCCGGGTGCTCGACCCGCTCCGTCAGATGGGCGCGCGTGTGGAGGTCGGAGATGCGGGGACGCTTCCGCTGACGGTCCTACCGGCAGTTTTGACGGGTATGGACCACACGTCCAAGATCGCGAGCGCGCAGGTAAAATCGGCGATCTTGCTGGCAGGTTTGAGCGCACAAGGCCCCACGCGCTACACGGAACCGACCGCGTCCCGCGACCACACCGAGCGTTTTTTCGCCGCGATGGGCGCCGATTTTGTGATCGAAGGGCTGAGGAGCACGGTGCGGCCGGGTGCGCTGCGCCCGGTAGATGTGGAGGTGCCTGGCGATGTCAGCAGCGCAGCGTTCTGGATGGTCGCGGCTTGCCTGTTAGAAGGCGCGCAGTTGACCTTGCCGGCGGTGGGCGTCAACCCCACGCGCACCGGCGCCATCGATGTGCTGCGGAGCATGGGCGCGGAGGTCACCGTTGAGGAGCGCGGCGGCGTAGAGCCGCTCGGGGATGTGCGCGTGCGCTGTGCGGGACTGCGCGGCACCACCTTGTCCGGCGCGCTCATCCCGCGGTTAATCGACGAGATCCCCGTTCTGGCGGTGGCCGCGGCGTTTGCGCACGGGGAAACGGTGATCCGCGACGCCGAGGAGCTGCGAGTCAAGGAGTCCGATCGCATCGCGACGGTGGTGAACGGCCTGCGGGCTATGGGCGCAGAGGCCGAAGCGACGCCCGACGGCATGCGGATTTTTGGACGAGGCGGCGCCGGGATGCGGGCGGCTCGCATCGAGAGTCACGGCGACCATCGGATCGCGATGGCGTTCGCCGTCGCTGGGTTGCGCACCGGGATGCAGCTGGCTGACGTGGCGTGCGTGGCCACGAGTTATCCCGCGTTCTTCGACGATCTGCGCCGGTTTCAGGCCCAGTAATGCTCGGGAAGTGATACGGTGATTCATGCATCGTGATCTCGTCGAAGTTTCGAACGTCTGGCAGTGTGACTCTCGTATCGACGCCCTCAAGGCGGAGCATGAGGCGTTGAACCGCGCGATCAAAGCGGCTGAGCTCGCTTTGGAGAGCGCTACCCAATCGGTTGCGCAGGCCGATCAGGCGCTCACCTCTGCCAAAGCGGCCGACCGCGCGAACACGCGGGAGCTGGACAGCTACACCGAGAAGCGCACCGCGACGCGGCAGATGATCGACACCGGCACCGCTCCCGACTATGCGGCGGCGGAGCGTCAGCTCGCGAACGTGATCGCGCGCATCGACGCGCTTGAAAACTCCGGGTTGGAGCTCTTGGATCGGCTGGAGGCTGCGCAGGCGCACCTGAGAGCGGCCGAACGCGAGCGAGAGAGCGCAACCGCTGCTTTGGCTGCGGCAAAGGCCGATCTTGCCAGCAAGGACGGGCCGATTCGCAAGGAGCTTGGCGAGATCCTCCCGCGACGCGAGGCCGCATGGGAGCACATGCATCCCGAGCTCAAGCCGATGTATCAGGACCAACGTCGTAAAAAGAAACGGGCACTGGTGAACGTCGTGGAAAAAACCTGCAGCGTGTGCTCGACCTTCGTCCCGCCGCAAGTCTGGCTGGACACCGACTCGGGCAAAGAAGCGCACCGATGCACCGGCTGCGGCGGCTGGATCCTGCCGTAGGGCAGGGGGCTCGTTTCCTGCTTGGCCCGGCACCGTTTAGGTGTTCGTCAACCTACTTTCTTCGCCAGATCGAGCAGGTGCGCCATCGTGTCTTTTTTGAGCTCGGGGTTCGCGAGCAGGTGGTTGGGATGGAAGGTCGCGATCGCCGGTGTGCCGCTGACCGCGCCCCAGCTGCCGTTGCGCGGGACTCCCAACGCGACGCGGGCGACCTCGCCCATCACGAGGATGGCACGCGGACGAGTGAGCGCGATCTGTCGCTCCAAAAAAGGTAGGCACGCGGCGATCTCTGCGGGGGTGGGCGCGCCGCCTGCGCAGCGCAGCACCGGCAGCACCTGAACCTCGCGCTGATCGACGTGGACCACGCGCAGCAGCATCTTTTCAAGCATGATCGAGGCTTCGCCGGTCAGCGTGGTCCCGACGCGGTCGGCCTCCGCATCCGGCGGGTCGGTGACCACCATCAACAGCGCGCGCGCGCCGCCCTCGCCAGCCACGACCCGTGTGCGGGAGCTGCAGCGCTCACAGGCGGTACAAGCCGCGATCTCGGTTCGCAGCGCGCCATAGGCGACCTCCGGGCCCTCGACGACGCGCGCCCATTTTGCCCCGAACAGGCCTACGCCCTGCAGCTCGGTGGGGGCGGCCACAGGCTCTGGCTTCGCGGTGGTTTGCACCCCGGGGACTGGCTCGGGCTTTGCTGTGGGTGCAACGGGCGCGAGAGGTGCAGCGGCGACGGGCGCACCGGTCGCGGGAGGACGTGCGAGGGTCGGACGCGCTTGGGGCGCGGTCGGACTTGCGGGCTGCGGCGTGACCGGCAGCGGCCTCATCGCCCGAGGCGCGTCATCCATCGCCGGAGGGCTACCCAACCCAGCGACCGGGCCCATGGGAAAGACGTCCCCGCCGCCCCGTCGATACGACTCCACCATCGCGAGCGTGTCGGCGATCAGCGCTGCGAGCTCGGAGGGGTCTGGCGTCACTTCCGCCCCGTATCCGACGGCTGACAACCCGGACACCACCACGTCCCGCGACCGCCTTGTCGAAAGGTCGCAAGCGTCGTCCCACACGTGGGGCAGGGCTCGCCATCGCGCTGGTAGAGCGGGAACGGATTGGGGCCGCCTGGCTCTTCTACGTAGGTGATCTCGTCGCCCGGACCAAGCAGATCGAGCGTGGCGTGCAGCTGGACAAGCACGGCCGCCGCGAGGCGTTCGTGCTCGCGCGAGGACAGGCTTTGCGCGGCGCGCGAGGGGTGAATGCCGGCGCGCCACAGCGCTTCCATCGCCTGCACATTGCCGATCCCTGCGACGACGGTTTGGTCCATGAGCACAAGCTTTATCGCCCGCTTTCCCACGAGCGGGGGGAGCGGGTCCCGCAAGGCGTCGGGCCCGAGCCCTTCTTTGAGCGCCGCCGACGCGGCCTCGAAGTCGTCGAAGGGCACGACTCCCCCGAGGATCCGCGGGTCATGGAAGGTCAGGTGGTCGCCGTTGTCGAGCGTGAGCACCACCTTCGCGAAGCGGGACGCTCCTCGGGTCCAACGCCCCGTCATGCCGAGATGAAGGAGCAGCGCGCCACGCTCAAAGCGCCACAGGAGACGCTTTCCGTGCCGCATTAGCTCACCCGACCGCGACGTCGCGATGTGCTGCATGCGCCGGGCTGCGGAGTCACTGCCCGCGGAGGGACGATCGGTGCGCGCCTCTCGAACGACGCGCGGATCGAGCACGTCTACCGTTACGATCTGCCGACCTGACATCCAACCGGTGATCGCGCGTCGGCAGAACTCGACTTCTGGAAGCTCGGGCATGAGGTCGCCTATTGCATCTGCGCGCATTTGTCGGCAAGCATTTGGCGGGCCGCGGGCTACCGGTTAGGACGCGCGCCACGCCGGAGAATCTCCCGATGAACTCAACGTCCGTCATGTACAACATGGTCCTGTTGCCCTTGGTCTGCTTCGGCGGGTTCAGCGTCATGCTGTGCTTCGTCCTGTTGCTTCCGGGCGTAGGTCAGGGTCTTGCGGCGTTGTGGGTTGCGGTGTTCGGCGACGTCGTCTACAACAAGGTCAAAGAGCGCAAGGCGGCAGCAGCCTCCGAGAACAGCGGGCCTTCGTAGCGCTTCGGTCCCGCGTCTGCTGCTGCGCGTTCAGACTTCGCGCAGACCTGACCGGATTGACCAAGGCGCGCGCCTTCGTTTCTTGATAGCCGCCGCACGAAAGGCCCCGCCCCGGGGCAATGGAGTCCACGGTGAGCATCTCTCAAATTGGTGTGGTCGGCGCAGGCCAGATGGGAAACGGAATCGCACAGACGGCGGCTGCAGCCGGGTTTGATGTGGTTTGTTCGGATGTCAACGACGCGGCGATCGCGCGCGGCAAGTCCACCGTCTCAGGGTCGTTGGCGCGTCTGGTGAAGAAGGGCACGCTCACGGCGGAAGGCGCTGCGGCCATCGAAGCGCGCATCACCTGGACCACCGACTTGAAGGCCCACGCGAACGCCGATCTCATCGTCGAAGCGGCCTCCGAGAACGTCGACTTGAAGCTGAAGATCTTCGGCGAGCTGTCCAAGGTCGCTAAGCCCAGCGCGATCCTCGCCTCCAACACCTCCAGCATCTCGATCACCAAGATCGCGAGCGCGACCGACCGGCCTACGCAGGTGGTCGGCATGCACTTCATGAACCCCGTCCCGCTGATGCAGCTCGTCGAGCTGATCCGCGGAATGGCGACCTCAGACGAGGTCTACGGGGAGGTCAAGGCGGCCGCCGAGAAGATGGGCAAGACCACCGTGCTCGCGCGCGACATGCCCGGCTTCATCGTAAATCGCGTGTTGATGCCGTACATCAACGAGGCGGCTCAGGCGCTGTACGAAGGCATCGGCTCGGTCGAAGACATCGACGTCGCGATGAAGCTGGGAACCAACGTGCCGATGGGGCCGCTCACCCTCGCAGACTTCATCGGTTTGGACACCTGCCTCGCCATCATGGAGGTCCTGCACAGCGGCTTGGGCGACTCTAAGTACCGTCCGTCCCCCTTGTTGCGGAAGTACGTCGAGGCTGGCTGGCTCGGTCGCAAGAGCGGCCGTGGCTTCTACGCCTACCCGGCAAAAGCATGAGCAGCTCGGCAGAAGCGGTTGTACTGACCGAGCGCCGCGGCGCGGTCGCGTTGGTCACCATCAATCGGCCGGGCGCGCTCAACGCGTTGAACGCCGCCGTGCTCGATGGGCTCGAAGCCGCGTGTTCAGACTCGGCGTTGCTCGCTGGTGCTGTGGCGTTGATCGTCACTGGCGCGGGTCCCAAGGCCTTCGTGGCTGGGGCCGACATCGCGGCGATGTCGCAGCTCGATGCGGACGGCGCGCGGGCCTTTGCGGCGCGTGGTCAGGCGGTTTTTGACAAGCTCGCTGCGCTCCCGGTGCCGGTGATCGCGGCGGTCAACGGTTTTGCGCTCGGCGGCGGCTGTGAGCTCTCGCTGGCGTGCGACCTCGTGCTCGCTGCGCCGAACGCGGTCTTTGGACAGCCCGAGGTGAAGCTTGGCGTCGTCCCCGGTTTCGGTGGCACGCAGCGCCTTGTGCGTCGGATTGGCACGATGAAGGCTGCAGAGCTGTGCTTCACCGGTCGCAACGTCAAGGCCGATGAAGCCGTCGCGCTCGGGCTCGCCTTGCGGGTCGTCCCTGCCGAACAGACCGTGCTGGACGCCGCGTTGGCGCTCGCTGCGCAGATCGGCGCGATGGGCCCTGTCGCGGTGCGGCTGTGCAAGCAGGCGGTCAACGCGGCCACCGATGCGGACCTGCGCGCAGGCTTGCTGCTGGAGCGTGATCTCTTCGCGCTTTGTTTCACCACGGCTGATCAAAAAGAGGGCATGGCTGCTTTTCTCGAAAAGCGTGCCGCTACCTTTACTGGCGCGTAGCCCTCCCGGCGCTGCAAACGGCGCGCCTCCCTGCTCCCACAGCGCCTGATCAGGCGCGTCTCTCTTAGGAATGAACATGTCAAATCGCAGGGGGGCTCGCATCGCCTCCGCCGTTCAGCAAGAGGTTTCGCGCCTGTTGCTGACCGAGGTGAAAGACCCTCGTATCGGCATTATCAGCGTGACCGGCGTCACGATGAACGACGACCTTTCGGTCGCGCACATCCAGTACCTCCCGCTCGGAGGGCTCGGCGACCGCAAGGCGATTCAGGAAGGCTTGAAGTCGGCCGCTCGCTCCATGCGCGGGACGGTGGGGCGCGCGCTTGGCACCCGCCACTCGCCTGAGCTGCGCTTCGAGATCGACCGAAACCTCGAATATTCGCTCCACATGAACGACGTGCTCAGCAACCTGCCGAAGCCCGCCGACCAAACGCCCCCCGATGCCAACTTGGCCGACGACGCGCCGAGCAAGGACGATGAAGGATGACCGACGGATTTCTGGTAATGGACAAGCCGCCTGGCATCACGTCGCACGACGTGGTCGCGGTGGCTCGGGCAGTGACCGGCCTGAAGAAAGTGGGCCACACCGGAACGCTCGACCCTTTTGCGACGGGCGTTCTGCCGCTCGCGCTCGGGGGAGCCACGCGGCTCATCCAGTTCCTCGACGAGAGCGAGAAGGTGTACGACGCGGTCATCTGCCTTGGGCGCTTGACCGACACGGGTGACCCCACCGGCACGGTGATCGCAGAAGCTCCGGTCCCCAACATCACCCGCGCCGATGTCGAGCGGGTCTTTGCGAGCTTTGTCGGCCAGAGAATGCAGCGCCCTCCTCGCTACTCTGCGGTGAAGGTCAAGGGCAAGCCGCTGTACGAATACGCCCGGAAAGGGCAGGACGTGGTCGCGGAGCCGCGCGCGATTCGCATCGATGGGATGGAGTTTCGCGGCATGGACCTGCCGCGCATCCGCGTGCTCATTCGGTGCTCGCGCGGCACCTACGCGCGCGTGATCGCCGAAGAAGTAGCGGAGGCGCTCGGCACCGTAGGCCACCTCGAAGAGCTGCGTCGCGATGGCTCCGGTCCGTTCAAGATCGAGCAGTCGCTGCCCATGTCGCGCTTGTCTGAGATCGTGGCCGGGAGCCCCGCTTGGCACGAGGTGCTGCGACCCGGCAAGCGTGAGGAGCGCGTTCCTTGGCGCCCCCGCGATGAAGTGTTCTCCGGCTTGCTCCCGTACTTGATCTCTCCGCGAGAGGCGCTCAAGCACATCCCGGCGGTCACGCTTTCGGCGCTGGAGATCCGGCGCTTCCAGACCAGCGGGCTTGTGCCTCCTCCGCCGACGCCCGATGCGCGCGCGTGGCTCTTGCTTGCGGGAGACGATCTGCTTGGCGTCGCGACCGCTGGAAAGGCAACGTCCGAGCCCATTCAATGGGAGCGCAACGCTGCTCGGCCCGCCGGCCCCTCAAATCGCGCGCCCAGCCGCGATGGTTCCCATTGACAAGCCAACTGCCATCCGATAGAACGCCCCGGCTCCGAGTTACAAAATGAATCTCATCGACCAGCTTGACTCTGAAAACATGAACCCCGCTGCTGCGAAGCTCGCGATTGGTGATGACGTGCGTGTGCACGTTCGCATCAAGGACGGCGACAAGGTGCGCATCCAGGTGTTTGAAGGCACCGTGATCGCCGCCAAGGGCAACGGCCCCCGCGCAACCGTCACGGTTCGCAAGAACAGCTTCGGCGTCGGCGTCGAGCGCGTGTTCCCGCTCCACAGCCCGTCCGTAGACAAGATTGAGGTCAAGGTGCAGCACTCCGTGCGTCGCGCCAAACTCTACTTCCTGCGCGAACGCCAGGGCAAGTCCGCTCGTCTCAAAGAAGCCGCGCGCTAAAGCGCGTCGTCTCCTTTCCGAGAAGGACGAAACCACATGCCTCGTGACGCCTCCGCGCGTCGCGAGGCTTTGGTTTTGGGCGCTCGCATGGAGTCCTTCGTCGAAGCTGCGATGGCAGCTGCGGGCTGGGAGATCCTCGCGCGGAACTGGTCGGGCGGGGGAGGGGAGCTGGACGTCGTCGCCAAGCGCTGCGGTGAGCTTCGCTTTGTTGAGGTCAAGGTCCGTGACCTCGAAGACCCGCTCTCGGACGAGGCGGTCACGCCAAGCAAACGCACCCGCTTACGACGCGCGGCGCGCTTGTGGTTGGAGACCAACGACTGGACCGGGCCTGCCGCGTTCCTCGTCGCTGTGGTCGACCGCGACGAGCACACCGTGCGCTGGGTGGATGACGCCTTCGACGGTTGACGAAGTGCGCCCGGATCAGCGAATGCGAATGCCGAGATCGAGCCCGGCGGTAGCGCGGAACGTGTCGCCCGCGGTGTAGACCGGGTAGGGGTTCTCGATGCGTTGCGGCATGTGGTACGCGGCCTCGCCGTGGAACCCGATGCGGAAGTTGCGGATCGGCTGGAACGAAAACCCGAGCCCGCCGCCGAACTCCATGGACTCCGACATCTGCGAGGCCAGGCCGTCGCTGACCTCCAGCACGCTCGGCAGGTACACGCCGCTGGGCACCAGCGACCAGCTGCTGTAGTTTACGAGCGCGTGCAGATCGACGCGTACGTTGGTGTCGGCTTCGAGATTCTTCGCCGCGAGAAACTCGGCGCCGAAGCGAATGTACGCGGACCGGCTCCCTTGCAGCTCCAGCCCCGCCGCGGTCACGTTGCCGTCTGCGTCGGTGACGTCTACCGTGGACTTGCCATCGCTCTGGTAGCGCGCGGACAGGTAGGGTTGAGTGGCCCCGATCGTGGTCGAGAACGCGTTGTCAAAACGCAAGCCGAGCGCGCCGTTGCCTACGCCGCGCTTGCCATCGGGCGCAGTGTAGAAGTTGTGCTTGTTGGGGGTGCGCAGCGCCCCGGCGATCTTCCACGTGGCGCGGTTGTTCCGCTTGGTGAACGCCTCCGAGAACGGCGTGCCGGCCAGCCCTACCCAGACGCCTTCGAGGCCCGATCCGCTATTGACATCGTTGAACTCGACCGACTCGGTGTCGATCATCGTGCCACTGCCCGACGCCGGGTCAAAAACCATCGTCTGGGACGTGCCGAACCAGGTGCTTTGCCGGATGTGCACCGGAACCCCGATGGTGACCGCAACTCCGGGACCGGCGGAAAACGCGCCTTCGATGTTCAACACATGATCGCTCAGCGTGCGCTGGCCAACCTCGACGTCTTGGCTCTCCGTGTCGTTGACGTCCATCGGCACGTGTTGGCTGAGGTGCCCACCGAGGCGGTCATAGCTGTAGCGCAGCGCGATGTCGCCCCGCAGCCAGGGCGGGATCTCGGTGACGGTTGGGATCGCAACTGTGGTGCTCACAGGACGCTTTTCTGGATCGGTCGGGGACGTGCCCAGCCCCGATGCGGTAGGCGCGGGCGGCGCTGCGCCGTCCTCGGCGAAAGCCGGTGAGGGGACAAGGGCGGACAGGATGGCGATAAATGCGACGGACAAGGAGCGGGCTCCGGTATGCAGTCTCAAGTTAGCCCGGAACGAGCCGCCGGGTGAAGCTAAGGGCTCAAATCATTGGAGAGCTTTTGCCCGAACGCGTCAAAAAGACCACGCGACGACGCCCCAAGAACCTCGATGCGGTGCTGGAAGGTCTCGTACGTGCCGTTCCGGTCCCGAAGTGCGAGCTCGATTATCGCGATCCCTTCGAGCTGCTGATCGCGACGCAGCTGTCAGCGCAGTCCACCGATGCGATGGTCAACAAGGTCACACCGACGTTGTTTGCGCGTTGGCCAGACCCCGCTGCGATGGCGCAAGCCGACGTGGCCGAGATGGAGGCTGTGCTCCGTCCTACGGGCTTCTTTCGGAACAAGACCAAAAACGCGATCCGAACCGCCCAGATCCTCGTCGAGCGCTTCGGCGGCGTGGTTCCAGCCCGAATCGAAGACTTGATTGGGCTGCCGGGCGTCGCTCGAAAGACCGCGAATGTGGTGCTGGGCACGGCCTTTGGCATCCAGAGCGGCGTCACGGTCGACACGCACGTGTTTCGCGTGACGCGCCGCTGGGGCTGGCACAACGAGAAGACCGCCGAGAAGGTTGAGCCGTTGTTGATGGCGTGGGTCCCGCAGGCTGGATGGAGCGCGTTTGGCCACCGTGCCGTGCTGTTCGGTCGTTATCACTGCATCGCGCGCAGCCCTAAGTGCGCGGGCTGCGAGCTGGCCGCGGTGTGTCCCAGCGTCAACAGCACCGAAGACTGAACCGCGGGCGCGGAGCGTCCCAGCCGGAGCGTGTACCTTCTCCACTTCTGATACTTGACATAATATACATTATCAGAAGTAATGGGGTAGCAGGGAACGCGGGGGTCTACGGTCTCCTCGCTGCATCGCAGCGCGCTACCGCGTACCTTCCCAGCGCAGCGCTTATGGACGCGTGCTGACCCACGGGACCGTCGTGGTCACGTTCTCCTGCGGGACCCGCAGCGCGTAGAGCACGCCAGCGTTTGTCACGATGTACGCGTTGCGTCCGACCACCGTGGGCCGAGCAGCGACGCCGTTCACCAGCACGCCGGGGTCAAAGGTCCACAGCGTAGAGCCCGTGGCGGCATCCACTAGATACACCGCGCCTTCACCGGCCGCGACCAGCAGCCCAGCCTTCGTCCAGACGGGCTCGCCGATGGTCCCGCCCACCTTCGGGTCCCAGGTCCAGCGGACCTCGCCGGTGCGCACGACCACCGCACGCATCTTGCCGTCGGAGCCGCCGACATAGAGCACGCCGTCCTGCTGCAGCATGGCCGAAGCCGTGCCGGCGTCTACACGCCAACGCACCACGCGGGTGTTCGGATCTACGCTGACCAGCGGGCCTGAAAATCCAGCTGCGACCAGCGTTCCGCCTTGGCTGGAATCGGCGTACGCCGGCGCGATAACGTCGGGGTAGCTGCCTTCGCCGATCACGACGTTGCGGTCTTCGGCGCCGGTGCTGGCGGACATTCCGACGAGGAAACCATCCGAAAAGCCCACCCAGACCTCGCCATCGACGACGATGGGAGGCGCCGCGCCGAAGAGCTCGAGGGAGCCGGATCGGGACGCGTCGAGGTGGTGTGCGTGGCGCCAGCGGAGCGCGCCCGTCGCGGCATCCAACGCGAACACGACGTCGTCGACGTTCGCAAACAGCAGCCCGCCATCCGACTCGGTCAAGCCGCTGACGATCGGCGCGCCGGAGTAGTGAGACCACGCCGGGGTGGGCGTCGGCTTGTTCAGCTGGTCCAGCAAATAGCAGTAGGTGTAGCCTGCAGTGTCGCTGAACCAGACCTTGCCGTCGCGCACCAAAGGCGGGCTGGCGACCGGCGCACGCGCCGGAAATTGCCCTACAAGTCGGCCATCTCCGCGGCTCAACACCAGCAGCGCGCTTTGGCCGCTGTAGCCCACGTAGATGCGGTCGCCGTGTACTACCGGTGAGCCCGGCTCCGACCGCGTCGCGGTAGACGGCGGGGTTCCGGGCAGCGCTGCGGACCAGAGCAGCACGGGCGCGCGATCAAAAGTCTCTACGTCTGCAGGTACTCCCGCCGGTTCATGCGCCGGTTCAGACACCGGTTCGGCGGACCACGCCTGCGCGGCTCCAAACGCGAGCAGCAGCGCGATCAACCCGCGCTCCCCGCGGGCGGTGCCGCGGCGGGCGGTGCTGAAGCGGGCGGTGCTGAAGCGGGCGGTGCCGCGGCGGGCGGCGTCCCGCCTGCTTTGATCTCGAGGGCGGCGGCGCGATCCGAAGATGCGTTGGGAAAGCGCGTCCGGAACTCCAGGATCGTCGCTTTCGCATCGTCCTTTTTATCCAGGTCGAGCTGCGCGCTCGCCAGCGCGAGCAACGCCTGCTGAGCATAAAATCCTTGGGTTTTGCCGGCGATCGCGCGGTAGACCGCGAGGGCCTCTTCGGCGCGTCCTGCATCGGTGAGCGCGGCGGCGTACGCCGAGCCGTTGCTCCAGAGGGGCAGGTCCCCTCCCCCTGCGTCATAGCCAGACTTCAACGCAGCGATTCGGCCTTCAGCGTCTCCAGCGCGCTGCAGTGCATCGGCGGCCTTCAGGTACGCGTACGCGGAGGCTGCGCCGGATGAGGACTGTGCTGCCGCTTCGAAGCGCCGCGCGCCTTCTTGAAGATCCGACTTTCTTCCAGCGTCGTTCGGATCGTCCGCCGGAGCCATGCCGTATTCCGACATCGGATCGGGCTTGGGCATGCGGTAGTCGATGGCCGCGATCGTGCCGAACGCAGCGTCTGCCGAGCGCTCCATCCACACCGAAACCATGCCCCATACGAGCACGCCGGCCAGACCTACCGCGACCATCCAGCCCATGTACTTGCTGTTTGCCGCGAAGAAGCTTGTGAATGCAAGCTGAATGCGAAACAGGTAGTCGGGGGTTTCGTCGACCGGAGCCGCATCGGCCTCTGGAGGAGGATCCCGGGGGATGTCGATGACGTCAGGGTCAGGGGATTTTTGCTCGTCTGCCACAAAAAACTCGCTGGGAAAGTGCACGCGCGCAACACACGAACACGCCGCGGCCTATGCGAGCAGGGCGGCTTCGTCAATCATCCTCGGTCGTGCCCCGCGACGTCGCTACGCGTCGGGATCGAATTCCCGACGGGATGCCGACAGCCACGCATCGGCTCCGGGCGAGGCCACAGGATCGAGCTGTCGCAGCGCTGCGATCGCGATTCCGGTGTGGACGGCGATGCTCGCGATCAGCGCTACATCTTCAGCGTTGATGCTGGTGGTTTTCAGCGAAAGCCAAGGTCTTGCCTCGCGGCTCAGCCACCACTGAAAGGTGTCGGCGGCCGCGCTGCTGGGGCCCCAGAAGATCGGTAGACGATCTCGAGGGCCTCCGTGTACCGCCTCGAAGAGCTCCTCGTCGCCGGCGACCCCATCGACCGCGACCAGACCTACGCGCGCGGACAGCTCACCACGCGCTGGCACTCCGCGCACCTGCGCGGCCCAGCAACGGCCAATAGCGTGCATCATCGGCCCTAATTCCGGAGCATTCGCGATCAGCACAGGTACCGTTTCGGGCAGCATGCTCACGCTGGTCGCCAGCGCCCACGCTGGGTTTTCATACAGGGCCGGCCGGGCACAGATCCCCTGCCCTTCGGCAATCCCACGGGTCCATCCCAAATCGTCCGCGCCCGCCCACTTCAACAGCGTGGGCACCGTAGCGCCCAACCAGCAAAATCGTCCGTCGCCACCTACTGAATCGCAAAGCCAAGCGCCGCGGGGCGGCGCCTCATGGCTGCCGGCACCCACCATCACCACGCGGCGCCCGCTACGCACCGCGTCTTCTGCGACCCGATCCACCCAATCCGGTCCTTCAAGGCAGACAAGCGCGCTTCCTGCTGCGAGTGGGGTGCTCTCCTCGGCCAGTTGCCAACGGATCGCCGCAGCGGGGGCTACTGCTGAAATAACCGCCTTTATCGCTGCGACTGCTCCGGGTTGCCCGACCACCTGAAGGTGTTTGGCCTTTGATAAAACAGCGAGCGCTTCGGGGTCTGCGCCGGGAACGGGCTGCAGGTGAGGCCAAGCCGGCCCGGGCGCTGCGATCCGTCGCATCGCCTGTTGGACGTGCGGCAATCGGGACGAAAATTGACGCGCTCCGACACCGCCCGCGCCCTGAAGAAACGGGTTCAAGTCTACGACGATGCCAGAATGCAAGGATGCCTCGTGGCCGGAATGTCCGGCGGTGTGGTTCGCAACTAACCACGCCGCGCTACGTGTGGCGCCATGCCCGGGTTGTCCCTTTTTTTCCTCAGAGCGTTCATGACGCTCTCGCTCGCAGCGATTGGGGGCATGGTTCCACAGTTAGGGAGCCGCTTGGAGGCGCTGGGGCTGACCGGCAGTCACCTCGGTCTGGTCCTCGCGCTGTTGCCGGTCGGGAGGCTGCTCTCCGCGCCAGTTTGGGGATGGCTGGCGGATCGATTCCGGTTGGGCGGTGCGTTGCTGCAGCTTGGCGCGACGCTCGCGTTGGGTGGATCGGTGCTGGTTTGGACGGCGACGGGCCCGGCCGCTGCTGGTCTTGGATTGCTGCTCTTTGCGGTAGGACGCACCCCGCTTGGACCGATCGTCGATGTGTTCATCGTCGACGCGCTGGCGCGTTCGGGGCTCGATGCGCGGGCCTATGGGCGCACTCGCCTGTGGGGCTCGGTCGGATTTCTCGGTGCGGCGTGGCTGTCGGGGCTTTGGGCGGATCAAGGGCACGATCCCATGGTCATCGCTGTGGTGCTCTGCTGCGTTTGTTTGGGGATGACGCTGCGCTTTCCGCAGCGGGGCGGCGGACGCCCGGCCCCCATCGCGCCGGCGCTCCTCGCGTTGGCGCGGCAGCCAGGGTTTTGGGCCCTGTTAGCCTTCGGTGCCTGTCAGGCCCTCACCGTCAACGTCTACGACATCTTCATGTCGGTGCACGTCCACGCCCTCGGCCTACCGCCGTCGGTCACCAGCTATGCGGTCATGGTCGGAGTCACCGTCGAGATCGCGGTCATGGCCAACGGACAGTGGATCCTCGCCCGGCTCGGACGTCGCGGAGCGCTGCTGTTCGCGGCGGTGTCGGCGCTGCCGCGCTGGTTGCTGACCGCCTGGCTGGTCGACCCCTTCTGGCTCGTCGCCGTTCAGGTGCTCCACGGAAGCAGCTTTGCGATCTTCTGGATCGCCGGCGTAGACGAGATGAATCGGCGCAGCGCAGGGAGCAATGTCGCGGCGTCCGCGCAGAGCTTATGGGCCACCGCCACCTACGGCGTGGGCGCGCTGTTTGGCGCTGCTATCGCTGGCCTTCTGCGTGAAAAGCTGGGCACACCCGCTATTTTCGAAGGGTGCGCCGTTATTTCTTGCTTCGCGGTCGTGTTTGCCCTGCGCGCCGCTCCGGCCTCGCCCGCAGGCGCGGTTCGAGCCTGAGCGGCCTCTCCAGCCCTACAGCGCGTCGGCGTTGGTCGCTTTGACCTTCAGCTCTGCGACGCCCAGCTGCGGGTTTGTGCCCGGGTACACCTCAAGCACCGTGACCACAGGCTCACCGAACGCGCCGCCGGTGTAGCCGTTGAACGCCGGAACTTGGGCCCAAACGGTGCCGCCCTTGATGTCATCGGCGAGCTCGGTGGTCGCAGAGACGGTCCCGCAGGTGATCTCGACCTTCTTCGGACGCGCGTAGTCTTTGCCTGCGTTGACGAAGCCGATCTGGGACAAGCCGCTGTTGCCGATGGTGAAGGCTGCGCCTTCAGCGGTGGTAGCGAAGAAGGTCTTGGGATTTGAATCCAGCATCATCGCCGAGTCATGGCCCTCGAGAGGTGCGCCGGACTCGCTGACCTTGGCGGGGAGATCAAACTCCTTGAGCACCGCTTTGAACTCGGTGAGCGCGAGGTTGGGGAAGTCCTCTCCCGGGTAGACGTCGGTGACGGTGATGCGCATGCGACCGCCGAACATCCCCTCGCCGACCTTGGCGTCGGGGAGATCGAGGATCTGCCAGCCCGCCTTGTCCTGCAGGTCGAGCGTCGTCGAGCCCACCTGCTTTTCGTTCTGGTCGTCATCCAGCGAGTAGACGTCGACGCGCACTTGCTTGAGGCGCGGGTAGTCGGTCCACGCCTTCTCGTTGGCGGCGTTTCCGCCGATGATGGCGAGCTTGTCGAGGTCGCTGTGGGGGAGAGCGATCTCGACCCATTCGCCCTTATTTTCGCTTTCTCCGGGCACGGTCCAAGCGGTGTCCATCTTGCCGTCGATCGCCGCGGTGCCGCTGTAGTAGTTTTTTCCCTTGTTGGAATCTACCTTGAAGGCGGATTGGCGCGCGCCGGCGAGCGCATCTCCCGACATCAACAACAGTGCGCCGAGTCCGAGAAAGGGGGAGATGCGTAGAAGGCACTTCATGAAAACTCCAGTGAGGTACGGCAAGCCGGCGTCTCATAGCACGCCCGGCCACCTCAGAGCACGCCGAGGCAGCCAATTATTCCCTGTCGGGGGAGGCAGCCTTGTCCGGGGCAGCCTCCAAGATCATCCGGCGACTACGGTGCCGCGACGACCGTCATCGTCAGGTTGATGCCGGACTGTGCAGTCTCCCCGGTGATCACCCGTCCGTTGGACGCGAGCGTGCCGATGGCCTCGAATGCCTCGTTCAGCAGCCCGTCCCCATCCTGGTCCCCGTAGGCCCACAGGTAGGTGATCGTGTTCGCGGGCACCTCTACGTGGTAGGCGAAGCTCGAGGACGCTGCAAGTTCGGCGGTGGTCCACGACATCATGTCGTAGCCGTCCGACAGCGAGTCTACGGTGATCTCGCCTTCGGGGCGATACTTGAGCGCTGCGACGTAGAGCCCGCCCCAGGTGGACCAGTCCAGCGTCGTGGAGATCGTGCCGGAGAGGCTCACGAACGGGATGACCGTCGGGTGGTGGTCGCCGAAGGGGATCAGCACGTCGATGTTCGCCAGCGAAGCATCGCCGATGGTGATCGGGTTGGCGTCTTCGTCGTCCGCGTTGACATATACGCCCCAACGGTCGGCGGGGTCGATGAGCCCGTTGACGTTGCTGTCCCAGGCGCCGAGCACCTTCATCTGGCCTTCGCGAGGACAGGTCTCGATCGCGTAATTGCCTTCTGCGCCGGTGCTGGTCGGGGTCGGAGTGAGCGTGGTGGAGTAGTACGGCCCCACGTTGCTGGTGTCGTACAACATGACCGCAACCTTGCCTTCGACGTAGGAAGTGCCCACGGTTGCGGTGCCCGAGACGGTGATCGGGTCGCTGCAGTCGAGGCCGCCGCCACCACTGCCACCACCGCCGCCACCGCCGCCACCGCCGCCTCCACCACTTCCGGTGTCGGTTCCACCGCCGCCATCGCCGCCGTTGTAGGGAACCATCACGGTGATGTCGATGCCGGTGACTGTTCCGCCGTCCAGCGAGTAGACCTCATTCGCGTAGGCGGCCGTGGGCTCGCGTGTGCCGATGATGCCGTCGACCGACTGGTCGAGGCTGGCGTAGACGTACACGCTGGGGATGCTGTCTTCGTCGATGGCGATCGAGTAGGGGTCACCACCCGGCGCCGGCGTGACCGTGGGCTCGGAGATGACGTCCTGTCCGTAGTGGATCTGGTAGCCTTCGCTGTCGAGCTGGTAGGCGCCGACGAACACCGAGCCGTAGGGGTAGGAGTCAAACTTGTCTGCCCAGTCGAGCAGCACCAGATCCCCGTTTTCGTCGGTGCTGTAGAGCTGCAGGTAGACCTTGCCTTCGATGGTCCCGTGCACGCCCACCGGAGTGGTGTCGCCACTGTCGCCGCTGTCTTCGGTGTCGCTGCTGTCGGAGTCTTCAACCTCGCCGGTGTCCTGAGTGTCGGTGACGACTGAGGTGTCTTCTGCGGTGTCGGTTTCCAGCTCTTTGTGGTTGCAGCCGACGGTGAGGGCGATGCCAGAGAGTAGGACCAGTGTAGCGGAGTGAGTACGCATTTTTGATTCCTTGAAGAGACTTCGATGGTACGGGTTTCAAATGTGCGTGTCAACTGGCGCGCATGTGTCAAACCGGCAACGGAGGCGATCCCTTCAGCCGGGAATGACCAACGCGATGTTCTCTACGTTCGCGCCGGCGACGGTCAGCGGGTTGCACGGGCAGACGACCATGGGATCTCCCGAGGTTGGACCGTCTTTCTGCGGGTCCACGAACGCCTCGATCAGGATCTGACCGTACCCGCGCGGGAACTGCGCCGACCACGCTCCGGTGGACGTTTCGGTTTTGAAGAGGTGCGTTCGTCCCCCCTGCCCGGCTGGATCTACCTTGAAGAAGTCCACCACCACGGGCTTCAGTGGCGCGGAGATGGTGCCCGACACCGTCACGAAGTCGGTGACGCCGGTAAAGGGGTTCGGGCCGCTGGGTTGACCGTCGCCGCCCGGTTGGGGCCCTTGCCCGCCCCCAGGCCCGCCGGCTGGCGCGTTCGGATCTCCCCCCGGCGGAGGTGCGCCTGGCAGCCCCTCGGGTTGGCCGCGGGCGCCTACGCGCAACTGCAGCACGATCGGCGCCGGCTCCTTGCCCGCGGGTACGATGTCGGTGCGCGCGAAGGGATCGCTCTCGCCGGGCCCGTCGACTTCGGGGTCCTGAAACGCCTGCAGGTGGATGACGGTGACGTCCTCTGGCGCGTAGAACTCGAAGGGGCCGGGTTCATTGAGGTGCAGCGCGCCGACGCGGCTCTGCCCGTTTGTGGCCGTGGCGCTCGCGTCGTCGACATTGACGTCGATCTGCACCGGAGAGGAGTCGTCGGACTTGACGATGCCCGTGATGTGGAGGCGGTGCTCTTTGAGGTTGGTCCAGACGCCGTCACCGGTCGCGTCGCTGCGGTGATCGCCCATGCCGTCGTCGTGACCCAGCGTATATGCAGGGTCGAGCGGGATGAATTCTCCTTTAGTCTCCTCAAGGCATCCGCCGAGGAGCAGAAAAGCGAGCGACCGCACGCTATTTCACCGCTCGCCAGCCTACGCCGGGGACGCCCGAGCCCGCTGGAGGCGGATTCGCGCCGACCATGTACAGCGCTCGCCGGTTTGCGGCGTTGTCCACACCGTCCCCCGTCGGCAACGCCAGCAGCGACTCGCCAAATCCAAAGGTGAAAATCGGATACTTGAACCCGTTTGCGCGCAACCAGCGGGCGATCGCGTCGGCGCGACGCGCGGAGAGCTCGCTGTTGTGCCCGGAGTCACCAACGGTGTCGGTACATCCTGCGATGTAGAGCTTGACCGGCACCATCGATCCGTACTTGTCCACGACGTCATTGAGCTGCTCCAACGTGGCTTGCAGCTTGTACGCTTGGTCCGAGGCGATCTCGGCCGAGTCACTCGCGAAGAGCACGTCCTCGTGCGGGATGTCGAGGAACCACGGAGAATAGGTAAAGCCCGCGTAGGCGGAGTCATTTCGCAGCGTGACGTCGAGGATGACGACCTCCGCAGGGTCGCCTACAAAAGGCACCGTCACCGTTCCCGGGCCGCCCGAGATCGCGATGCTGGAGCGGTCGAGCTCGGCTTTGTGGGCGCCGTACGCGATGATGTCGGCCTGATTGACGGGCGCCGACACCGCGACGGTCACGGTGCGTTCGGCGATGTCCGCGGTCGCGTGCGAAAGGTCGACCGACAGCTGGCCCTTGAACGCGTAGTCGATGGGGATGGTGGTCTCGGTGACGCTGCCGTCGCTGAACGAGGCGCGCAGGAACACGTCAGCGTGGGTGACTTTGGTGTCCCGGGGCCACTCAATGCGCAGCTGCACGCCTTCGGCGCAGTTTTTCTTGGTGGTCTCGATGGTCTTGGAGCCGGCGGTGATCGACACAAAGAGGCTCGCGACGGTGCGATTCGGGGTGATCAACACCGCCGGGTTCTCGTTGGGGCCGGGCGCGGGCGTGTAGCCGTAGGACAGGTCATCCGCGCGGGCTGGGCCAGAAGCGACCGTCAGGAGCAGGAGAAGCGCGACAGGGAGCGCGCGAAGGGACATGAAGGTCAGGGTTCGCATGAGCAGCGATGTAGCCTGAGAGGCGGCGGATGTCGCAGATCCTCCTGCAAGGGGGCGGGGATTGTTGATACGGAGAAGAAGAACGGAGCCGTGATGCGTACCTGGACCCCGAACTTTAGTGTTTTTGTGATGATTTCCGGGCTGGCTGCCTCGGTTTTCACAGGTTGCGACGGAGCGAAGGACGCGCCTGCTGACCCGGGCAGCGACGCAGACACCGATGCCGATTCGGACGCTGACACCGACAGCGACTCCGACACGGATTCCGACAGTGATTCCGACAGTGATTCCGACAGTGATTCCGACAGCGACGCCGATCTCCTACGGGACGTGCGCGAGCAGATGCTCCCGAACTCCGATGGATGCGAGGCGCTCTCCGGCAACCCCACCGAGGGCGCCCGGGAATACTTCTGGGGCGAGTATGCGCAGGGGTCCAGCAGCGAGTGGTCCGGAAAGGAGGCGATCTACTACTTTGCCAACACCACATGGAAGGCCAACGGCGGTGCCGACTGTGTGATCGTCTGGGACACGGTCGCGACGTCGGGAGGTACCGGCGCCTGCTCCACCTGTGACCTCGGGTTGGCGGTCGCGGCGAACCTCAACACCGCAGAGACGACCTGTCCTTCAGCGATGTGGAGCGGGGATGAGTCCTTCAACGAGGACTACGCGATTGAAACCGCCGCGGACGGTACGGCGAGCTGGCGCTTTGCTTCCAGCAACAACGAGTTCGGCGCGGGCTACTGGATCAGCGGCGCCGCCAACTACCTGTCCGAATCGTCCTGCGTGTGGTTCTGATGGGAATTCGTGACCGCCTGTTCGGGCGTGCCGCCGAGGCCGCGCCCCCTGCCCCTACGACAAGCCCGATCCTGCGCCCGCGCCCTGCGCCTCCGCCCGGGGCGAGCAACTACGTGATCTTGATCCTCGACTCCTGCCGGTTCGACAGCTGGGTGCGCGCAAAGCCCAAGGTGATGAGCAAGCTTGGACCTTTGGAAAAACGGTACACCTACGCCACGTGGACCGCACCGTCCCACTACAATTTGCTGATCGGCCTGCTGCCGCACTCCAGCCCGCCGCAGGTGTACGCGAGCGAGTACTACAAAGACGACTTCCTGAAGTTCAAAGACCGGTTCCGGCTGCCCGATATGACCTTCGGCAGTATGGTGCCCAACTTGTGGCTGCCGAAGTACCTCCAGAGCATCGGGTATCGCACCAACATGTTCGTGAGCATGCCGGTGTTGAACCCGGAGACCCCGATCAACGTCGGCTTTGACACCTTCGAGCTGCTTGACCACCACAATGACGTCACGCAGGCGTTTCGCAAGATGCGCTTCTATGCAGACCGGCCGAGCTTTTTCGTGATCAACACCGGCGAGACGCACTACCCGTATGCGACGCCGGATGAGCCTGAAAATCACTGGCCGCGCATCTCCGGCGTGAACGGCGTGTTCAAGCACCTCGACGATCACCTCCGCAAGGGCGGCATCGTCCCGGCCTCCGCCGCCGACAAGTTCTTCGACGACGACAAGATGAAGCAACTGCATCGCCGACAGGTCAACGCCGTGGAGTGGGTGGACCGCCAAGTCGAGATGTTGTTCGACCTGTGCCCGGACAACACCTACATCACCATCACCGCCGACCACGGGGAGCTCTTCGGAGAGTCGGGCTACTTCGGACACGGACCGATCAACCACGAGAAGTGCATTGAGGTGCCTTTCGTGGAGGGGCGGCTCCGGTAGGCGCAGCGGAGGCGCGCGCTCGTAGACCGCGGGCGGCGGTCTACTTGACTACGGCGGCTGCGACGTTCGCGACCATGGTGCGAAACCCCTTCTCCAGCCGCTCGCGCATGCCAAGCTGCTCGACGAGCGCGCCCAACGCGCCGCCGCTGTCGAGGTCGGCGTGTAGGGTGACCAGCGTGTTCGTCGAGGGCTTCACCGTGCGCAAGCTCCAGTGCAGCTTGCCGGTGGTGCGCTTCCCGCCGATGGTCACGTGCACGCGACGCCCGCCGTGGTCGTCGTCCACGCGGTCGAAGGCGTAGGTCATGGTGCGGGAGCGCAGCGGCGTGCCCACCGTGACCTCCCATTTTCCCTCGCCCACCGGCTTCAGCCCGTCCCAGGCTCCGTCGAGGATCGTGTGGTGGTGGGCCGAGTCGGCCAGCCACGCCAGCACGTCATCGCGGCGCGCGCCTTCAATCAGGACATCGGTGGTGTAGACAGACAAGCGAGACTCCAGCGAAGCGCGCACGCTATCAAGAAACCGGCCGTCGCGGGATCAACTCCCGAAAAGGGCGGGCCGGACGTGCTGCAGCGCCTGGTATGCGACGATGGCTGCGACGTTCGAGACGTTGAGGCTGCGGGTGTTGCCGATCATCGGCAACGTCCACGCCCCGTGCGCGTCGACCAGCGCCTGCGGCAGCCCTACCGACTCGCGCCCGAAGATGTAGACGTCGCCTTCCGCGAAAGGAATTTGCGTGTAGCTGCGCTCGGAGAGCGAGCTGAAAAGGTAGCAGCGACGTCCTTCTGCCCACGTCCAAAACGCGTCGCCGTCGGCGTGCTCTACGACGTCGACCTGATTCCAGTAGTCCAAGCCTGCGCGGCGAACCATCTTCGCGTCGGTCTGAAAGCCCAACGGATGCACGAGGTGGAGACGGGCCTGAACCGCGAGGCACAGTCGCCCGACATTGCCCGAATTCTGTGGAATTTCAGGCTCATACATCACAATATGAAAGATCGGTTCTACGGTGCTCACGACGGGATTTACTCGCCCAGCGCGTCGGATAGAAGCCCGCGCGTCATCTGCTTGACGTCGTGCGCGAGCTGGCGAGCGACGGCGTACTGGAATTTGTCGGCCAGCGGAGCGTTCGACTGCTGCAGCAGATCAAAGGCGTCGCGCGGCATCTCGGCGACGCGCCCCTTTCCGCGCGCGGTGCAGGTCGCTGCGCGGCGACCGCGGTCCAAGAGCGCGACCAGTCCGACAAGGGAGCCTGGGCCGAGCAGCGCGAGCACGCGATCGACGCCGTCTTCGACTTTCGACACCTCTACCGAACCTTCAAGGACGACGAGCAGGCGATCGGGGCGCTCGTTCGCGAGCATCAGCACCTCGCCGTTGTAGACCACCCGTTCGGTCATCGCTCCGGCGATTTGTGCGATCTCCCGACTGGAAAAATCATCGAACAACCATTGACTTCCGAGCAAGGAATCCAGCATCAGCTCTCCTCTGGGACGATCGCGCCCGGGATCGTGGTGCCGCTGAGCCAGCCGGTGGCCTCGCGCGCGCTTCGGGGTTGCCCGCCCGAAGGCGAGCCGACGGCGAGCTGGCTGACGCGCAGGCGGTGAGAAAGATCGGCGATCAAACCGCCGAGAAACACGCGCGCGGTGTTCGGATGGTCGCGGCGCAGGGCGGAGAGGTCCCCGTAGGTCAGCTCCATCGCTGCGCCTATGGTCTGCGCGACGACGTCGAACTCGGCCGGACCGGGCTCGATCAACGGGATCGTGTTGGTCCAAGCGCCCGCTTCGAGGGTGCCGAGGGTGACCGTGACCCCCGGCGCGGTCACCTGCACGTCCACCGCACCTCTGAGGATGAACAGCGCCCGCGCGGAGTGGCCGCCTTGCGTACAAAGCCGCTCGCCGGCCGCGAAGGGCCGCGGGCGCATGGACTCGAGCAAGGGCGACAGGGCTGCGTCATTCAGCGACCCGCAGAGCCGTGGGAACAGGGCGCGAAAGCGCTCGGCGTCGATAGGCATGATCGCTGTTATCCAGCTACGGGAGCGGCGCATGCGAAATCCGTCATTCGTTACTCATCCTCCCGGACAAATGTGGGCGCTCCTCTGCGCGGTCCCCCTGTCAGTCGTGTTTTTAGGCGGCTGCGTTGACCCGTCACTGGATGGCACGGTCACGCTGGATCCGACGATGGTGACGCGGGCGTTCGTGCACGTAGACGCGGACCCGAGCGTACGCGCCCATGTCGTCTATGGCGATACAAACGCCGACGAAGCGACCTGGGCCGCGACTCCCGAGCAGACCGGCGGCGCCCTCGACTTTGTGCTCTACCTGCACGGTGGTGCGAGCAGCAGCTTTCGCGTCGAAGGCACCGACGCTCGCGGCCATGCGGTGGGCGGGCCGCTTCAGGATGTGACCACCGACGCGCTGCCCCGCGTGCTCCCCAACTTCCGCAGCACCGTCGAGGTCACGCTGGACGGGCTGGGCCCCTGGTTATTGACCAGCTGCTTGTCGGACAACGAGCACGCGGCCGTGGTGATCTTGTCCTTGGACGGCGGCGTGGTCTGGTACTGGCAGCCGGGCGACGCGGTGGTCGCGGCCGCCCGCTACGACGCGCTCACCGGCACGGTGTACGGCTCGGCGTTCGACCCCACCAACGACGGTCAGGGCTACCTGTTCGAGGTCCCCGTCGCGGGGGGGGAGCCGGTGCTCCATCCGCTCCCCTGGGCCCACCACGACACCGTGCTCGTCGAGAACGGGGACGCTGGGCCGCTCTGGGCGCAGCTCGTCACGACCTTTCAGGAGGTGGATGGCCAGTCCATCGCCGGGGACACGATCGTCGAGGTCGCTAGAGACGGCGTGCAGCGCGTCGTCTGGAGCGCCTTCGACGCGCTCACGCCCACCGAAAACTCAGGATGGAACCTGACGCCCTTCCCCAACGGCGAGCCGGATTGGACCCACGCGAACGGGCTCTCCTACGACGAGAGCGAGGGCGCCTACTACGTCTCGTTGTGGTGGCCCGAGCAGGTGATCAAGGTGGACCGGGCGACCGGCAACACCGTGTGGTTCATGGGCGGCGCCGAAAACGAGTTCACGTTTGTGGGCGACGGCGGCTTTGGGCCACAGCACGCGCCCGAATTTCACGACGGTCGGCTCGGCGTATTCGACAACCGCGACGCCACCGAAGGCTCGCGCGCGGCGGAGTACCGGGTCGATGAACGTGCGCGCACCGCCACGCTCGAGTGGTCCTACGCGCCCGAGGATCCGCAATATGCGCTGGTCCTCGGCGACACGACGCGGCGCGAAGACGGGTCCCATCTGATCGCGTGGGGCAGCACCGGCGACATCTTCGTCACCGACGCGAACAACACCCAGAGCGGCCTGCTCCGAATGGAGCAACCGCTCGCTATCGGCGCAGTCAGCGAAATTGGAGCGATGCCATGAACGTTAGCTCACGAAGCTACCGCCTCCCCATACTCGGCGGGCTCGGGGTCACTGCGCTCCTTTGGGCTCTGTTTTCGGTGGACCCGACCGCGGGCCCGGTGGACAACGCGGTGTACAGCGAAGCTCAGGTCGTGCTGGACCGCTTGAATCAAGCGGCGGAGCCCGTAGGGCGCATCCCGATGGAGTGGGCGGCGCCGACCCTCGCGCGCGCGGGTCTGGGCGCATGGGTGCGGGGACTCCCGTTGAAGCCCGAGGTGCGCGACCGGGTTCTTGCCAGCATCGAAGCGCAGAACCTCGTGGACGAGCTGATCCCGTTCCTGCTCTTCTTGAAAGACACCTACGCGCGCACGGGGCTCACAGACTCCGAAGACACCAACTTTGCGCTTTGGGCGCGCGCATCCTTGCAGCCCGGCCCCGGCCTCGAACACGACAACTTCCAATTCGTGCCGCCGACCGAGCCCGAGACCACGTCCAACAGAGCTGCCTTTTTGACCCCAGACCGCATCGCGCGCCTCGTCGAGCTCTACGACGCCGCATGGTTGTCGTCTCCGCGGCCGGGTCAAGACGTCGGCGAGCGGCTCGTGTGCACCGCGGACGGTCCGAACATCCCCGATTCGGCGCTAACGATTCGGGTAGAAGCGACGCTTCCAGTCCTCAAGACGCTTTTTGAGGAGGCCGCTACCCAGCTGCCGGAAGGCGACATGCGCGCCGCCGCCGTCGCGATCACCAAGGACGAAGCGCGTCAGCGCGCGATCTCCGCAACCTTGCTGCAGGTTGTCGATGGCGAAGTGTGCAAGCACTACCGGGTCTTTGCGCGCCGGCTCACGACCACCCGGGCGGTGCAGGCCATGCTCGACGCGGGCATTGATCACCCCGAACAGCCTGAGATGTGGACGTGGCTGCACTACCAAGACACGCGGCATCTTGGCGTGCAGATCGTCGTAGACGGCTTGCAAGGCCGCTTAGTGCGCGCTCTTGCGAATCCCACCGGGCTTGACCCGTACCTGCGCTGGGCGATGGAGAACCGGGCGCCGTCCAAACCTACGCCTACGGCGGTGCAGACTCCGCCGGTGCACGAGGCCTACCTGCGTGATTTTGTCACGCGAGGCGGGCATCCCCTGCCCTTCTTCGAGCGCCTGCTCGGCACGGTGCAGCCCGGCATCGCCCTGCAAGGCGTGTCGACAACGCCGACGATCTCGGTGCGGAACCTGCCGATCGTGCAGACCGGAGCGCCGGTCGCTGGACCGGGCGGCACGGGCATCCCGAACTTTCACTTTGTGGACCGCTCTGCGCGCGGATCCGAAGACGCCCAAGGGCGCGCCTACTACTTCTACGGCAACGATGCGCTGTTGCTCCCGACGCTCGCGCGGCAACAGGGCATGAAGACCTTGTTTCAACGCTTGGAGTCGCTGAACACCATGAGCTGCGGCGCGCAGTACGACGAGCGCGCCGGCTTCAGCTTCGATGCGTTCTTGAACCTCGCGGTCGGTGAGTCGATGCGCGACTTTGGCGAGTCGCTGTGCATGGCCGAGCTCCATCAGCGCGCCCAGAACGAGCGCGAACTGCGGGACCTGCGCGCGGCGTTGCTGGAGCGCGAAGCGGTGTTGACCGCGTCGCATCACCCGTGGGAGCTGTGGGACCTGTGGAACCAGCGAAATGTGCGGGTTCATGCTCACGCGTTGGCTCAGCAGATCGCGGAGCTTGCCCCTGACGCGATGCCGGATCTGTTGCAGTGGTACGACCCGTGGCCGGATCACTTTGCCCACGGAAAGGGACCGCTCTCCGATGAGATCGTCAGCGCGACCGGCGAGCTCGCTCGCCTGTCATTTTGGCTCGACAAGGCCGACGCCGCCTACGAAGCCGCGGGCGTCAAGCCGCGCACCTTGTTCGGTATGGCCGGTGACCATGGCCTGACCGCGGTCCATTGGTATGTGCGCCCTGAAGTGGAGGTGCTCGAGGGCCTCGCCCACGACGGCGTAAAGTTGAAGGTCACGAAGATCAGCTCGGACGAAGGCGAAGGCCCGAAGCTCACCGATCCGCTGCGACCTCCGTCCATGCGTGGATGGGACGTCGTTGTCGCGTCTACCGCAGGTGGAAACTACATGATGGACTGGTTTGTCGATCAGGGTGAAAACTGGGGACGCCAACCGGTGTTGAGCGAGCTTCGGGCGTTGAAGGTGCAGAGTGGCCAGACCTTGGACGTGATCGACCAGACGGTGCGGCGTCTGGGCGCGAGCCTCGATTACCTCGCGGTCCGCGAAGGCCCGTGCGACGCCGAACAAGCCCACGTGTACCTCGAAGGTGAGCGCGCCGGTGAGCGCGTGGTCGTGCACCTCACCCGTGTGGGGGACCGCATCCGATACCAACAAGGCGCGCCGGGGACCGCGGATCTGCTGGATCTCCGCGGGCGTTCCCCGTGGGGCGCGATGCCCCAGTCCGCGGAGCCGTGCGTCGCCGCGAGTGTGTCCGAGGATCCCGCCGCCTGGTGCGACGAGACCACGTGGCGCGCCAAGACCTGGGCGAGCGTACGTCCCGACTCGGTCGTGCAGCTCGCGCACCTGTACGACACGGACTTAGCAGGGACCGTCAATCTTTTTCCGAAAGACGGCGTGGGCTACAACACGCTGGTCCCCGGGCGGCACGCCGGGGAGAGCTACGCCGAGAAGGACGCGTTCGTGGGGGTTTGGGGCGCGCCGGTGGATCCGAACGCCCCGCAGGTCGCGGTCGCGGTCAATGGGGCGATGCCGATGGCGATCTGGGCGTGGATCACCGGTCAAAGCCCCGTGCAGGGCGAAGACGGCTGGGGCTATGATCCGGTGCTGAACGTCCCCGCTTCCGCTGCATCGGTTACCGGTTCATAACTGGAGCGCTCCATGCGCCGTATCTCTCTCGCGGTGTCGATCGCGCTCTCCGGGTGCAAGGCTGCCGAGCCACAAGCCCTCGCGTGCGCCGCGACCGTGAACGCGAGCATGCCGCTCGCGGTGGACGTGGCGTGGACGTCGGAAGCAGGAACCTCGTACGTCGAATACGGCGAGACCGACAGCTACGGTATGACCACGCCGGCCACCGACGCCGCGGACGTACAGATCGCGCTGTTAGGGATGCCCGAAGACACCGACGTGTACTGGCGGGGCGTGACCGAAGGCGCTTCAGGGACGGAGAGCTGCGCTGGCGTGACGCACACCGGCACCGCTCCCGCTGAGGTCCCGAGGGTGACGGTGACCGTGAACGAGGAGGGTCAAGACGCTGCCCCCTACGTGATCGGGGCGTTCTTCACGGGAGCGGGTGGCACCGGCAGTCACCCGCAGCGGGCCGCCTTTCGGCGCGATGGCGCCTTGGTTTGGTATTCGTTCAGCGATGATGATGGCACCGCGATGGACCTGCACTACTCCTTCGATGGCGAGACGATCCTCACCAACACCTACTTTGGAGCCATGGGCGGAGAGGACAGCCAGATCGCGCGCACCTCCATGGAGGGAGACGTCGTCGCGACCGTAGCGACCCCGCTCGCGCACCACATGCTGTGTGAGCTGCCGGACGGGACCATCGCGTATCAGGCGCTGGACACGCGCTCCTACACCAACCCGGACACCGGGGAGACCGCGAATTGGGTGGGTGACGCGATCGTCGAGGTCGCGCTGGACGGCAGCTCCAAGACGGTGTTCTCGGTCTGGGATGTCGTCCCGATGCGTCAGAATGGCCGCATGGATCGCAGCATCTACGGCGGCCTCGACTGGACGCACGGGAACATGCTTCGATACGACGCGAGCACCGGGGAGTACCTGCTCTCGCTCGGTCACGCCGACGACATCTTGTTCATCGATCGCGCGACCGGCGCGGTCAACCACTTCTACGGGATGGACGGCATCGCGGCCGATCCGCCCTTTGACTACCAGCACGACGTCAACATCCTCCCCAACGGCAACCTGCTGATGTTCATGACCGACACCGACGGGGCCGGCGCCATCGAGTATGCGCGCACCGACGGCGGCTTGACGGAGGTTTGGCGTGGCGCCTGGGGTCAAGCCCCGTTTGCGTTGGGAGAGGCGCGGCGGCTCGCCAATGGCAACACCTTCGTCAACGAAGGCTCCGGACTGCCGTTGCACGAGGAGACGCCGGACGGAGAGGTCGTTTGGAAGCTGGAGACCAGCCAAACCAGCATCTTTGCGCAGTTTCAGATCGTCTCGAGCCTCTACCCCGAAGCGCAATAGCGGGTCAGCAGCAGGAACTTCACGCGGCGATTGTCGCCCGGCGCGATGCCATAGGTGGCGGACGCGCGCGCATCCGCGATCTCCGACGCCCGAAACGAGGGCGGCAGCTTGAAGAGCTGCGTGCGGTACTTGCCTTGGATGGCGAGCAGCTCGGCGAGCGGCGGAAGCTCCGCCACGCCCATCCCATCCCGAGCCCAGTTCACGCCCCACGGTGGGTCTACGAACAGCGCGTCAGCGGTGTTTGCGCGCGCGAGGGCGACGGCGTCCCCGAGCACAAACCGAACCTGCGCTTCGACGCCGTACAGCCGGGCGTTGTGACGCGCATCCGCCAAGCGCGCGGCGTCCCGCTCGACCGCGAGCACATGCAGGCCGGCGCGCGCGAAGCCGATGGTGTTGCCGCCAGCCCCGCAGCCCGCGTCAACGACCGTGCGCATGCCGGCGTCCCATGCGCGCTTGCCGATCTCCAGCGCGAGCGCTTCGGGCGTGAGTGAGACCTTGCCTTCGTCGTCCAAGCGAGCGCCGCTGCGCGAGAACCCCGGCGAGGTGTCTCGACGGCGGCGGGCGTCGGTGGTGCGTGCGGCGCGAACGGCGGGCCGCGGGAGCGCCGGCTGGCTGGTGACGGTGATCGCGCTGCCGCCGATCGCCACGTTGTGCAGTCGGGCGTCGAGGTCGGCCGCGGCGTGGGTAGGCAAGCTGCATCGAGCGCTGCGACCCTCAAACACCCAATCGCCCGGACCGAGCAAGCGGGGCGCGTCGATCCACGGCAAAAGCCCGGTCACAAAAACCTGATGTACGGTGGGAGCCATCAGCGATCCTGCCAGTGTGGAGCACGTTTTTCGAGGAACGCACGGAAGCCCTCCGCCGCGTCCTCGGACTCCATCAGGTCACCGAGCCGCTCGGCCAGCACAGGGAGCGCAGCCGGGACGGCGATGCCTGCGGCTTCGCTCCACGCCGCGCGTCCGATGCGCAGCGCGGTCGGGCTGACGCGGAGCAGCTCGCGCACCAGCTGCGTGCTGCCGGCGTCGAGGTCGGTGACCACGCGGTTCACCAATCCGAGCGCTCGAGCCTCGCCGGCGTCGATCTTTCGAGCGGTCAGCGCGAGGTCCAGCGCGACGCGGCGCCCGACGATCGGGACGAGGAACGCGCCGACCATCATCGGCCACATCCCGACGTGCACCTCCGGCAGCTGAAACGTCGCCGTCTCCACCGCGATCGCGAGGTCACACGCCAACAGCAACCCCCAGCCCCCGGCCATACACGCGCCGTTCACGCGGGCGATCACCGGTCGAGGATACTGATGGATGCACGCCAACAGCGCGGCGTATTGACGACCCGCGTGGCGACGCAGCTCTGGGCTGGCCGCCAGCCCGGCCAGATCGGCGCCGGCGCAGAACGCCCGGGAGCCCGCGCCGGTGAGGACCACCACGCGGAGCGTGGGATCCGCGGCGTGCGCTTCGAGCGCATGCAAAAGCTGCTCGATGGTCGCGAGATCCAGCGCGTTTCGCGCCTCTGGGCGGTCCAGCGTGAACGTAGCGACCGGCCCGTCTTTTACCCAACTCATCGCACCTCCGATGGGTGTTCAACGACGTCCACCAGCACATCTCCGGGCATCACCTTGTCGCCCACCGCGACGCGCACCCGGGCGGTCCCGGCGCGCGGGGCCCGCAGCGTGACCTCCATCTTCATCGCCGAGATCGCGACGACTCCATCGCCTTTCGCGACGATCGCGCCGTCCTCGACGAGCACGCGCGTGACCACCGCGGGCATCGAGGGCGTGACGATCAGCGGGGCGCTCTGCACCGCGCCTCTCGCCGCGCTCACGGCCTCGCGCACCGTGCGCCTTCGCCCGTCGATCACCACTTCATCGCCGGCGACGACCACCCGGAACGGTCCGCCGCTTCCTTCGGGAGCAGCGGTGCGCAACAGCCAGCCTTCGCCGTCCGACTCGGCGACAAAAGTATGGGTCGCATCGCCGACGAGCACGGTGATCACAGGGTTTGCGCCGGGCGCTGGCCGCCCGCAGCGCACGTCCGCTTCGACACGCTGCGGGGCCGCGCCTCCAGCGATCGTCCAGACCTTCACGTCCACCTCGGAACGGTCTGCCACGGGCTCGGGAGCGCGGTCTCACCGCCGCTCGCGCCGGTACGACCCGCTTCCGATTTTGCGGGCTGCAAGGTGGCGAGCGCGGCGGCCGCGAGCACCACGGCGAGGCCCAGCGGGCGTTCGGGGATGGCCCCGGGCATCGCGTCGGGGGCGCTGAGCGTCTCGGTCGAGTACGCCCCGGTCGCGAAGGCCTCGCTGCGGAGCACATCTCCGAGGCGCTCGACCGTCGTCGCGACGCCCATGACGACGGTGTCATCGAGGGCGCGGATCATGCGCATTCGCGCGCATTCGCGGTCGGGAGCGTGCACGATGACCTTGGCGAGCAGCGCATCGTAGTGGGTCGAGACCACGTCCCCTGCCCGGACGCCGGTATCGACACGCACTCCCGGCGCCTGCGGCCAGCGGACGAGACCGAGCGTGCCGGGCGAAGGCAGGTAGCCCTGCGCCGGATCTTCCGCGAGGATGCGGCACTCGATCGCGTGTCCACGCGGCTCGGGCGCATGGGGAACCACCTGAGTGAGCGGGGCGCCGAGCGCGAGCTGGAGCTGCGCTCGCACAAGGTCGACACCGTAGACCAGCTCAGTGACCGGGTGCTCGACCTGCAAGCGTGCGTTGACCTCGAGGAACCAGGCCGTGTGCCCATCCCAGAGGAATTCGACGGTCCCCGCGCTGCGGTAGCGCACGGACGCCGCGACGGTACGGGCCGCGTCGTGCAGGGGGAGCCGCGCGTCGCCGAGCCCATCGAACGGGGCCTCTTCGATGAGCTTCTGATGCCGCCGCTGGATCGAGCACTCCCGCTCGCCGATCACCACGACATTGCCTTGTCCGTCGCCCAAAATCTGCACCTCGACATGGCGGGGCGCGACGAGGAGGCGCTCGGTGTAGACGGTGGCGTCGCCGAAGGCAGCGAGTGCCTCGGCCTTTGCGCTTGCGATGGCGTCGTCGAGGTCTTCGAGGCGATCCACGCGCCGCATGCCGCGCCCGCCACCGCCCGCGGAGGCCTTTACCAGCAGCGGAAATACGAGCGGATCGCCGGTCTCATCGCCCACGCGCGCCCCGGACAGCACGGGGATGTTCACGCGCCGCGCGTGCTCCCGCGCTGAGAGCTTCCCGCCCAGCGTGCGCATCGCCTCGGGCGTAGGACCTACCCAGATGAGCCCCGCCGCTTCGACGGCCTCGGCGAAATCTGCGTTCTCAGAGAGAAACCCGTAGCCAGGGTGCAGCATCGTCGAGCCCGTCGCTGCTGCGGCCGCCAAGATCGCCGGGATGTTCAGGTAGGACGCCGCAGGCGATGCCCCTCCGATACACACCGACACATCGCAGGATGTGACGTGCAGCGCGTTTGCGTCGATGTCGGAGTGCACCGCCACCGTGCGCATCCCCAGCTCCCGCGCCGCCCGGGAGATTCGTACGGCGATCTCGCCGCGGTTCGCGATCAGCAGGGTGTGGCTCACCCCGACAACGTACCCGATCCGGCTCAGCTTCGGCGTCCTTGATACCCGGTCGCGTGCCCCCTGCCCTTCCCGAAGCTCGTCCCCCGCTCGCCGACCGTATGCGGCCGACCACCCTCGACGGCATCGTGGGTCAAGAGCACTTGTTTGGCCCAGGAACGCCGCTGCGACGGGCTTTGGACAACGCGAGGCTGCGCTCGCTGATCCTCTGGGGGCCTCCCGGGACTGGAAAAACCACGCTGGCGCGCGCGCTCGTCGCCCATGTCGGGTACCGCTTGGAGGCGCTGTCGGCGGTGTTGGACGGGGTGAAGGACCTAAAAGCCCTTCTCGATCGCCCGCCTTCGCTGGACCCTCGGCCGGTCGCGTTGTTCGTCGACGAGATCCACCGCTGGAACAAGGCGCAGCAAGACGCGTTGCTGCCGCATGTGGAGTCCGGTCGCATCGTACTCCTCGGCGCGACGACGGAGAACCCTGCTTTTCACTTGATCCCCGCGCTGCGATCGCGCGCTGAGGTGCTCGCGCTGCGGGCGCTGGACCTGGACGCGCTCCGCGAGCTGCTCGGCCGCGCGCTGGTCAGTCCGGACGGGCTCGCGGGACACTGGACGGTCGAAGATGGCCTGCTGGACGCGATCGTGCGCGTCTCAGACGGGGACGCACGCCGCGCGCTGGGCGTGCTGGAGCGGCTCACGGACCGCGCCGAGGGCGAGGTGCTCACGCTCGCGACGTTGGAGACCTTGGGCGTCAGCATCCTGCACGATCGGGACGGCGACGCCCACTACGATGTGGTCAGCGCGTTCATCAAGTCGATGCGCGGCAGCGACGCCGACGCCGCGCTCTACTGGATGTCGCGGATGCTCGTGGGCGGCGAAGACGCGATGTTCATCGCCCGCAGGATGGTGATCTTCGCGTCTGAAGACATCGGCAACGCCGATCCGCGCGCGATTGGCGTGGCAGTGGATGTGCTCGAAGGTGTCGTTCGCATCGGGATGCCCGAGGCGCGCATCTTGCTTGGGCAAGCGTGCACGTACTTGGCCACTGCACCCAAGAGCAACGCCTCGTATGCGGCGATCAACGCGGCGATGAAAGAGGTCGAGCGCTCCGGCGCGCTGCCCGTACCGCTGCACCTTCGCAACGCACCTACCGGGCTGCACAAGGACCAGGGCAACGCGGCGGGGTACAAGTACCCGCACGACTTTCCGGACCACATCGTCAAACAGCAGTATCTACCCGACGCGCTGCTCGGTCATCGCTACTACGAGCCCACTGAGATCGCGAACGAGAAGATCATCCGCGAGCGCATGGCTTGGTGGGCCCGCAGGCTCGGGTAGCTCCGAGCTTTCGAGCTACCACTGCTTCTTACGGACGTCCTCGAGGTTCGCCAAAACCTCTTTGAACGGTCCGTAGTAGTAGTTGCGCAGGCCGAGGCCACGCGTCTGACCGCACATGTGCTCGGTCCAGATCACCTGATGGTCCTTGTTATAGAGGACCGGCCACATACATCCAAGGTTCTCCTGCTTTGAGAATCGATCGACGATGATCACCATCGCCAGCTCGGCAGACGGGTAGCCCTTGACCATCTCCGCGACGATCTCGGGCGTCAGGTGCGCCTCACGGGCAGAGCCCGATTCCATGTGGAACCACGAAGCGGAGCCGTCGCTGTGCGTCGGACCGAGCAGGGTGGACACCGCGCTCTTGACCGGCTTGCGAGTGAACTCGGCGAGATCGTTTAGTTGTTCGCTCCGGAACAGCTCATTCCAGCCCGACGCAAACGCTTCAAGCGCGTCCTTCGGGCTGCTGATCACGCGCTCCTGCGCCGGGATGTACATGGGGTAGGACATGCCGCCCACCCATGCGTAGGAGCGGCCGGGCTCGGTGAAGGTCTCGGGGATGTAGAATTCCGCCCGGCTTAGGTCGATGCCCAGCCAAGTGAGCTCCTTGGCCTCGGCGATCGCGGGGATGCGCGGTGCTTTTGCAAAAGCGGAGCGCAACAGGAACATGGTCAGCAAGGGACAACTCCAGGGCAGTCAGCTGCGCCAGCGCTTGAGGTCGATCAACAACCGGGGCGCGCAAAAAAAGATGATGATCGCGTTGGCGAGCATGAACGCGCCAAACTCCATCGGACCAAGGACAATCGGGGGCGACGGGATCATGACGATGATCTAACGCGAAAAAGCTCTGCGGTCGTGTGCTCTCCGAGCCCGGGGACCGGGCCGATTACCGGGCCGGTGGGCGGATGCGGCAACATGCCACAGAACAGGTCGCGCGCGATCACCTGCGGGTGTTGAGCGACCTCGCCCGGAGAGAGTATAGGTACGACGCAGGCTTCCCCGAGGCGCCGCTCCCACTCTGCGCGTGTCCCCTCGCCCAGATAGGTCGCGATCGCGTCGGCGTCGAGCCCAGGGGCCTGCGCCGCGAACGACGACAGAAACGCAGGCTCCAACGCAGCGACCGTGACATGGCCGTCGGTTGTCGCGTAGATGTTGTAGAGCGGGTTCCCGCCGGTCAGCACCTCGTCGGGGGGCGCTCCAGCCGCGAGCTGGGCAAAAACCGTTTGCTGAAGACCCACGAGCTTGTCGAGCATCGCGATGTCGAGGAGTCTGCGTGCGTGTTGCGCACCCGGGCGGTCGCGGCCGTACAGCGCGGCGGTCACCTCCAAGGCCGCGCACAGTCCGCCCCCCGCGAGGTCCGCCCACTGGATGCTGGGCACGGTGGGGTTGCGGTAGAGCAACCCTGCCAACGCCAAAAAGCCGAGGTCGTGCCCCGGCAGTCGCGCCATGGGTCCGGTCTGGCCCCAGCCGGTGAGCCTCGCGAGGATCAGGCGTGGAAAGCGCTCCAGCAGCAGCTCAGGCGGGAGGCCAAGGCGCTCGAGCACGCCGGGGCGAAAGCTCTCGACCAGCACGTCCGCGTCGGCCAGAAGGTCCATCAGCCCTGCTTTGCCTGCGTCTGAGCGCAGATCGAGGGCGACGCTGCGCTTCCCCCGGTTGAGCGCAGCGAACCACGCGTTGATCGGGCCATCGGGCCCGGGCACGAACGGCGGCAGGCCGCGCAGGTAGTCGCCGCCGTTGGGGTCTTCGACCTTGATGACCGTAGCGCCGAGCCCTTGCAAGCACAGCGTGGCGAAAGGCCCAGGGATCAACCTCGACAGATCGATGACGCACACGCCGTCGAGCGGGCCGACTGGCTTTAGGCGATCCACGGCCCGACCTCGACGCCTGGAAACTGGGACGCCGCCCCCGCAGGCACCGATCCCACTACAAAGATGCGCTCTAAGCGAGGACGGGGGCGCACACCCAAGCGCTGCAACGCGTTCGGCGGCTCGATCTGGAGACCCGCGAGATCTCCTGGGAGGCAGACCCACACGGTAGGATCGACGAGGGACCGCCGGCTAGCGTCGGTGCAGACCAGCGAAGCACCGCCCCACACGCATGCCCAGCCCAACAGTTGCTCGGTGTCCGCATCGGACGTGGAGAGGATCGGGCCCGATCCAAGTCGCTTGGACAACCGCTCCGCGGTCGTCGCGACCTCAGCGTGCTCGAGCGCGCGTCCGCGCCAAACCGCAGCGTCGCGCGGGCGAACCTCCTGTCGCAGGCGCACCAGCCGTCCGAGGTCGTCCGAACCCGCCGTCCACTCCGCGCCCAGATCCGCGTTCGCGTCGCTCCGCTCCCCGACCACCCCAGCGTATTGCAGCGCCAGATCGCGCAGCAGCTGTGGCCCTCCCCGCGGCGCGGTCCACCGCGACCGCTCGCCCCGACGGGACGTGAGCAAGGCGCTTCCCGCCATGCGACGCACCGCGACGATCAACTCTCCCCAAGTCCAGTGTGCCCAAGCGCCGCCGTAGGTGTCACGAATCGCAGATACCGCAGTCTGCTCCTTTGGAAGATGGAGCAGTCGGTCGAGGAGGAGATCGCTCAATAGTATTGCTTCAGGACCACGGTGAGCGTGCCCTTACCGGGGTCGTAGGCCGCGACCTCGTAGCTGTCGAAGTTGGCCGGAGGGGTCACGCAAGAGCCGGCGGTCCAACCGGCGGTGCTGCTGGGGCTCCAGGAGTGCACGCTGCATCGGTAGTATCCAACGCTCGCGGAGACCTCGTTTGGCGGGTCTCGAAACGCGCGGGTGGCGGCCGGCAGGGGCAACGGCTGCCAGTCGGACCAATAGCTGGCGTCGACCGCAGACAACGGCAAGGAAAAGGTAGCTGCGACGCGAAAGCCGTCGGCGGTGCTGACAGGACCGCGCGCGTAGGCGTCCAACAACGAACCGAGGCCGGAGCGTTGCGCGTCCGGTGTGCGGCGCGAACCCGAAGACGTGATCGACAGCAGCGAAGCGCTCGCGGGTACGGCGAGGTCGGCGCGCAGCGCCTGCTCGACAGCGACCGCGGGTGCGTCTGCCGCGTTGCAGCCGCTCCCAAAGAGCAGGCCCGGGAAGAGGCACGCGTAGAGGCTCGATGGAGCGGGGAATCTCATGAGCGGGCGCTGGGAGGTCACCTGCGGATCCTATTCTGGATTCCGCGGAGTCGCTGCATCGGGAGCGCAGTCTTCCGTGGCTTTTGCGCGACGCCAATAGCCGTCCAGCCGCTCGAGACCGGCCTCCTCGAGGCTGACCCCTTCTGCGCGCGCCATGCCCTCCACCAACCTGAACCTCCCCTCAAACCGCAGGTTGGCTTGTCGCAGCGCGTCCTCGCCGGGAACGCCGAGAAAGCGCCCGAGGCTCGCGCAAGCGAGCAGCAGGTCGCCGTACTCATGCACCACAGCTGCTTGGTCGCCCGAGGCCATGGCCTCGGCGAGCTCACCCCGCTCTTCTTCGATCTTGTCTAAAACACCCTGCACGTCCGGCCAATCGAAGCCCACATGCGCGAGCTTCTCGCCGACGCGGTGCGCGCGCAGCAAGGCGGGCAGCGACTTTGGGACGCCGTCCACGCGCGAGGCCGTGGCCGGTCGATTCGCAGCTTTTCGTGCTTCCCAATCGGCGAGGTTGCGGGCAAGCTCTTCGGGGCTGGCTGACGGGGGCGCGGGACGGTGCTCCGCCGCGGACGTCGGCGCGACCGCGACGAGCACGTCGGAAGGCGTCGTCCCAGCCGCAAACACATGAGGATGTCGCTCGATCATCTTCCGAACCACCGAATCGGTGACGTCGTCGATGGTGAATGTTCCCGCGCTTCCCTCCGAAGCGATCTCGGCGAGAAAATAGATCTGGAACAGCAGGTCCCCCAGCTCTTCGCGCAGGTTCGCGTGGTCGCCGGCGTCGAGCGCCGACAGCACCTCGTACGCCTCCTCCAGCAAGTACGGGCGCATGCTGTGCAGCGTTTGTTCACGATCCCAGGGGCAATCCCGACGGAGACGGGCGGTGAGTCGGCGTAGCGGCATCCGCTCCCTGTATGCCGGGAGCGACCGCTGCGACGACGCCCCTTCGCGCGCTTCCATGCGCACGCACAGCGCGATACTTGGCAAATTCGCCGGCTACGACATGATCATCCTTGGACTTCTGAGCGGCTGTCTCCTCAACCCCGACGCCTACGAGCAGCGCAAGGCCGAGCTCACCGACCTTGACGGGGACTCCTACGCGCTGGTCGACGACTGCGACGATGCAGACGCTGCCGTCTTTCCCGGCGCTGCCGAGCGTTGCGATGGCGTGGATCAGGACTGCGACGGCCTGATCGACGAGGACGCCGAGGATGGCGCGGCCTGGTACCCGGATGCGGACGGGGACGGCTACGGTGCTGCGGCACCTGCTGTGAGCGCGTGCGAAGCGCCCGACGGCACGGTCAGTTCCGCGACGGACTGTGACGACGACGATGCCAGCGCGTACCCCGGCGGCGCCGAGATCGCGTATGACGGCGCCGATCAAGACTGCAACGGCGCTGACCTCGACGATGTAGACGGCGACGGGTGGAGCGCCGCGAGCGTTGGGGGCGAGGACTGCGACGATGGGGACGACACGGTGTTCCCCGGCGCGGAGGAGACCTGGGCGAACGGCGTGACGGACAATGACTGCGATGGGGAGATTGAGGCCGTGCAGCTGGATTATGGGGGGGAGGCTTGGGTGGGCGAATCACCCGGTGGGCAAGCTGGAAGACGAGTATCGGAGCTTGGCGATGTCACTGATGATGGGCTCGCCGACTATTTGGTGGGCGCGGTGTATGAGAGCAGCGAATTCCCATCAGGCGGAGCAGTTTACCTTGTTCAGGGTGGGGTGTCTCAAGGTGATCTCGGTATGGCCAACACCATTGTTGCAGGTGGAGCGTCTTGGCTCATGCCGGCCGCATTGGATGGTGGGCCAGATGTAGATGGCGATGGCGTCGTAGACTTTGTTGCGACCGCGGCGGGCTATAACGACTTCACCGGCGCTGCCTTTATCGTGAGCGGGGCTACTTTCGGACGTTCGGGGTCTCTGATGCTGCCCGATGCGGCGATGAGTTCGATTGTGGGGGATCAGGTAGGTGACCTTGCTGGTTCAAATGCTGTATTTTTGGGAGACGTGGTTGGGGACGGAGGCGAGTATTTGGGAGTGTCTTCTGTCTTTGCTGATGCGCCGGGGAAGCAGGATGCAGGTCAAGTGTCGTTGTTCGATGCGCGGGATGCTGGGGCACAGATGATGTCGGACGGTTTGTTCCAGATTTCGGGCGGGTATGAAGGAGCAGGAATCGGTAACGTCTTGGGCGCTGCGGGTGATGTCAACGGTGACGGCGTAGCAGACTACCTGATTTCTGTCTCCTACGGAGACATCGCCTACGTTTTACCAGGCGGAATGGACAGCCCTTCGGTCCCTGAAGACGCGATTTTTCGCCTTTCGGGAACGACTGAGAACTTGCCTACCACCGCTGAAATGGTGGGCGACATCAATGGGGACGGAAAATGCGACCTTGCCGCCACCGTCGATTTGAACGAGGTCAGAATATTTACGAATATAGCTGCCAGTTCGTCAGTGACTATAGAGGAACAAAGTGCGACCATCGAACTCCCTGCAGGGGCGCTTTTGTACGATATTCTGGACCTTGGAGATCTCGATGGCGACGGTCGCTCAGAAACGTACCTGCCCATGCAGTGGTGCCCTGACTTGGCGAGTTCATGTGCAGTAGTAATTTGGGGTGATCAGCTTGGATTTCGTGACATTGTTGCGACGTCTGCTGCAAATCTTCGAACGGTGTCTTTACGTAGCGAGGGGCGATTTGGCTATCGCGTGGCGATGACGCAGGACGTGGACGGCGATGGCGGGGGCGACATTATCGTCGGAGGTTACACCGATAAGCAGGCCGGTACAGACGCTGGAGGTGTACTTACGATTCCGGTGCCAAGGTAGTACGTTCAGAGAGTCTCAAGTCGAACGAAAAGCGTGTCGGATGTCCAGTCTGTGCACTGAATGTCGATATCCACTTGTCTTGGCGCATCGCACGACACTATGGTCGCGGAATTCGTTGGCGTCAGTGGACGTGCGATCTCGCTACACGGATCTAGTATTTCAACGGTAAACTTTGAGGTTCGAAGTTCTTCCGTCGACTCCAATATTAGTTCCGTACTTTCCTTTTCAGACAACATCCGGGTGCGAAGCTTGGTGCCGCATTCCGCTTTGAAACCTCTACTCGCCGTCCAGCGAAGCTCCTTTGAGGACTGCGTGATGGCTACTGACTGGGTACTTGAAGAGAACTCTGCCATGGTTGGCCATTTACGAGCTCCAGCGAACAGAAGATCCTGCGCACGAGACAGGTTGCCCACGTCAGCCGCGGATAATGCAGCGTGCCATTGGAGAAATGGATGCGCTGGGTGTCGCCTGAGCACTTCATCCCACCTCTCCTGTCTCTCCGCAACACTGGGGCGTGCATCGGTCGTCGAGAACCATTCGATGATCCCACCCCCATATCGGAGTTCAGCAGCTAAGTGGTACCCTAAAGTCAACCAACCGGGCTGATCTGAGGCTGTCTCGCCGCTCCATCTCGCAACTCGAATGAACATCGGCTTTCGCGCATCATTTGCTAGTTGTCGATTAAGCCAATCTTCTTCGTTGTGGCAGGCGATTGCCTCTGCTGCGGGTCGGTGCGTGAGGCCTCGCATGTCGATCAAGCTGAACCGTGGAATGTCTCCTAGTATTCCTACGTCAACTGCCATCCCCTTGGCGTCGTAGGGAATGTTGTCAATTGCCCAACTTACATCCTCCGCGACAGGAGTATCAATTCCGTGTTGAAAGTGACTTATAAAGTATGGTAACTGCAAATAGTCCCGGACCCGCAGGTCGATAGATCCGTAGCCTCTGGGCTCGCAAATACTTGCAAGCACGGTCGCTGTCAACGAAAGCGCAGACAACCACGGACGGGAAACCTTCCAAGTCGCAAACTCGGCGTACAAAATCGCCGTCGTCACTACGCCGGGCAGAGTGATTCGGCTCCACGCCATCCAATCACCGCTGGCGCGGATGAGAGTGAGTGCCTGGATACTCAAAGGAACACATATCCACACGAAGTTACGAATTTTGAGTCTGCCGGCGGAAAGCAGAGATATCCCTATGCCTGCAGCCGTGAGAAGGTCTCCGCAAAGTTGGTAAACTCCGAAGGGCGATGCGTTCGTGGGGGAGATCTTCACTAAGTATGAAGTTGGCATGAAGGCGCCGAACCAAGTATAACGGCACAGGTGATATGCGGCCAAGCCGAAAAGTGCTGCGCCCGCTGGCCAGCGGGAACCAGGCGGTGAGTCGACTTTCCGGTAGTGTGTAGATAGCCCCGCGAGCAAATGCAACGCGCCTTCAGGGCGTGTCAGCGAGGCCATCGACAACAACGCTATGCCCACTCCCCAACGCGACGGCCGACCTAAGGTGTATACCCAGCCACCGCATAGTAGCGCTGTGTAAAGCGTCCCCTCCAAACCAATGACTGACCAGTGTGAAAGTGGTGCCCATGAAACCAAAGCGATTAGTGGTATCGTGCCCGATAGGGACATCGGCAACTTGTGGCTAAAGTACGCGACCAATCCGCACCCAGCCAGCATCGCGACGACCTTTGCCGCGACATCGATGTCGACGTTTGCCGTCGCGCACAGCGTCATAAGCGCCATGAACAGGAAGTTGGAATATCCTTCCACCCGTTCGCCTGATGTCCATTCAAGACTGCCCGACTCTCCCCAGTGTCGTGCATAGGTAAGCGTGATGTAAACATCGTCCACCGTACTGGGCCACGCAGGCGCTGCCAGAACCAAAAGCCCAGATATTGCTGCTATCGCACGCGCGTACACCTTCATGGCGTCTCTACGCACGATGGCCGCGACTAGTCTCCGGCGTCGTGCTGGGCCTTAGCAACTGACAATCCGATAAATGTCCGGACCTAAGCATCTCCTAAACCTCATCTCGCACCACCCCCAACTAACGGGCCGAGCCCCCATCGGCCGTCCACCGCAGCGCGCATTCGCATTTTCCGTTCTACGGGTAGGTAGGAAGCGCCTCGCCGTGGGCGCAGGCGCGGATGCTCTCGTAGAAGTCGCCGGTGAACTGCTCGGTGTCTTCGGTGCTGGTCAGCACAGCTCCGAGGTGCTCGATGATGCCGACGTCTGTGGCTCCATCCTCGATGGGCTGTAGCAACACGGACCCTTCGAGGAACTCCAGCAGGTCACTGCCGTCGGTTTTTGCCCAATGGGCGCCGTAGGTTCCGTCGCCGCGGTCTCCCTGCAGCCAGGACACGGTGTACTCGAGGGTCACGGTGTCGATCACCGTGGTCAAGACGTCGTAGGACACGGTGTAGGCCGGATCGACGTCTTCGGTGACCTCAAAGTCGGCGACGCGTCGGCGGTCTACACCCACCTCCGGCGTCGCGACGCACGCGGCGACCGTGGTGATGTCGACGTCTACGCGTCCCCGCGCATGGGTGGAGTGGTAGTCGTCGGTGTCCGACGACTGGAGGTTTACCGACTCGTCGTCGGGGAGCGCGGCGGTGTTCTCTTCGATCGGGTCCAGCCCAGGAGGAACACTGCTTTCAACAACGGGTTTACACCCGGCGGCAGCACTGACAGCAAACCAGAAAACCAGCGAACCAGACTTCATCCTTCGCTGCTATTCGCTCCCGTCGTGGTGAATGGAGTTTACCTATGAAAATTGGGCATCGGTCCCCTGTCCTACAGCGCCTCTTTGCGGATAGACCGGAGGGTGATGTCCAATCCCGGCGAACCTGAAGTCTTCGGCCAGTACCACCTGCTCGACAAGATCGCGACCGGAGGCATGGCTGAGGTGTACCGGGCGCGCCTGACCGGGGCGATGGGCTTCGAGAAGATCCTCGTGATCAAGCGCATCCTCGACTCGCTCGCCAAGGATGACGAGTTCAAGGAGCTCTTTCAGACCGAGGCCCGCATCGCGGCGCTGCTCTCGCACGTCAACATCGTGCAGGTCTTCGAGCTGGGCGAGCACAACGGGTCGCTGTTCATCGCCATGGAGCACGTCAACGGCATCGACCTCGCTCGCCTCGCCTCCCGGGCGCGCGGCCTGGGCGAGTTCCCCGTCAACCTCGCGTTGTTCACGATCGCTGAGGTGCTGCGCGCCTTGCAGTTCGCCCACTCCGCCGAACATGAAGGCAACCCGCTCAACGTCGTCCATTGCGACATTTCGCCCCAGAACATTCTTTTGTCGTTTGCGGGTGAGGTCAAGCTCACCGACTTCGGCATCTCGCGCGCGGCGATCCAACAGGGAAATCAGGACGTCATCCGCGGGAAGTACGCGTACATGAGCCCCGAGCAGGTCGAGGCGCGTCCCTTGGACGGGCGCAGCGATCTGTTCTCCCTCGGCATCGTGCTGTACGAGCTGCTGACCGGAAGGCGCCTGTTCAAGGCGAGAAACCGGGACGAGACGCTCGCGCGCGTGCGCCGCGCCGAGGTTCCTAGCCCGCGCTCCTATCGACCCGAGATCTCCGAAGATCTCGAAGAGTTCTTGCTCCGCACGCTGTCTCGGCATCGCGATGACCGCTGGGCAAACGCCACCGACATGTTCGATGCGCTCGCGCAGCTGATCGTGCGGGAGGGGCATCGCGCCACCAACAACGACCTCGCGGCGTTCTTGCGCGAGGTGCAGGAGCACGTCCCTGCGTCGCCGGCCGCGACGGTGGCTCCCCCGCGCCGCACGCTGGCGCCCACGCCGATCGTGGTTCTCGCGATGGAGGCTTCCCCTCCCCCGCGAACCCTCGCGAGCCCCAAGGTCACCCTCGCGGCGCTCTCCGGAGAGTGGGCGAGCATGATCGCTGCGTCGGATGGGGAGATCTGGGAGGGTGGTGACGGTGCGATGCTGGTGTGTTGGACGGTGTCTTCGGGGTTCAAGGAGGCCGTCGGACGCGCGGTTCGCACCGCTTTGGCGCTGCGTCGGGCAACGTCCGCGGCGGGCTACCGCTTGTCGGTCGGCGTCGCTCCTGGCGTCGCGCGCTTGCAGCCAGACACGCGTCGTCCCGGCGAAGGATGGGAGCTCGCGGGCCCGTTCTACCTCGCGCGGTGGATGATGAACCTCTCCGCTCACCGGAGCCGCGTGTTGTTGACCGAGGTCGGCGCCCGTCAGGTAGAAGAAGGCGTGTCGCCGTTGGGGAGGATCCCCATTCAAGGCAATAAATACATCAATCTTTATGAAGTGGGCTGACCCGGTGCGCGTTATGTTTGGTTTTGGCAAGATGATCGGAGATCCAATGTCCTGTTTCGCACGTACTTAGAACATGCAGACCCGCCTCGCGCTGATGCTCCGCTCCCGAACGCTCCGCACGGCGGTTCGAGCGGCGTGCGTCGCCGCGGCAGTGGCTCACCACGGGGCTGCGCAGGCGGCGTCAGGCCCGTGGGTTTTATCCGCCCGCGATGCCTCGATTTACGCCGGCACCGAGTTCCAGCGCATCGGCCACCTCGCCTCCGAGAACGGCTCGTTTGAGGACGAGCCGGTAGCGGTCGACAGCGGTATCTCCAAGTTCGCGGTCCAAGGCTACGTCAGCTACGGAATCATCCCCCGAGTGCAGCTCTCGCTCAGCGTGCCGTTCCAAGACGTGCACGCAAACCGCACCGACGGACCGATCTGCACCACCTTTGGATTGAACGCCTGCACGCGCACGACCGGGTTTGGCATCGTCGATCTGCGTGCTCAAGGCTTGGTCCTCGATGAATTTTACGGAGCGCCGGTGTCCCTCGCGGTGGGCGCCGAGCTGCGTCAGGGTTCGCACACCGCCTTAGAGCGTGCGCGCATCACCGACCTCGGGGAGGGCACGACCGACACCGGAGGTTATCTTTCGCTGGGTAGAACCGGTACAGTTGGCGAGAGCGGCACATGGAGCGGCTATGTCGAACTGGGCGGGCTGTATCGCTTTCCCAACACCACCCTGGACGGTCGTCCGACCCCGGGTAGCGAGTTCACCGGGGACGCTGAGTTTCTCCTCGGCTTGAGCCGCGCCGTCAGCGTGGGCGGAGCCGTAGGCGCGTTCTGGCGGCCTTTTGGGGTGGAACTCTCCGAGATTGACCTTGCCGATCCCGATCGCTTTGCGTCGCTGCGTGTGGTCAACCTCCGATCCGGCCTGAAGCTGCTGCTCCGCTCCAGCGACAACGTCGTGTTCAGCGCCTCTGTGTTGGGCACGCTCTACGCAGAGAACAATCCGAGTGATCTCTTGAGCGTTTCGGCTGGAGTTTCGGTGTACTTACCCGGGCGCGGAGACAACTGAACGTGGAAAACGACGTACTCCAGTTGGGCACGATGGTCGAGCGCTACGAGGTGCTCGGGCTGCTTGGGCAAGGCGGGCTCGCGCGGGTCTATCGTGTGCGCCACACCCAACTGGGGACGATCCACGCGCTGAAGCTGCTCTCGCTGAGCCGCGAGGGCATGGCGGAGCGGTTGTTGCTGGAGGGGCGGATCCAGGCCCAACTTCGCCATCCGAACATCGTCAATGTCTCCGATGTGGTGCAGTTCGAAGGTCAGCCGGGGCTAGTGATCGAGTTTGTAGGCGGGCCAACGCTCGAGGACTGGCTGAGGATCGAGGGGCCGCCGTCCATCGAGGAGGCGCTCGAGATATTTGCGCAGATCGTGGCTGCGGTGCGCGCCGCGCATCAGATCGGCGTGCTGCATCGGGATTTGAAGCCCGCGAACGTTCTGCTGGAAAAGCAGGCCTCTGGCAAGTTCGTTCCTAAGGTTGCGGACTTCGGGATCGCCAAGGTCGCGATGGGATTATCAACCTCCAGAGAGGCGATGTCGCGGACGCAAAACGGAGTAGCCATGGGCACTCCCGGGTACATGGCCCCCGAGCAGTTCAATGATGCGGCGAGCGCCGATGCGCGCGCCGACGTGTTCTCGCTGGGGACCATCCTGTACGAGCTGCTGACGGGAGCCCAGGCGTTTGCCGAAGCCTCGCTGCTCGACACGTTGAACGCGGTTGCCCATGGCAAGTACCGTCCCCTGCCCGAGCTCAATCCCCACGTGCCCTCGCACGTGGCGGATGCGGTGCAGCGCGCCGTCAGTCCGGATCCTGCAAACCGCTTTCCAGACTGCGAGGCGCTCGCCGACGCGGTGTTCGTGGGCCGCGCCGAGCTCCTTGCGCTCGTGGTGCGCGGGGCCCGGGGGATGCCGGTGACGTTCCCGGCTGCCCGGGGTGACGCCGCGGCGGAGTCGGGGATGACGGGGGCGCGCGCAGCGGACGATCTCCCTCTGAACAACGACACGCTCGTGGCCCCCGAATGGGAGAACAGCGGTGGTCCCCTGACGTATTTGGCGGAGGCGGTAGCGGATGGCGCGTCGGTGGACGCCGCCCCTGAGGATGCCGCCGAGCCGGCTCCGGATCGACGCCCGGCTCGGGCGCTCGCAGGCCTCGTGGTCGCCCTTCTCGTTGGGGTGGGGCTCTGGCTGGTGGTCAAACCCGCGCCGGTGGTCGTTGGTCCCGAGCCCGTCGCAGCCCCGTCTTTGCCGACCGCACCCATGCCGGCGGGGGACGCACCGGTCGCTGCGCCGATCGCCGATGCGGCGGCGCCGATGCCTGCGCCGGCGTCCGTACCCGCCACAGCTCCGGTTGTGGCCATGCCCCCCGCGGTCGCCCCGGCGGCACCGGTAGCCCCGTCGCCCGGCGCGGAGATCTCCGAGCCCGTCGCAGTCACTGAGGCCGATGCCCCGCCGGTTGCGGCGGCCGAGCCCCCCGCGGCGGCGCCCGTGGCTCCGGCAGCGATTGTGGAGGCTCCGGCGATTCCCGATGTGCTCGGTGTGTGGCGTGGGCGCTGGAATGGGCGTCCGCTCACGCTGCGCTTGGAGAGCCAGTCTGGCGGCGCGGTGCGCGCGCGCGTCGAGGTGCTGTTGGGCACGACCCCGCGCAGCTGGAGCTCCTCGGGGACTTTTGATGGAAAAACGCTGAACTTGCAGGGCGAGGAGGGCTTCAAGATGTCCGGCACGCTCTCCGGCACGCGCTTTTCGGGGATGTTCGAGACGACGGGACAGAAGTCCTCGTCCTGGGATGCGGCCCGGTAGCGGAGCTCGCCCGAGCCGCGCTCAGGGGCGCCCGTACATCCTCAGGAACGTGCGCAGCGTCGGCATCGGGCCCACGCGCTGCTCCTGATCCGGCGGCTGCGGCATCCCCGTGCTGATCAGCGCTGCGCGGAGGTCCGCGACCTCCCAGGGCTCCCCGATGCGCGCGATGTGCACGCCTTGCGCGACAGCGGCTACCGCGGTGATCATCGGGGATGCACCGGACGTGCCGCCGAAGCTCTCGGTGTACGCGCGTAGCGGGTCTTGGTCGGGGTAGTACAGGTCCGCGAGCGCGCCGTCGTAGTCGCCGTTGGTGGTCGTGACGATGCTGTCGTACCAGCCTTGTACGTCCACGCGGGCTCCGTAGCTGGAGCCGGAGTTGTACCAAGATCGTGTTTCCATGCGGCCTAACGGGGAGGCCCCTCCGCCGACGATCACCGCTCCGGAGTCGTGGGAGGTCCGATCGAACCACCCATCCCACATCGCGGCGTCCAGGTCCTGCGCGCCGTTTCCTCCGGGTTCAACAACGACGATGCCGTGACGGGTGGCAGCCTTGATCGCGGAAAACACGCCGGGATCGACCTCGACCGGGCAGTAGTCGCCCATCGCGTAGGCCTGTTGCTCAATCAGCAGCACATCGCCGGGGGACAGCAGGTCGACCGCACCGAGGATCGCGGCAGCGACGTCGTACGACTCGGCTGTTTCAAAGGGCGAGATCACGAGGATGTCGCCGGAAGCGACCGCGCCGTCTACCCCTGCGCCGTTTCGGGTCGCGCGCAGCTGACCGAGCACGGAGGTGCCGTGGTACGCGTAGTCGCCGGTGTTGTAGCCCCAGGCGGCCGTGGCGCCGGTCGCTTCAAGGTCTTCGTGCGTAGCTTCCCAGCCATATTCGATGTCGGCGATGGTGATCGCGGCGGCGTCGCCGCCCGGAAAGCGCGCGGCTTCCGATGCGGCGATGCCATATTCGGCGTCCAACCAGAGCTGCTCGGAGCGAAAGTCGGGTGTCTCGGCGCCGTTGTCGCCGGAGTCCGGCGGCGGAACGGCGAGGAAAGGACGCCAAGCACGAACGATCCCCTCCCCTGTGGGCGCGGGACCGCTCCCGGGGATCACCCGAAAGTGACTGAACTCCGCTCTCCCAGGAAAGCGCGGCTGACTTTTCAGCAGCGTGTCCGGCAGACGCGCGCCGGGTACAAGCTCGACCATCCAGCGAGTGCCGTCCCGCCAAGGACCCGCGTCACTTAGGAACGCGGGGGCGGGGAGGAGCGCCGGCTTTGCCGGTGCAGCATGTGCCAGCGCGATCCAGAGGAGCATGCGGGGAACCTAAGGCACGACAGCCTTCCCCGCTACGCAGCGCTCAACCGGCGTACCCCGTCAGCACCAGCGCCACCGCGACCGTGTTGTTCAGCGCGTGCAGCACGAAGCCCGGCCACAGGCTCCCCGACTTGGCGCGCAACCAGCCGAGCGTCACGCCCATCACCGCGAGCAGCGGCACCGCCCACGGCGTCTCCATGTGCAAGATCCCGAAAACCATCCCGGTCAGCGCGATGCTCCAGCGGTCGCCGATCTGGGACTGCAAGCGAGTGAACCACGCGCCGCGGAACAGCAGCTCTTCAAGAAGTGGGATGAGGATGCCGATCAAGACGGCCGCGGCCGCTTGTTCGTACGCCGGAAGTTGGCTCAGCATCTGCAACACGAGCTGCTGCTGGCTGCCGCCCATCGCCTCTACCGCGAGGTCCCACAGCGCCGACACGCCCAGAAAAAGCGGCGTTAGACCTGCAGCGAGGCCGAGCATCCACGCGGGCGCGGCTCTGAGCGCAAGGAGCCCGGGACGTCCTCCGGTGAGCAGCAAGATCGCCGCGACCTCCGCCGTGACGTTCCCCATCACTTGGGTGGCGAAAAAAGCCTCGTCGTAGAAATCACCGACGAACGCAGCGAGCAGCCAGATCACGATGCCGGTGAGACCACAGCTAACAGCGATGGCGCTGAAAGCCGCGACCATCAGCCAACGCGCTAGCAAGCTCCGAGCCGGGCGGATGCGCGCCGCAGCCCGGTCGACGATCGTGCTGGACTCCAGGATGCGGCCGATGTGCACAGCGGCGTACCCCAGCGCGATCGAGGCGACGACAGCACCGACGAGGATTGCCCCCTGTTCGAGGCTCAGCGGGTCAGTCATCGGAGAGATCTCCGGCGTCCACCTTGTAAACCACGCCGCCTGGTTGACCTTGCTGGGCAAAATAGGGGGCGCCGATCCACAGCGACGCGCCGTCTCCGGCTCCCGAATCGCCGGCAGCGCGGGCGAGCGCGAGCGGTTGGTCCTCGGCGCCGGCTTCGAGCACCAGCACGCCGTCGCTCTGTGCGGCGCTCGCGAGCGGCACGATGCGGGCCCGCGCCGGCACGACCCACTTGTTGAAGGTGCCTGCGGCGTAGCCGCCGCCGATCGTGCGCCCAAGGTGGTCCCCGACCTGACCCTCGATGCAGTCTCCCTGCTCACTACAAACCCGCCCCGCCCCGTCCGGCGCGTCGTCGTCCGGGCTCCCCGCCCACGCCTCGCCGCGCCATTCCCCCAGTGCGCCCCCGACGCCTACCTCAAGATCGATGGGGACCTCTGCACCGTCGAGCGTCCAGGAGCGTGCGGTGCATTCGGGGCTGCAGATCGCCGCGAGGACGCGCTCCTCCCCCAGCGCTACCGCGGCGATGTCGCGCAGCGCGACGCCCCGCTGCTGCTCCGGCAACCACCAGCCGTTCGCGTCGGCCACCACCACACCCGCGGGACCGGCCGCCCAGCGCCCACCGTCGAAGGTGGAGTCCTCAAGCGCGCCGTCGCGCCACCATGCGCCCCCTTCCCCTGCGGCGTAGATGTGCCCAGCGCCTTCGCCGACCCAGAGCGCAGGGACTTCGGGGATGACGGCCTCCGCGCCGTCGTCGTTCAAGGCGCGCAGCTCCGGAACCCCGGGAGCGGTCGCCCAACCTGCCGCTACCGAGGCGCCAAAACGTTCATCGGCGGCGCCGTCCCAACGCGTCGCCGCGACGTCGACGCCGATCACCGTCTCTCCGGGGAGCAGATCGGCCGCGCACCCGCTGAGCAGCGCAGCGCACGCAGTGTAGGCAAACCGTCGGGCGAGGGGCAAGGCGCAGGGCACCGGCCAACTTGCTTCGAATCTTCGTCTTCGGCCACCCGCTTCCGTCACTTGCTTGCAGTAGAAAACGGCTTTGACCTTGCTGCTCGGTTATACGCGCGTTCATGCGTATACGGAAGCTGGCAAAAGAGCTGAAACTCACCGAACAGGAAGTTTTTGGTCTCCTTCATGGCATGGGCCACGGGCGATACATCAACGCTGAGCAGATGCTCCCGACCGAGATCGTCGAGCAGGTGCGCAAGCGTGGGCCGCCTGCCGGCCCCAAGGCGCCAGCATGGAGGCCGCCGGAGGAGCGGGAGATTCGCGATCTCGACCGACCCTCCAAGACGCCGCCCGCGAAGACCACGGCGCGGCCCGCTCCGACTGCGTCGCCGAATGCGTCTCCGACAGCTGCTAAGCCAGCCGTTTCCAAGGTAGAGCCCGTCCCCGTCTCCGCTGCGACCGCTGAGATCGCCGGCTTGCGGGGCTTGTTGCACGCCACCGAGAGCGAGCTCGCGCAAAGCAAAGAGCGC
>CAIUMM010000092.1 GCA_903900265.1 uncultured Pseudomonadota bacterium
ACGTGTTCAACAAGGTGGCGTCCTGGCTGCCCTTGTCAAGGCGTGCGGGGCACGGCACCGCCGGATTATTCGCCTTCGTTGTTGTGTTCCTGATGGCGGGACGTGCCTGGGGGATCCGCCCGTTCGCTCTGAAATTTCAGGACCCCCTCGGTCGGCTGATCGCGCCGGTCGTCGGTCTGCGGGACCTTCCGACGGCGAGTTCGATGTCGCGGGCGTTGGGGAGCCTTACCCACTCCGCAGTTCGGGGCTGTCTGGATCCGCTTCTTTCCTCCGATGTCGGGGTCCGACGCCTCCTCGGTAGCCCCCACGTGCAGCACCGGGACGCGCACGGCAAGGGATGGCATGTGCTGGACCTCGACCCGACCAACGAGGCGTTCCGGCAGCGCGATCTCCCCGACGACCCTGCGCTTCCCGCGCCCGCACGCTTGGCCCCGGGCGTTGCAGGCTACACCGGGCACAAGCGTGGCGACGTTCGAATTCGGCACTTGCCCCTTCAGCACGCCGGTGCTGGGGTGTGGCTGGCGTACCGCCTGGAAGCCGCCGGTGCCTCGTTGCTGCCGCTCGTGGCCGATGTCGTGTGCGTTGCTCGGAACGCCATCCCCATCGACGGGGACGCGCCGCGCGTCGTACTGCGCGCCGACGGAGAGTTCGGCAGCGTCGGTGCCATGCGCACCATCGTGGCCGGGGGAGTGGCTGTTCTCACCCGCCTGTCTCGCTATGCATTGCTGGATCGGGACGAGGTGGTGGCGCTGATGCCCGCTCTGATCTGGCGTGATGTCCGGTCCAGCGGTGGCGGCCCGCCGCGCCAGGCGGCTGACCTCGGGCTCTTCACGCTGCACCCGGACGACGGCGCTGCGCGCTCGGGCGAGGGGCCGGTCGAGGTCCGTGTTGTGGTGACCCGATTCTCGCGGTCGAGTGCGCCGGAGCATGGTGTCCTCCGTGACGGCTTTCAGATCGAGCTGTTTGCCACGACGCTGCCGGCAGACGCATGGCCGGCCGAGGATGTCGTGGCCCTGTATTTCGGCCGTTCGGCGTTGGAAAACCGCTTCGCCCAGGAGGATCGGGAATTTGGCATCGACCGTACCTTCAGCTACCACCCGCCTGGCCAGGAGTGGATGTCCGGGATCGCGTTGTTTTTGTGGAATGTGCTCATCAGCCGCGGAGTCGCGGCCGACCCGCTTCCGCCCCACACAAACGCCCAGACGTCCCGGCAGGAGACGACGGCACCGCCACCGGTGGACGTTGTCCACGAGGAACGAGCCGAAGCAGCGGACGCGGTTCCTCTCCCCGGTGCGAGCACGGCGAACACGGACGGCCTCGACGAGCCGCTCCAGAGGGGCACCACCGAGACCGAGGCCCAGTTGGCGAACGAGCTTTGGAAGATCGCGCGCGTCGCGTTCGCGCGTCTTCCGGCCCTGCCGGGTTGGCGCCTCGACGATGCGCGTCAAGAAATTCGGTGCCCGAACGAGAAGCGACTGTTCGTGTTCAGCACCGAAACCAACCTCCGAATGCGGAAGCATGGCCCAAGGCCCCGGCATCGGCTGTGGATTCGAACGCAAACCGGCGCGTGTGACGGCTGCCCGCTACGAGCGACGTGCCGAACCTCGGACGAGCCCAACATTCCGAAGCAGCTCGCACGTGACGTCGACGGCCAGGTCAAGGAAAGAGCCGCGACGCTGATCAAGGAGTTGTGGCGTCTCCGAAAACCGAAAGACATCCCAGCAAATATCGAGAAGCAACGGAAACGATCGGCTCCAAAGCCCCCCGTGGAAAAGCCTGCCCAGCGCCCGTTCCTCGCGCCCCTGCCACCCACGATCGCGGGTCCCGTCGTCCCGGAGGCGCCGCTGTTCTTGCCTGCACACGCCCGCCAGAGCGCGCGCCTGCTGCTGGGAGGCCTCGACATTCACGTTGTCGCCGCTCCGCAGCCCGGGCGACCCTGCGGACGCCACCCGCTGCTCGCGAGGGACCAAGCCGATCGCCAGAAGCGGCGATTGTCTTAGCAGCAACGAGCCGAGCGCTGGTGCAGCATCGTCGCCATCGTGATCCTCAGCGGACCACGCGCCACATTCGTCCGGGAGAGGCCAATTTCAGCGAATACGTAAGTTAGTTAGCGGCGGATTCAGGGATGCGGATTTTGTGGTGGGGTCTCCACCAACACCGCCCCCCGCTCACCACTCCAGCGGCACGTCCTCTTCCACGCCGTCGGCGCCTTTCACGGCGAGCGTGATGCCGGGCTCCAGACCGGCGAGGTCCGCTGGGCTGCCGCTCTCGACGTTTCGTACGGTGAGGCCGCCGTCTTCGTCGGCGAGCGCGTAGGCGACGGACCAGCGACCGGGAGGCAAGCCGTGAATTCGGAAGCTGCCATCGTCCGCTGTGGACGCTCCGGTGACGGCGAGCCGCTCGCTGCCGAGGCCGCGGCGGATCGCGACCACGCGGGCGCCGGGCACGCCTTGGCCGGTGAGCCCGTCGACGATCTTCCCGCGCAGCTCAACGCCGCCGGGGACCGCGACGTCCCCCACGTCGACTTCGGCTGGCCCGGAGACCGTGCGCGGCAGGAGCAGACGGGAGCCCCTGCCGTTCGAGCCCGCGGGGACGCGGATCGCCAGCGCTTCGCACATCACCTCCGTGGCGTCGGCGATGCGCACGCGCCCAAGCAAGCGACCGGCAACCCGATGCACCACACCCGCACGTCCTGCACGCGCGTCAGGACAAAGCCAAGGTGGCTTCAGGGACCGTTGTCGCCAAACGCTCCCGACATCACCTGGCGGCCCGGGGATCGCGACACCATCGATGTCTGCGACGTGCCCGCTCAGGCGCACGCCGGGCTGCAGGCGCGTGTGGTTCGTGACGAAGGCCCGCAACGGGAAGATCCGCTTTCAAGGCGTGCAGCAGCGCGCCGACGCCTCCGGCACACAGCAGCGTGCACAGCCCAGCGCCCCCGGCGGTCCTTTGAGCCGAAGATCGCACGTCTACGCGTCATCTGCACGTCTCGTGTTGCCCCTGATTCTGACGTTCATGTTCTTCCAAGCCTAATTCTTTCCCTTTGCGCTGGCAAGCCCGCCAGCAAAGCACCGGAGCCCCCATGATCCTTCTCGCCCTCGTTGCCCACGCCTTTGCCCAAACCCCGGCGACCCCGCCCGCGGTGCCCTACGCGCCGGTCGCCGGGCTGTGGTTCCCTGACGTGTCGGAGTTGAAGACCTACGGCTATTTTCACGACTTGGACTTCACGTTCCAGCTGCACCGTCCTTTGCAGTCCGGCTACCCGGACGGCTTCATCCATCGTGCGATGTATGCGTCGTCCATCGCAAGTTTTCGCGCCGCTGAGGCCCTCGGCGCGCTCGAGCACGCTTGTCGCCGGGGCACGCGCCTCGACATCTACGAAGTGTCGCTCGATGTGCTCAACGACGCATCCCGATTCCCGGCGGACTTTGTCGGAAACCCAGCCGCGGGCCGCGGTGACTTGTTGGGCTTTTTTGATCCACGCAACGACGTCCAAGGCATGAACGCGATCGTCGTAACGCCGGTCTACGAGGCCGAGAACTACCGCATCATGGTGCACGAGATCGCGCACTATTGGTACCTCACGTTCTGCCTGGATCGGTACACGAAGCAGACCTCCGAGGAGTTCGCAGTGCAGATTCAGACAGAGCAGAAGCTCTAAACCCGGCCGTCCCTACCCGACCTCAACCCAAAACCACTGCTCGCCGCTCCCGGTCAGCAGCGCATCACCGGGCGCGAGCACCAAGCTGGCGTCGGCCTGTTGTGCACCTTGTCCGAGCAGCGCGGCGTGCGCGCTCGGCACCTGACGTACCCGCAGCTTTTGCGCGACGCCGGCCGCGCCGCTTCGTGTCGCCGCAGCGGTCACGCTCGTCAGCGAAAGATCTCCGGCGATCCACACGCGACCCGGCTCGGGTGCGATCAGCGCGTGCGCGGTCCAGAACGCCTCGGCTTCCGGGCGCTCCGCCTCGTTCAGCGACGGATCGTGGATCTCCTTGGGTGCTGGGCCTCCCGGGTAGACGGTGATCAACGTCACTTGGTCCTCGGACTCGCGCCGGATCCAAGCGGTGACTACGGTCACGGCCTCGCGGTCGCCGGCGGCAAGGTGCGACGGGAGGGTGCGATCGGGCCGATAGCCCCACCAGGTGCGTCGTCCCGCGGCGTGTACACAACGGGACCAACCCAACGGCGTGTCGGCGGTCAGGTACACGGCGGTGGGCGTGCCGATCGGCGCATCGCTCGGAATCGCGGCTCGCACACGGGCCAGTACGTCATCGAGCGGGATGAGGAAGTCGTCCACGTGCGCGTTTAGGTGGCCGTCGGTGGGCAAGTTCAGATGCATGGGCTTCGGTATCCTTTCGGTGGGGACGCTGCGTGGGGGCGGCGTGCTTGGGAGACGCCTCGGGAACTGCGGTTCGGACACCAAATCCTCTCCACCTCCCGATCTCCCCCCGCCTGTCCGGTTTCGCCTCTCCGTTGCGTCACTCCGTCTGACGCCGCTCGTATCGCACCCCAGGTTCAGCCCAGCCGGATCTCGATCCCCCAGCCGGATCTCCATCCCGCTTGAAGGACCCCCCAGTCCGCAGTCCGATGCGTGTCGTCTTGCGCTTCTCCGCTGCGACACCCTGCAACCCTGAGGTCTTCATGCCGAATCTTGTCGTCACCACCCCGTATCCCATCTCGCGTATAGGTCGACTCTGCGGTGCGCTGAGCGCGAAGGCAGAGTCTGGGCCTTCCGGTCTGGCGCGCATCCGCGTAGGTCCCGATGCCGACGCCGTGCAGCTGCGTACGCTCACCGATGCGTTGCGTCCCCTGCGTTTGGCGGTCGAGCCGGATGCGTCTTTGTCGGGCATCGCCTTAGACGTCGGTGATCGCGTCGCGACGGACGGTCAGGTGGAGCTGTTTGTCCCCCAGCCTTGGCGCCGCCATGAGTTTGCCGCGCTGCTGCCGATCGACGGCACCGTAGAGTTCCTCGCGTCGCGGTACCACACCGGACGTCGGCCCTCGGTCGCGGCGTTGGTGCTCGCAGCGGCGATGCCGCACGAGGATTGGACCGCGATGGAGCAGGACGGCACGCTTCGGATGACCGGCTCCGGGGCGGCGTGCGCGGCGATCATGGCGCCCCTCGATCTGCACGTCACCGGCGATGAGAACGCGCTGCTGGACTTCCGTCGCTACGAGGCGGAGCTGCGTAACGAAGGATGGCGCGTGCGTACGTCGCGGGTCGAGACCGCTCCGATCGCGGCCGAGCTGTGGGCGCCTCCGGGCGTGGTCCCCGGCGTGGCTGAGGCGCTTGCGGGTCTGGTGATCGAGGTGGGATCGGCGGCCCGCAAGGGCTTCCGCGCGCACCTCGAGACGTGCGTGCGCATCGTGCTGCCCCGCGCCGAGGTGCGTCGGGAGGTAGCGCGAAACATGCAGGTGTTGTTGCGTACCGACGCGCCGGATGAAGCCGCGCCGTTCGTAGAGGCGCTGCGGGCGATCGGCGCGACCAGCGTCGATGTATCACTGGGCTTGACGTTCACCCATGGTTTTTCGATTCGACACACCGCCAAGACGCGTCGCGGTGCGGTGGTGGACGACGTCGAGCGCTTGGTGGACGAGCAGATCAAGACCCTTGGCTTTGAAGGTGTGCATCGCTGCAATGTGGTGCGCGTAGACGACGGGCCGGGCCAGGTGTGGATCGAGGTGGATCTGCCGCGTCGGGCCGCGCGTGAGGGCCGCCTGCTGGCGGAGATCCTGCGTGGCATCGACCGTTACCATGTGAAGGTCGGCAACATGGCTCAGCCGAAGGAGATGGTCCGGGCGTTGGAGGATGGTTTGTCGGTCGCGTCGGGCACGAAGGCCCGCGTCGGGGAGATGTCCAGCCGCCAGGAGGAGCACCGTGTCGCTATCGGCGGCGCTCCCTGGGAGATCGCGAACGAGGTGGCGCGTATCATCGAGGCAAACACCGGAGTTTCGCTGCCGGTGCAGCGCGTCTGGGGCGGGTCGGACAATGACATCTGGGCGGCAGTGCCGCCGGGGACGCGGATGCACGCCGCCGAAAAGGTGACGTCGATGCCGCACGCGCGGTCGCGCATGGAGGCCATGGATGACACCTTCATCGCGATGTCCGATTCCGTCGCGCGGATCGGCACGGTCACGCTTCCTCGCCGTCATGGTCATCCGCTCGCCCCCTCGTCGGCTTTGCACGCGCACACCTGTGTAGATGGGCCGACCGGCCAGCTCCTCGCGCACCTCGCGATGAGCATCCAGCTGCGCGAGCCGGTGCTGCTCGAAGGACCGACCGCTGCGGGCAAGACCTCCGGGGTGCTTTTCTTGGCTTCAATGCTCGGACAGCCGGTGGTACGCGTCAACCTGAGCGGCCAGACCGACACCGGCGAGCTGATCGGCCGTTACGCGCCGTCGGCGAACGGTTGGGCGTGGCAGGAGGGCGTGATCCCTTCGGCGATGCGCAACGGCTGGTGGGTGGTTTTGGACGAGGTCAACCTCGCTGAACCGGCGATCATCGAGCGCTTGAACCCGGTGCTGGAGCGCATCCCGGCGCTGCTGGTCACCGAGGGGGACGGCACGCGCTTTGGTCCAGGCGGCTTGCCGGTCGCCGCGGGCTTCCATGTGTTCGCGACGATGAACCCTTCAGACGGCGCCTACGCAGGGAGAAACTGCCTGAGTCCGGCGTTGCGAGATCGCTTCACCGCGCAGATGCATTGTCCCACGCCTTCCGAGAACGACGTGCGGGATCTGCTGTTGCAGCTGGTCTACGGGCGCGGGCCGGACATCACCGTGGGTACTACACAATGGCGCGGCGCCACCGGACTGCTGGCCCCCCACTCGATCCTCGCCGAAGACTCGCGCATCGGCGGCGCGTTGGCGACCTTCGCGCGCTTTCATGCGAGCATCGAGGCGGCTGCGGGCGCGGAAGATCCCGAGCAGCGTCTGGGCGGTGACCGTCGCGAGGGCATCGTCGTCTCTCGTCGCGCCCTGCTCGCGGTGCTCGACTACCTGTGTTGGCGTACTGCCAACGCCGACTTGTACGACGCGATGCAAGAGGCCATCGAGCGATACTATGTGTCACGTGTCGCCACTGAACCGGATCGCGTCGCGATCCGTAGGCTCGCGCATGCCGCTGGCTTCAGCGCGCTTCGGAGGGCCGCTTGAGCGGCGCCAGTGACGCAGAGCTGCGTCCTAGGCTCCTGCTGTTGGCCCGCATCGCGTCCGGGTTGTGCCGGGACGCTGGCGTATCGCGCGTGGTGTTGGGTCCCGACGACCACTGGGCCTGGAACGGCGCCACGCGGGAGCTGCAAGTCGGTCGCGCGACCTTGGAGCGTGAAGGCGTCGAAGCCTGCGCCGGAATCATCGCCCACGAGGTCGGGCACTCGTTCCTCTCGCGCTACCACATCGCCTTGCCGCGCCACAGCGTCGGCGCCTTCCAGTCGGGCTGGATGAACGCGATCGAAGACACGCGCGTCGAGCGTTGGATGACGCTTCGGTATCCCGGCGTTGCCGACTGGCTGGACTCCACGGCCCAGGCCGCTGAGGCGATGCTCGGCGGTCCCGGTGATCTGCCCATGCTGCGCACCTCCCAGTGGGGTTTGGGGGCGTGCTTAGAAGGCACCTCGGTCGCACCCCATGTCACCCCGTTCCTGGATCCGTGGGTGACCGAAGCGCTGTTGGCGACCCGTGCGGCCCGTCTGCATTATCGGGACGGGTTCTTGCCCTCGACCCACGGTCAGGATTGGGAGGCCGAGGGATACCGTCTGAACGCCGAGTGGATGGCGCTGCGCGACCTGCACCCAGTAGGCGCGGATGTGGACCCGCGGGAGCGATACATCCTTATCCTTGCGTTGCATGCGTTGGCCTACGCGGAGCGTGAGATTATTCCCGCAGTCGAGGCCTTGTTAGAGCAAGACATCGCTGAACTCGGCACGTTGGTCGCGGGGGACCACGTGCTGGTGCGGGTGCTGACCCAGCGGACTCGGGTGGGCCTCCCCAAGCCGGACCGCGCGCTTCGAGAGGCGCGGTTGGGGCAGCGGGAGGTGGCCCCGGCGCGGGCGCTGCACCTCGCGCTGGCCCGTCGTTGGCTGGAGATGGTCGGCTCCCAAGCTACCGGAGGCCGGGGAGCGGCGATCGGGCAGGGGGCGCCGGGCGAGGAGTCCGAGGAGGAGCAGGAGGGCTCCGGCGAGGGTTCCCGGGGTGCCGCTGCGCGACGTCGCCGGGAAGCACAGGAGCAGGAAGTACAGCCCATCGCAGCGCCGCGGCAGGCGTTGGTGGCCCGCGTGGAGCGCGCCTTTGCGGACTCGCTGCGGATGGAGCGCATGGCGCGTCGCTCGCGGCACGCGCATTCCGGCCTGCGCGCCGACTTGCGTCGTGTGTTGCATAACGAGGGTCCTGCAGCCGGAGATCCGTCGCGTTGGATGCCCGCCTTTCACCGCGCCACGCGCTCTCGGCCCGACGCTGCCTTCGGTTTGCTGATTGACTGCAGCGGTTCGATGAGCGGTCCCAAAGTCCATGCGGCGGTCGAGGCCGCGCACGTGTTCATCGAAGCGCTGCAGCGCGTCGGCGTGCCCTTCTTCGTCGCCGGCTTTCAGGATCAGCTGATCCCGCTCGCGACCACCGGCTGCACGCTCGCCGAGGCCCGCGAGGCGCTGGCCGGCGTGCCGTTGGAGGTGCGCGGCTGCCGTCCCGGCGGTCACAACAACCCGATGAACAACGACGACGGTCCCTGTCTGCTCGAAGCTGCAGCGATGTTGCGTCGCGTACCGGCCGCCCAGCGCGTGCTGCTCGTGCTCTCCGACGGTCGACCCGCCGGCCGTCGCAGCACCCCAGAGGATCTGCACGCCGCCGTGCGATCGTTGACCCTCGCCGGGGACATCGACCTGTTGGGCGTCGGCATCGGCGCCAAGCACGTGGCCGAGTTCTACCCGCGGCACGTGGTCGTGGATGACGTGGGGACGTTGCCTGAGGCGGTGGCGAGCGCGTTGGCGGGGTGAGGGGGGCTACCCCGTTGGCGCGGGGTATAATGCGGGTGAAAGTTTAGAACTCAAATTCGGAATCGTACATTTTACCAGCAATAGGGAGTGTTCATGAAGATCGTCGTCGTGCGGCATGCGGAGAAGGAGCGTGAAGGCAACGAGGCGTCGGTGCCGATCTCGGATCGTGGGCGCGAGTCAGCGAGGGCCTGCGGGCTCTGGCTCCGGGATCAGGGTGTGCGGCCCGTCGCGGTTGCGTACACCCGGGCGGTGCGGACCAAGGACACCGCGGAGGGGATCCTCGATGCGTTTTCTGGAACGTCCGTCCAGGTGCTTGATCCCGGATCCCTCCCGGTCAGGGGCGAAAAGTGGGAGGCCCTCGTCGTCCGGCTCGCGGCAACGATGAGCAACCCGAACGGCGACCTCCTTCTCTGCGTGCACGGTGGCGGGCAGGAGCTTGCCGAAAGGGCTGGGAAGCCGGCGGAGCTGGTGCCCGGGAAAAACCGTTGCGGGGCGTACATTTTGAACGTCGAGGGCGGTAGGACGACGTGTGTGGGGATGTTTGAGGGGTGGCCGCAGAGGGGGGTGGAATAAGTTGGTAGGCTCAATTTCGGCGTTGAGGGGGGGCATCTGGTCGCCCAACCAGCATACTCTCCGGATGTCCAGCCCGCCGAACGGCTTTGGGCCCTGCTCAGTGAAAGCTTGTTCAATCGCGACTACGTCGACATCAACGAGCACAGCGAGGTAGCCGCGCGGCGCTGCCGAAAATTCGTTGCCCAAATCTAAGTCATCCGTGCCCGCACTCTCATGTACGGTTGGCCGAAGGCTCATTCCCGCAAGACGTTCGAACTAGTCGCCTTGCGAGCCGATTCGTGGCGTTTTGGAATCAGCCGTGCTTGAAATCTTGCGGGAACTCATCTTTCGGATAGGACATAGCAATCGGAGAGTATAAAATGTCAAAGGTCTTATTTTACAAGGCGGGAACCAACGGCAAGAACTGGGATTTTTACAGGGAACAATCATTAGCCGGATTTGGAACATTCCTCGACGAGAACGGGAAACCTATGACCCAGTTGCCAGTTCGGGACGGCCTCGCGGTCGGTGACCTCCTGATCAGCATGGCCGGCTCCCGCAAGGCCGCGCAGGTTCTTGGAGTGGGTATTGTCACCTCGCTCCCCCTGCCCGAGTCGGAGCGGACTGAGGTCGCGAACGAAATAAGCAAGCCGCGGAAGAACGCCTTGGAACAGCATGTCCACTTTGTACGAGTGCACTGGTATGAAATGAGGCCCGCCTTGGAATGGTCGAGCATTCAGGTAGTCGGTGACCTCCCAATGGGTGACATCTACACAATCAAGGGGGTCGAAAAGAACACTGTCCGATCAGTGCGTTGCCTTGCAGAGTCGCTTCCCGGTGAGTTCGGAGAAAAATTGCGTGAAGCGCTTGATAGTGTAGAGTTGCGGCCAGGTTACCTATCTCTGATTCGTGATGTCTTAGCAGTCGCGGGCACCCCATTGCTTCCCAAAGTGATAGGGGAACGTCTGCAAGCCCTAGGGTACAAGGTTGTTAACGGAGGTTCGACGGTTCGGACTGTTCTCCAACAGCACTCAGTACATCAACTTAATGAGACGCGGCGCTTTGTTCCGTATATCTTTCTGTCCCACGGGGACGGTCGCTGGTCTTTGGCTGCTGAGAGGACGAATGGCGTCCAGGCAGCCCTCAAGTGGCCAGTGCCGCCCCATTGCGTAGTGTTGGAGGGTGTCCCCGGCACTGGAAAAACCTATCGCCTCAAGGATGTCAGAGATGCTGCCGCCCTCGACGGGAGCACAATTGTAGGCGACGGTAGCGGTCGGTTTGCCGTGACTCTTCATCCGGCAACGGCCTATGAGGACTTCGTCGAGGGGTTGCGCCCCGCTAAGGTGGTTGCCAACAAATCTTCCAAGGCCGGGGCGCAGGGGTGCCAGGTCGGCGAGTTCAGAAAGCGGGACGATAAGTCCGAAGAGAAAAAGTTTGTTCTTGACGACCGGACATTTTTCTTTTCTAAACCCGCTGCCGCTGAAACCAGCCGTGGAGCATTCACGCTGCAGGACGGCTTCTTCGTTTCGATATGCATCGAGGCGGGGCTTAACCCCACGAAGGAGTTCGTGGTTCTGCTAGACGAGTTGAACCGGTGCAACATTCCGAAGGTGCTCGGTGACCTGCTCACCACGCTCGAGTCATCGAAACGGGCACGGTGGTGTTCGAAGGAGAATTCGAAGGAGAAGGCGACAGCTCGCTGTTGGGATGCGAGCGTAGATGACGGATTTTGGGACATCACTGACGCCCAGGTCGTCACCCTGCCCTACAGCCGCCGGCTGTTTTTCGTGCCCGACAATGTCTACGTTATCGCTACCATGAACACTACGGATCGCTCCGTCGCGCCAATGGATGCCGCGCTGCGCCGTCGGTTCGCGTTCGAGCGCGTGTGGCCGATCGGGTTTGAGCCAAGCGCAGTTTGCAAAGCCGAGCGTGAGGGATCGGACGAGGAACGGGGGGCGGCAGCGACGAAACGCCGGCGGGACGCCATGCTTTTCGCCCTGAAGTGCCCCCTCGAGCACCCGATACTACCATCGGTCGAAGCTTGGATCGCCATGAACACCAAACTCCAGAAGTTCGGTTACGACGCGATGCTTGGCCACAGCTACCTGTTCGATCTGGTTCGGGATCTTAAGGATTCCGACCGGTTAGCCGTGAGCGACGTGGCTGTCCCAAACGTCATCGCCCACCATTGGAACAAACACATTTTTCCCCAACTCGTCGATTCGCTCCTCACGAACGACCTGCTGGACAGCGTATTCAACGACGAGGGCGAGAGGGACACCCAAAACAACTGCGCGGGTGGCATCCTGTCCACACTCGGGCTGGGAAGTAAGGCTGCTTCAAAAAAGGGCCCGCCACACCGAATCGGTGACCTGATCCTCGCTTGGGAGCTTCGGGGCACAGGGCTCATGCGGGTGCCGACGATCACGGTGTCAGTGAAGGACGAAGCTTCCGTTGAGCAGGTCGAGACTAAGACCGGCAACGAGGCTGGGGCCTGACCGATGCCGTACGTTCACATCACCGCGAGCCCCCGGGGGCACCGGTGCGGACTCTTCCACTACGTTGGCGCCGGAAAGGCGATTACGGTGCTCGTTCTGCCCAAGATGTGGAGCGAGCAAGGAAAGTCACGAATCTCAGTCGACGAGCACAGCCTCATCCTGGTCCTATACGAGCTCGACAAGGTTGTTGTTGAAGTCGATCAGAAGTTCGCTGACTGGCTCTGCGTCGAGGTTCGCCGGTCAATCGACGACTCGGTCCGTAGGGCCCAGGCCAAGAAGAAGAAGCCTCAGGCCGCAACGTCGAACGATGCTGTCGAGGAGGACGAGGAGGACGAGGAGGACGAGGAGGATGACTGCGACGCGATCCTAAACGAGCTTGTGACTTTCTCACCGACCAAAGACAAAGCCTCACCGACCGAGTTTTCCGGTGGGCCGGACGTCCAGCAGTCTCTGCTTTCGCTGATCTACTTAGCCTCCCGCTGTCGGCGTTCTACGAACATCTGGGCGCACGACGCCGACGCAACGGAAGGCTCCGGCGGAGCCGTCGGCGAGTTGGGGGAACGCAGAAACGCGCACGACCCGCTCGCCTTGCTGGCCCAGTGGCTGTTCGTCGAGCAGATGGAAGCGCGGATCCGGAAGGTCCGTCGTGGTTACATCCCGATCGTGGAGACATCGTGCTTCCTGCGAGGGCGCCCCACCACTCGGGGAATGTTGGAACAGGCCGCTATGGGTGCGCCGTGGATCGAGTGCGCCAGAGATGAGTTCACCGAGGCCACGCCCCTCTACCGAGTTCTGGTTACTGCGCTGGAACACGTCGCCACGGGAGCCATCGCGGCCCAATTTGGACTGGCGGGGTGGAGCGTTGCGGAAGTCCTCGCGAAGAAGGCAGTGCGTGTTCGTCGGCTGCTTTCTGCCATCCCGACTTTACCCATCCCCGTGGCAGCAACCGATGCAGGTCGGATCCGGCTCACCCGCCTGCAGCGCGAGTGGGAGCGTCCCTTGGAGCTCGCTCGCCAGATTCTAAGGGTGGAGCCTCCGAAAACAGGAGTCGCAGGAGAGGGGACTGAAGCCATCCAGTGGTGGTTCGACACCAGCAAGCTCTGGGAGGATGTGATCGCACAGGCGCTCGCAGGGCACTGGGGAAGCGTGCGGGAGCAGGGCTCGAAAGAAAAGAAAGAGAAGTTGGAGGTCTGGATAGGGGTGGGAAAGACGAAGCGCCCCGACGTGGTCGTTTCGAAACCTTTTCCAGGCGACCACAAGGCGCTGAGTGTGATCATCGATGCGAAATACAAGGGGGTATCCGGGAAGTCCATTAAGGTCGGTGCCGATGACCAGTATCAAGCCTTCGCTTACTCAATGCTACGCGGGGTTCCCAATCCCGGTTCTCAGGAGACTGAGACGCCTGCCCCCGACACCGTGGCGCTGGTGTTCCCCTTGGCGACCCAGCAAGGGAGCCGTGCGCGGCTGACAGGTGAGCCCCCGGGGGCTTCGAGAGGGCTCGTGCACGGGACCGTGCCATCATGCCACCTGCTCCGCGTCGGGCTGCCGTTTCCTTCGCATGACGACACCCTTTCACCCGATAAGTGGCAGACCTATCTGAGCGAGGTCGGTCATGCGCTCTCGTCGGGCAAACTGCCACGCCCGACCTGAACCACCCACCCCGCCACCGCAAAGTAAATGAACCCCCCGATCACCTTTCTCCCTGTCGCGGCCTCGATCGCCGCCCCGTAAGCCCCCAGCTGCCCCGCGTGCCCGGCAGCCTCCTCGAGTAGCTTGTCCAGGCCACCGGGCCGGCTCTTGTGGTCGATGACCACCAACCCGTCGGCCGTGTCGAGCACCAAATCGGCGAACCCCCGCACGTGGCTTCCATCCGCTCGCGGGTGAGCCACCGCCCACTCCCGGCACCACTTCGCACCCGGCCAACGCCGGTCCACCCACGCCATCAGCCGATCCGATGCTTCGATCAAATCCGCCGGGGTCAGCGCGACGTCCACACCCCAACGGCCCAGCAGGCCCTCCGCGAGCCGGACACGCGCGGCATGGTCCAGCCCCGGTCGGTCTGCGGCCAAGAAGCCATGAACTGCATCGCCGCGACCGGCGTCCGGCACGTCCGCGGTGAGCCGGAGATGCGCTCCCAGCTGCGCATGGTCCAACGCCACACCTGTGGCATCCAGATCGGAGGGCTTTACGAACGCCTTCGGATAGGCGCGAGGCCCTGCTGGATCGAATCCAACCCCAGGTACGACCGGCCTTGACGTAGGCGAGCCTGCCGCCGGGGACCGAATCACGGCATCAAGCCGACGTCCCGCCCAAGTGACGCCTTCCGCCGGCTCGCAGAGGAGCGCGTTCCCACCTTCCTGCAGCAGCTTCAGGCATCCGCTCATGAGACTCCCCGTTCGGGCAGCGAACACGATCCGATCCCGTGCCCTCGTCCACCCGACGTAGAGCAGACGCAGGTCCTGCCGGGCGGCTCGGTCCGCAGCTGCAACGGTGAGAGGATGCGCTTTTAGGTTCTTGTGGAACTCGGTGTCGGTATTGCTCGCTGCGTACGGTTGGGCCCAGTAGCGAACCCATCGCCCCTTCAGGGGATCTGCAAAGTCGAAGTCCTCGTTTGGGGTGTCGTTGGCGGTGTTGACCCCCAGTGTTGTGGCCTCAAAATCAGCGTTCAGGCTGCTGAGAACGACGATCGGCCACTCCAGACCTTTGGCGGCGTGCCAGGTGGTCACGACGACGGCGTCTGGTCCCCGACGTGCGGCTTGTGAGTCTGCTTTGTTGTCTGAGAGCTTTTTGAGCCAAGCGACGAGGCCGGCCGGCGTGGCGGCACCGCCGCTTGCATCCGCGCGCGAAACGTAGGTCAGCACATGCGCACGGAGCCGGTCCAGGTTCGCGAGGCGGGCGTCTGCATCCCCCCAGCGTCGGCATAGCTCGGCGATGTCCGCTGCCTGCATGGCCCGATCGTAGCCCTCAAGGGCGCCGACGGCAGGCGATGCTTCGCGAGCCGCCTTTAGCGCCGCGATGAGCGGGAGATCATTGAGCCCCTCGGCATAGGGCTTCGCGACGACTCGCTGCAGCCATGCATGGAGGTCCCCGTTGCCCTCGATCATGCGGGAAAGCTCGGTCTTGGCTAGCGCATCGCGGTCATCGACGAAGAGCCTGAGGGCTGCACAGGCCACTACGCCCTCGGCGGTTTGCAACAGCCCCGCGCGCGGAATTGCGGCGCGGATGCCCAACGCCTCCAGCTCAGCCGCGACGGCGGTGCACTCGGTGTGTTTGCGACAGAGGACGGCGATGTCGCCGGGCTGGGCCGGTCTGGAGCCGAGGTCGCCATCCCGCACGCGCGAGGTGGGGTCGGCGAGGAACTGCTGCACTCCTGCGGCTACGCACTTCGCATCCGTCGGTACATTCTTGCTCACCAGATTCCAGCGTTCTACGACTGCGCCAAGGTCCGGCGCCTCAGTCAGCGCCGCGGGCTCCAACTCACACCGCGCAGCTGGGATGCCTTGGGAGGGAAAGGCGCGGCTGAACACGTCGGACGCCAGCCAGACCAGCTCGGGGCGGCTTCGATAGGATTTGGGTAAGGTTTCGGGCTCGGCGCCGCCGAGCACCCCCCGAATCGCCGCGTCCATGAGCGTGGGATCTGCGCCGCGAAAACCATAGATCGCCTGCTTCTGGTCGCCTACCCAGTAGGACTTTTTGGCCAACTTGGCCAGTTGGAGAAAGATCGCAAGCTGGACCGGGTTGGTGTCCTGAAACTCGTCGACGAGCACCAGGTCAAGCTCATCGCGTAGGCGCTCTTGCACATCGGCGCGGCGGAGCAGGTCCAGCGCGTACATCTCCTGATCGGCAAAGTCGATCAGGCCGCGATCGGCCTTGTACCTCTGGTAGAGGTCCATCGCCTGACTGGCGACGGAAAACACCGTGCGGATCGCGGTCTCGATATCCGCGAGGAGGCGCGGGTGCCGGTGAGACCCCTCCGCTACGGCTCGTACAGGGACAGCGAAGGGCTCTGACGCTTTGGTGGGTGCAATCTTTGCCAGGCCGACCCAATCGGCCCAGGGCAGTGCGCGCCCCCTTTCCATTTCTCGGACCGCTTTCTCAACGCGCGTGACCGCCGTGCGGGTGCCAACGGTGGTGTCGCCGGCGGCCTTGACCTGGACCAAGAACTCACGCAAGGTCACCAGCAATCGCGCGTCGATGACCTCAGCAGGCTCGGAAGCTTTGCCAAAAAGGGCAAGAAATTCCTCTACGCTTTGGTCGGCATATTTCGCCAGGTCCTTCGCAGCGAGCCCGTTGGCACGGGATTTTTCAGCGACGTCACGGACTGCTGCCGGGCCGTCGAACGCAACCAGGCGGGACTGCAGATCTTGGAATATCGCCGTCGCTTCTCCTTCCGTTACCGACGAGAGCGCCTCCCGGAACGCATCATCAGCGATGGCTTCGTCGAGCACGCGAAGCTCGGGCGACAGCCCCAGCTCGAAGGCAAACTCGGTGACGAGTCGACCGCACACGGCGTTCACCGTCCCGATTCGAGCAGCACCCAGTCGCTGTGCTTCCGAGAATCGGCGCTCCTGCAGCAACTTCCTGCGCGTACGCTCCTTGAGCTCAGCCGCCGCTTTGTTCGTGAATGTCGTGGCGAGCACGCATTCCGGTCGTGCGCCGTTCGCGATCGCCTCGTTGAGGATGTAGGTCAGGCGATAGGTTTTTCCGGTGCCTGCGCTCGCCGAGATGATTGTGATTCGGAGGGGACTGCCCTCGGTGTTTGGGGCCTGGCTCATACGCACCTCTTCTTTCCACAGACAGTTCCGTAGTCGCAAAAGCCGCATCCCGGGGCGATGACAAGCTTTCCGTCAATCACTTTGGATACATCGGGAGGTGGCTCCCCGTTCAGGATGGGGTTGCCGGACGCCTGAACCTGTCCCGCCTGTACTTCGGCCCAGCGCTCCTCCCAAGCATTCTTCAGCAGCAGCCAGGTCGCCTCCGGCCCCGCTCCATCGATGAAGATGCCCCTCTCGAACCGAGTTGGATCGGTGGTGTATAGGCGTTGCTCGGCGAGCACGAAGTATGCGACCGGTGGGTAGGCCCCATCCTCGCGCACCAAGTAAGAGTAGGCGGCGAGTTGGGTGGACGTTCCCAGGCGAAGCTCGTCGGCCCGGTACTTCTCGCCTCCCCACTTGAGGTCGATCACCGCGGCGCCTTGGCCCTTCGCCACGAGGTCGGGCGTACCCTCCAGCGTGGTGCCAAAAGCGTCCTTGCGGTACTCCTTCTCAACGCTCTGTACGGTCATGCCTGCGCGATCGAGCATACTCACAAGCGTGCTTGCTGCGCGCCCAACGACCTCTCGCACGTGCGCGCGGTCGTGCTCGTTGCCCGCACGAAACAGGGGCGTCGCCATTCTGGGGCCCTCGGTGTCGAACAGCGCGAGCGCCTGCGCTTCGGCGTCGCTCGGGGAGGGCAGGGCCTCCTGCCCAGTGTCCAGAACGCGCGCGAGAATGTCGTGCGCGACGTTGCCCCAAAGCACCTTTTGGGCTGGCAGCGATGCGGTAGTTCCCGCCCGGACCTTGCCATGGTAGTTCAGCACCCATTGCAGCGAGCAGCCGATCAGGGTCCCTATGCTCGAGGGCGACTCGACTTCGCGGATCGTCACCGAGCCGGGAGGCAGCGTCCACGCCTGTTGCGGCAGTGGCAACGCCAGCGTGCGCCGAGCGGTGGGCGTGACCTTGGAGGCCGGCGATGTCCGTACCAGAAGGGCAGCCTCGTCAGCGGGAGCACTCGCGATGATCTCGTCCCACAGCGGGTGTGGGTGTGCCGATGAGCCATCCTCACCTTCGACCGGACATACGAGGACGAGCCTGCCGGTCGTCTGCAGGAGGGGACGGCGCCAGCGCTCGGCGGACGCGATCGCGAGGTCTGAGGATTTCGGAAGATCGACGTCGACCACCGCTAGAGCCTGTCGCTCTGCCGTGGAAAATGGAAAACGGGGTGCGCCCGGAGCGGTATCGGCGCGGAACGACCACCAGACGACTTGTGCGGCCGGCCCGAGCAATCCGGCCGGTCCGCTTAGCGAGCGCATACCGGCTTGGGCGCCGTAAGGCGATGACTCGCTGGTGGCGGCCGTCGCGTCGTCGACGAGTCGACCCAGCTGGGGTCCGGTGAGTCCGTCGAGCCCTGAGAGGTCCAGCAGGCGCTTGAATACCTGTGTCTGTCCGAGCGCCGGTCCGAAGTCTGCAGGGACTCTGCCTTGTTCTTTCGCCGATTTTTCCTCCATGCTGGCGCGTCCCCGCATCCAGGTCATCAGCGCCTCCACGCGACGACGGGCCTCGGCTGCTGGGTAGGTGCCCCCTGGGATGGCCCCGTACAAGAATGTCTGGACGCGGTCCGACGCAACCTTTCGCTCCGCATCGGTCTCGAGTTCCCCGAGCGCTTTGGCGAGGGCGTTATCCCACGCGTCGCTTCCTACGGCTGGCCATTCCTGCAGCGCCCTGACGAGCGCGCCGCTGATCTTCTTGCGGATCGGCGACAGCGGCAAGGTCAATAACTCCAAGGCGCGTTGCGGGTCCGTCGGTGCCCAACCGAGCGCGAGCACGAGCGGAAGCAGCTGCAACAGCGCGCCACCGCCACGGCTCGACCCCCCGGTGGTCGGTAGCCCGTGGCGGTGCAAGGCGGCGTCCAGAACCGCGTCTGCCCCGATGATGACGGTGCCTTCTCGGTTCGGGTCGGCGGCGAGCCACGCTGCGACAGCCTCAGCGGCTTCGAGTGGACCCGCGGGGCGCACCAATTCTAGAGAGCCGTCGCCCTTTGGACGAAAGCCATCCGACCGCGCCGTTTGCAGGTCGCCGACCGCGTCTGCGGGTTCCAGACCAAGCGGCCGGACCACGGTCCCCCGAGCGACAAGGGCTTTCAGCACATCTCGCACTGCCCGTGGCAGTCGTTCAGTAGGTTCCACCAGAATTACCGCTGCGATCTCCGGATCCCGCTCCTGGATGGCGATGCACAGCGTGTTCAGGCGGTCGGCAAGGCCGGGTGAAACGCCGGCGGTGACTTGAGCCAGCGCCTCAAGCCGGGGAGACACAGGTTCATCGCGCCATCCGCTCAATCGCAGCGTGTCTCGCCAGTGAAGCAGCTCCTTAGCCACGCCGAGGGGGTCCGTGTCGGTCGATGCCGTCCAAAACCCGGAGCGGGAGCGGAGCGCCGGCACCAACTGCGCTGCCCGCTCGCCTGTGGAGAGGATTGGCCCCGACAGCCCCAGCGCCGTTTCGAGACGGTCCGCAAAGGCCGACGGGCCCACGATCGACAGACCGAAGGAGGCCGTGGGGGCTGCGCTGAGCAGCGCTCCCCCGTCAAGTTCGGGGCCCAGAAGAAGGGTCAATCCCTGTGGTTGAATCGTGCCGTCAGCCATCGCGCTTCCCTGAAGTTGTGCGGAGTGTATCCGATTCCCGCCCCCGCGGGCGCCGCCCCCCTACCCCGCCTCAATCACCCGCCCAAACGGCGCTTTCCCATGAAACTTCGGCGTGACCCACAGCACGGGGTAGCCCGGCGCCTTCGCGGGGAACGCGCTGTACAGATCCGTCAGCCCGACGAACACGTCGGGGCGCAGACCTTGGCGGGTGACCCATTCGAACACCGGCACGTGGCTGGTCCCGCCGCCGCCGCGGATGCGGCCGCGTTGTAGCCATTTTTCGAGGTGGTCCAGATCGACGACCTCGTGCACTTTGGCGTCGGCGACGACGACCTGGAGATCGAGGACTTGCATCGACAGCGCGCGGATCTCGGCGCAGGAAGCGGCCAGCGCATCGGCGCTCATGCTGCCGCTGGTGTCGAGCGCGACGACGATGGTGCCGACGCGCTCTCCGGACGGGCCGGGCACCCACGCGCCCTCGGCCAACCAGCGACGGTTGGGTCGGCGCGGATCCAGATCGTCCCGGGTGAGCGCGGCGTCGACGTAGCGGCGCAATACGCGCTGCCACGGCACCTTGGTCGGGACCCTCGAGAATTCCCGTACCGCATCGCCGGGCGCATCCCCTCGTTGATCGCTGCCTTCCCAGTGGGCGACCGCGGCGCGCATGCGGTCTTCGAGATCGGCGCGCTCTTCGGGCGTCAGCGCGGTCGGCAGGTGAACGTCGATGCCGCCGCCATGATCTGCGACGGACACGCCGTCTACTTTTACACCGGGCTTGCCAGCGCCGGGCTTGCCAGCGCCGGGCTTGCCAGCGCCGGGCGCGCCGCCGGGCGCATCCCCGTCCTCGCTCGGGCTCTCTTCGGGTTTCCCGGCTTGCCCCGCTTGCCCCGCCTGCGCGGCGGCGTCTTTGAGGAGCTGCTCGTAGATTGACTCCGCGACCATGCCGTCGAAGCGCTTGTCGAGCAGAATGCCCTTGGGGGGCGCGTACATGGGAACGCTCTGACCGTTGCGACGGATGCTTTGGACGACGCGGTTGATCGCGTAGTCGGTGGCGCAGTTCCACAGCAGCGGGTTGCGCCCGCGCTCCCGCGTGAACGACGCTTGTACGTGGTGTCCGATCTCGTGCAGCAGCACGAAGCCCAACTCGGACAGAGATAGCTCGCAGGTGCGGTCGGGGTTGAACCAGATGCGTCGATGCCCGTCGGTCGCCGCGAGGGCTTCGAGGTTGGGATCGACGATCAGCTCGGCCTGGAGCAGCAAGTAGCCCCAGAACGGGTGGAGGTCGAGCAGCTGCATGCGCAGCGCCGAGATGCGGGCGGACTCGGGGTTCATTGGTAGTTGGCCAGTTGGAGCACCATCAGGTCGTCGGCGAGCGAGCGGTACGCGGGCAGCTGGCGCAGGCGCTGCATCAGCGCTTTGTTGTGGCTAATTTGCCGCAGCGCAAGGAAGGCGTACTCGGGATCGAGCCCGGTCGAGCGCAAGAACGTCACGATGTTGGGGAGCTGCGCGTCGCTCACCTCCTCGCCCGCGCGCAGCCAGACGCCGACGGCGTAGGCGGTGGCGTGGATGAAAGAAGGCTCGGCGTGCGCGCCCGCGGTGAAGTCGATGGCTTGGCCCTTGCGGATCAGCTTGGCGACGTCGACCTCTCCGTTGAGGCGCAGCCAGCTGAAGAACTGCTCGGCGGCGGCGGTGCCGATGCAGGCGCTCACGAGGCGCTTGCGGTCGGCATCGGCGGCTACAGCGAGCACGCGGCTGGCCATCTCCCAAGAGCGCGGCGTGGGGAACGCCATCGCTTCGCCGTCGTAGGCGTACAGCACTTCTTCGCCGTGACGTCCTACATAGGCGAGGATCGAAGGATGCAGTCCAGCCTCCGCAGCCCAGATGAGCCAGGTCGGCGCGTCCACGCGCAGGGTGAAGTGCGCAAAGCGGTTGCACAGCGCGGACGACAGCGGCGTGACGATGGCGTGGTCGTCATCGAGGTTCCCCGCGGCCATAACGACGGTGTCGGGATGAAAACGCACTTCACCTACGCGCTTTTCGAGCACGATCTGGTAGGCCGCGGCCTGATGAAGCTTGGTTACCGCGGCGTTGATCTCGTCCAAGAAGATGAAGCACGGGCGTTCGGCGGCGTCGAGCGCCCACCGGGGCGGGTAGGCCTCGAGCGCGTGCTTGTCCTTGTCGGGGAACCACACCCCACACAAGTCTACCGGATCGCGCTGGGCCAATCGGATGTCGATCAGCGGCAGGCCCATCTCGGCGGCCAACGCGGCGGCCACGGTAGACTTGCCGATGCCGGGATGTCCGCGAACGAGCGTCGAGATGCCCGCGCGCAGCGTCGTCCCGACGAGTCGATGCAGCTCGGTCCAGGTGTAGCCCTGAGTGAGGATGCGCTCGGGGGCGGCCTTGCGCTTGGATGCGGCGGAGGTTTTGGGAGGGGCCATTGTTTTACTCCAGAAGAGACTATTCGAGGAAGAGGTCAATGAGCTGGCAGCGCAGCGTGGGCTCTTTCAGAAACACCGCGATCACGTGCTTGCACCACGTGTCTTTGCGACGAGTGGCGTCCGGGCAGGTGCACGTAGGCTCCGCCTTCCAGTTGGGATCCGCCTGCACCGTGTAGGGTTGAGACCCCCCGGTGATCGTGTACGCACCGGGCGTTTGGGCCACGGGCGTGATGGTGTAGGTGCTCGAGACCTCGCGGGCGGCGCGGAGCATACGCATGTCGCGGTACGGAGTGGCGTGGGACATCAGTTTTGCCTCAGGGTAGAAGTTTGACCCGATGTAAGCAGGATGAGCACGTTGAGCCCGAGGCACTCGGTGAACGCCGCGGCTTCCATGGGCTCCAGGCTCCGCGGGTCGCTGCTCTCCGCGGAGATGTCGGCATCGAGCATCGGCACGACCATGCGTCCGATGACGATCACCGAGGCCGCGCAGGGCTGCTGGTCCCACTCCGCGCCGCAGCCCGCTGCGAGGTCACGCACCAGCTCTACATTCAGGCGGGCCATGGTGCGGGGATCCCGCTCGACGACCGATCTGGACACGGCGTCCGCAGCGGTGGCGATGGTGTGGTTGAACAGCGGCTCGATCAAGGTTATGTTCTCGGCGGTCAGGCGGGCGTTCTCATTGGCTACGTCGGTGGTCATGGCGAGATCCGTGGAAAGAGAAGGCGGGATAAAAATGTTGAAAGTCGCAGCACTTGGACGCGCGCCTACGGAGCGAACGGACAGCGGATGGGGGCTGAGTGGGGACCGAGCGCGGACTGAGTGGGGACTGGGTGGGGACCGCGCTGATCTTTTAGCGATGGACGCCGGAAGCCGACGGCGCTACGACGAGAGGGGAGCACAGACATGACCGCTCAAGCTGGCGATTTGTTCATCTACCAGAAGCGTAGGTCGCACACCTTGCAGGAGATCCCGCTGGCGGAGCACGTCATCGTGCCGTCGCCGCCGGATCGTCCTCGGACCGCTGATGCGGAGATCTGTGGCTCGACCGCGTGCTGGCGCGGCTACATCGCGACCTGGCGAATTCGGTACGGCAAGCTCTGGCTGACCGATGTGGTGGGGCAGTTCATGCTCGCGAACGGGCCGGTGCGCGCAGATTGGGTGACCGGACGGGTGCGCGTGCCCTTCGGAGCCATGGAGGAGTACGTCCACAGCGGCTACGACAGCATGTACCACAACGTCGTTGAGTTCGACATCCGCGAAGGGCGGGTGCATCGGCAGCGCGCGTTCGCTGTGCCGACGAACGAGTGGAGCACACCTTGGCTCGATGATCCTTCTACCTCTGGCTTGTTCGCGAGTCCGTCCTCGGTAGAGCTGGAGCCGCCCGATCCGAAACCGCCAGTCGGAGACCGCGTGCGGCGCGCGTGTCGCGCGGCTCGGCTGAAGCTGGGGCTCGAGGTAGGCGAGCTTGTGGCGAGCGCCGGGCTCTCGCCCCGTCGCGCGTTTCGAGTCGGGGAGTGGGAGGCTGGAACTCGGGGGCTTGACCCTGCGTTCATCGATGCCATCGGGGCGCGGGTCGGCATTGATGCGGTCGCTCGTGCGCGCATGGATGCCGAGGACGAAGCCGAAGCGGCCGTGGCCATCGACGCGTTCCTCGATACGCGCATCCGGCCGACGTTGGTCCTTCTTGGCCGCCAACAGGAGCAGTACGCCTTGCCGGCCGGGATCCGTGCCAGCCGCACTTCTGCGATCCACTGGGCAAAGCTCTGCGTCGATGCGTGCTGGTCGCCCGCGCTGCTCTGGGTGAGCCGCCGGGAGCGGTACTCCGTGGACCTCGACGGGGAGTGCAGTCGCGTGGCACGCTTGGCACGCTTGGCAGATGGCGTCTCGCTGTTGAAGCCGGCGTAGCGAGGCGGGGCACTTGGTACCTCCCAAGACTTCCCCGACTTCCACAAAAAAAGGGGTTTAAAAGACGCCGCCGCCAGCGATTACCGGACAGCTTATCGGACAGCGACGATAAAATATTTTACCGGCGAAGCTGCATAAAACGCCTTGCAGCCCCTGTCGGCTCGGGTTAGGATGTCGGACCTGGGAGAGGCATGGCGCAGTGGTCGTTGTATGTGGATGAGAGCGGTCGGTTCGATTCGAGCCGTAGCGGCGTCGTGGGGGGCTTACTCGTCCCTGCGCGCGCCGATGAATTGTCCCTCGCTCCGGCGCACCAGCCGGAGAATTGTGTACTGAGGCGCCGCTTCGGGGAGATCTGGGGCCCTGCGCCGTTTCCTCCGCACGCCGCGCTCTACAACGATCCTGTCGGTCAGGTCCTGCTGGCGGGCATTCGCATCACCGACGCCACGAACTGGGAGGCGCGGGTCAACATGATGCCGGACGGTCGCCACAAGGGTGCGCGTCGTGCAGCGGCACGTCCAGCGCTAGCGCTGTTGGAGCAGACTGCGTTCGCCGAACGGCTCGCGACCTTGTCCGACGGCACGAAGCCCTCGCTGACCCATGACGACGTACGGGATGCGCGCGCCGCGCTTCGGTCTGCGGGGTTGAGCGCTGAGGCCTTGGGCACCCTCGAAGACGTCACCGTAAAACAGCGCAATGAGATGCACAGCCTCGTTCGTCGCGCGTTGGAGCGTGTTCCTGGCTCCCGGGTGCTGCTCGTCCGCTCGGTAGAGCACGATGGGGACGGCATCGGCGAGCTGATCGAAGGCACGCAGCTGATTCGGGACCGTTACGTCGAGGTGCTGGAGCTGCTGGTCGAGCGTGCGTTGCGCGTGCTGTCTCCCGGGGACTCGCTTGATCTGCACGTGCTGACGCGGAACGTCGAATTTATGTTTGGTGCCAGCGCGGGCGCAGGTGGGGGAGCAGGCAACGGGGTGCCGGTTCGTGGGTCGCTCGGCGCCCAGGTGCTGCGCAGTCTGGTTGAAGCCGTGCAAGCGCGCATCGGCACAGCCGTGCGGGTCTCGGTCGGGTCTGTGCGTCACTTTCGCGACACGCCGCAGCTGAGCGAGTCCCTCCATCCGTTCCTGGTGTTCGCAGATTGGGTGGCGACCACCTTCCGCCTGGTGTTGCTGAACCGTCGCAGCTCTCTCGCCGAGCTGGAGCGGCAGCTTGAGGCGACCTGCCTGCCCTTTGGGGCTGCGCGTGCGCCGATCCTATCGCCGTCGCTCGGCGAGTTGCCGTTGACGGCGGCCTCAGGTCCCGCGGCGCAGCGCATCGCGGCGTCGCTGAACGGGCAGCAGTTTTTACCGCCCGCTCCAACGCGTCCTACATGGGTAGTTGAACAGTGTGCGGCCTGGGTGGGCGCGAAAGGAGGTGCGGCATGAGCATCGACAACAAAGAGCTTCTGGCCGCGGTCGAGACGCTGCGCCTTTGCCTGATGCCGGCTGCGGTCGCTCAGTCTGCTGCGGTCGCTCAGTCTGCTGCGGACGCGCACAAGGCGAGCGAGCGGCTGGGCGCAGCTCAGCAGGTGTTCCGGTCGGCGCTCAAGGTCATGGTGCAGGGTGTCACCAGCAACAGCGAGCACTGGGAGGCCGCGGTACGATCCGTGGCGGACAAGTTCGAGGATCAGGCCATCTCTGGTCATACGGTGGAGATCCGCCACCCCAAGACCTATTTTCGCCAGGCGCTGAAATGGCGTGTGCTGGATCTCATCCGGAAAGACGAGGCGAGAATAAAGGCGGAAGAGGAGGAGCGGAGAAGGAGAGCAGCAGAGCTGGCAGAAGAAGAAGAGAAAGCACGCAAAGCTGACCTCTGGCTCGCCATCGACGAGGTCTACGCCACCGTGTTCCGCAGGACGGAGCCTCGGTACCGTCCGGCGGTGCAGCGTGCGATGGAGTCTTTGCGGTTGATCCACAGCGAAGAGGAGCCGAGCTTGAAAGCGGTCCTGCTGCAGATCGAGCCCGCTTTGGCCGAAGTTGCGGACCCGGACGCTTTGGAGCGCGCCGCCGCCGCCTTGCACAAGTCCCATCAACGCCTCCGTCAAGCCATCATCACCGAGGTCAAGGCGAAGATCGCCGCCGGTCGGACCCCCGAGTCCGAGGGCTGCGATATCATCCGCCTTGTGTCCACTCTACGCCGTCGCAGTCCGAACGGGGCCTAACCGCCCGTCTCTCCCGCATGAATGAGCGCATTACATGACCCAGTCTCTACGCCCTGACCTCATCGCTTTGCTGGGCCTTCCCGGCCCAGAAGCACTGCAGTTGGTTCATCGTTACCTCCCAGCCGGGGCTGCCGGGCCTGGGGTCGCCCAGGGGGCCTCGGTGCTGGACCTCGCAGCCGCGATCCTGTCCACCGTGCTCTGGCAACCGGTGGATGACCTTGTGCTGCGGAACTCCGATGTGCCTGAATTCGTCGCCTTCCACAAAGAGGACGTCGCCGAAGTTGCGTTGGGGCAGGCCCTGACCGACCACGGACTCGTGGCGTTCGACACCCGCGCTGGGGATGCGTGCGTGCGAATGAACGATGGGTCGGTCTATGTGGCAATCCAAGGGAATATCGAGCTTTATCGCGTGGATCGCTTCGCGGACCTCGAAGTTTTGCCGGCGCCGGATTTTATTCCGGCATCTGACAGCCCCAGTTGGGCCCAGCGCGCCCAAGCCGAGCCCTGGCTACAGCGGGTGGTCGAGGAGCTGGCCTCCCAGAAGAACAGCATCGCTGACGCTGCGTCTGCGGGCGTGCTCGCCCGACTATGGACGCCGCCTTCGCCAGACGCCTCGATGGACCCGCAGGATCTGCCGCGGGAGCGTGTGCGGGGCTGGATCCTCGCTGCTTCGGCTGAGCAACGCGAGGCCTTGGAGCAACACGCCGTCGAACGTGCGTGGTCGCTCGCCGAGGATCTTGAAGGGGTGGTCACCGAATCGGTCAGCGGGGATGCCCGCACCGCCGGCATCCGACTTCAGGAGGTCGTCCAGCAGCGGGACGATCTCCAGAGCGTGCTGCGGGTCTTGAAGCTCGGCGGCGGCGGTTCCAGACTCGCCGATGCACTCGGTGGCGTCGATGACATCGCCGACGAGCGTCTCGAGTCGCTTGCAAACCTATTGCCCGCGGTCGAAGACAGCGCCCAACCGGATCGATGGATGGCGGTCGCGTGGCAAGAGCCCGAGGCCTGGTGGTCGGGCACAGCATGACGCTACGCGCCGAAGTCGAAGCGGAAGCTGCACGCCTCAAACCACGCGAGTTCAGCGTTGCACGGCTGCGCGGCGTGACCGATCATGTGTCGGCGTGGGCCCGGGACGTTGAGCCATCGCTCCGTCAGCTGGGCCTTTCGCCCCCGAATCCCCGCACCGGCGATCCGCTGCTGCTCGCGGCCTCCGACGCCGGCTCGCTGTGGCGCTTGCCGCGTCCCGAGGATCCGCGGCTCAAAGACCTTCGTCCGTTGCGGGACCACGCGGCGCAGGTCTGGAGCAACACCCAGCGCATCGCGATGCGCTATTTGCCGCTCGTCACCGGCGATCTGGGATGGGTAGCGCCGCCTGCGGGGCTCATCCCGCTCGGGGGCGCCGCGGCGCACGCGGTGGACGGAGCGTCTTTTGGCGTCTCGTTCCTGTTGGCGCACGCCTCGCGGGGCATGGGGATCCCGGTCGATCCTACCCTTGCGGCCTCGGCGGTGGTGCGGGAGGACGGCTCGCTGGGGCCGGTAGAGGGCCTCGGCCTGAAGATCGCGGCGCTGGTCAGCTACGCTCCTAACATTCGTAGGTTGATCCTATGTGAACAACAGGAGGTCCCCGAGGCGGAGCGCGCGGCTCTGACCGCAGGCGGGATCACCGTCTCGCGGCTGCCGACCGCGCTCGCAGTGCTGGACGAGGCGTTCCCGACGCACGACGATTGGCTGTTGGAGCGCTGGGCGGCGGATCCTGAGCACGCGCAGCGTCTGGCGCGCGCGTTGTTTCGCGAGCTGGTGGATCCAAAGCCTTACCGGGTCTCGTTCAGCGCCATCGGCCACACCGCCCGGCTGCTACTCGCTGTCCCCGGCATCGGAGCGACCGCTGCGTGGGAGGCCGATGTCGCGCGGGTGATCGCCGATCGGCACGCCTCCGCGGGAGCCGAGTCCATCCCCCCGGCGCCGCCCGAGGTTCACGTTCCCCGTCGCCTTCGGTTGATGCTGCTCGCCCATCAGGTGCAGGCCATGAACGACCGTTGCGATGTCGACTGGCAGCCCACCATCGAGCGGGCGCTTGAGACCCTGCGTCGCGGCGACGAAGCCTACCCCGCCGACCTGATGGTGCTCGGCGCGGTGGGGCGATGCTACGCAGGGTGGGGTCGCTGGGACGAGGCCCGGACGTGCCTTGTTGACGCTGTGGTAGGCTGGTACGCGCACGACATGCACGCGCGGGCCTCTCACGCGCTGTGCGAGCTGGTCCGCGTGGAAGGTGTCGCCGGCACCACCGAGTCCCTCGAAGCCGCGTGTGCCTACGCCAAAGCCTTCCACGACGATCCGCGAACCTCCGACGACTCCCGGGCTTTCATGGTGCTCGCCCAGCTTCGAGCCTGGGCGACACATGGCGATACGCGTCGCGCTGCCAAGGTGTTGGAGCATACGCCTACATCGGTGCTGTCAGCTACGCCCTACACCGCTGAAGGCATCGCTCGCTGGTCCGCACGCGCTGGACTGGCCGTTTCCGGGGCCGGTGCCGCGGCGGCTACCGGGATGACGGCGATCTTGGTGCGCCTCGCAGCGGGGGATTCGGATGCCGAAGCGGCGTTCACGCCGGTGCAGCGGTTGCAGTGGGATCGCTGTAAGCAGATCGCGCCGGAGGGTGGGGTGGGGCGGTGGTTGGAGCTGTATCCGTATTGATTCTGCGGTGGATGTGCGTTGTTGGGGGCACTTTAGTCGGGCACTTCGCCTACGTTTGCGCTGGATACGCCTGATACGCCTGAAACACCGCGACACACTCGCGCATCGTATTGCGATGTATCGTGAGCACCGGCGCGATACCTCCTCGTGCGTCACGCTGGTAGCCGCCGGCGAGGTTCCAAGCGACGGGGACGCCGACAGCTCGGCATGTCGCGAACACCGCGCGGTCACGGGCTTGAAGCTGCTCTGTGGTCAGCCATCCGCCGAGCGGGTCATCGACGTGCGGGTCGGCGCCCGCTTGGTACAGGATGACGTCGCAGTCGATCATCTCGCCGATCATCTTGGGGATCTGCTTCAGGAAGTCCACGGCTTGGGATGGTGACCACCAGTCTTTGGCGGCGCTGATGTGGTGGATTCCATCGCGGCCGGTTTGATTTAGAATGTCCTCGGTGCCGTCCCCGTAGTGCTGGTCGAAGTCGAGAATCCCGATTCGACGCGCGCCCTCGGATTGCAGCACCCGCGCAGTGACCATCAGACCGTTGAAGGTACAGAAACCGTAGTTTCGGGCGTAGTGCGCATGATGAAACCCGCTGACTGGCGCGCACGCCACGCCGCCTTCGCGTATCGCTGCTCGGGCCGCGGACAGCATGCTCCCGCACGTATAGGGCAGGCTCGCCGCGACGTCCGCTGCGTGGGTGCCGAAGCCGTTTTTAAGCTTGCAGGAAAGGATTTCATCCACGTAAGTGCGGTCATGCGCGAGGGACAGCTGGTCAGCGGTGACGAGCGTAGGCTCCCGAACCACGATCGGCAGCGCGCTCGCCAGCCAATCCTCAATGACCAGCGCCGGTTTTCCAGCGCTGGGGGACGTGCCGGTAGCGGCGGCCACCTGGAGGGGCGTGTAATACACAGGGATGTGTTGCATGGGGGGCTCCTTGCGGGAGGGCGCTGAGCGGGGCTTTGTAGGAAGTTGGTTTTTGGGTTCTCGCACCGTAGCCTGTCCGGTTTCCGATCGGTGCTGCGTCTACAGGGCAACCCGAGGTTTGACATGGACGGCTTCAAGCACTTTACGACGATGGTCAATCGAGTTGCGGCTCGGATCCCTTCTCCCCCTGCGGGCCAACACAACGTGTACGTCGCGCTGCTGGAAGGCATGTCCGGGCCGGGATCCTATGGGGTGTACGTCGGGATGACCGGCCTCGACCCGCAGAAGCGCTTTGCCAATCACAAGGCGGGACATAAAGCGAGCCGCTGTGTACGTGACTTCGGCACGGCGGTGTTGCCTGCGGCGCTGCACCTGCGGGGCATTCCCTACGAAGATGCCAAGCGTATCGAAGCCGAGCTACATCAAGAGCTGGTCCGAGCGGGGATGACGGCGCTCGGCGGGCACTGAGCGTGGCCGGCGATGGTCCGATACGTGTGCGGTGTCACGTCGCAGGGTTTTCGGTGTGTCGTATGCGTCTCCTGACTGTCTGCTGCTTTGGGTTGCAATTTTGCGCTTTCGCGCTGATCCCCTTGATGCTTGCGTGTCAAAGTAGTGGCCGGGATGTGTCGTTTCGGGTGCCAGCGGACCCGCCTGCGGCGACGCAAACGGTGCTGGAGGCCCCCAATAGTGCGGTGCTGTCTCCGGATGTGCTCTTGCCGTCTGCGGTGTCGCAGTCTGGGCCCCTATCCGGTTTTGAAGACGCTTTTGCAACCTTAGATGCGGTGAATGTAGACCCGCAGCCCATGCAGGACATCGCGTCGGGTCTCCGCGTACAGGCGATGTTCGCGCCGGCTGCCGGCGCGCTCGACCTAACGACGCTCGCAGCCCAAGCGTCGGCGAACGCTTCCCTGTCCGAACTCGCACGCTGGCGCGCCAAACCGACGCCCAACTGCGGGGCCGGGACCCCGGTGCGTGTGTACCAGTGGCCCGATGATCACCTGCCGCCCGAGCGATTCGGGACCACGGTGGCTGCGAACCAGCAGCTTCAAGGGCTTTACCTGTCTTCTTCCGAGGTGGCGTATGACGCGATCGTCGTGACGACCGACACCGACGCGGTGGTGTACGAGGTGCTCGTTCACGAGTTCGCGCACTATTGGTACCACCGCAGCTGCGGCGATAGCCGCGGGCGGCAGTCCACCGAGGCGTTCGCGGAGGTTGTCCGAACCCAGGCCGGCGCGTTGGGGGGCGGGCCGGCGATGCTCCGGGACGGTGGGCCCTGCGCGAAGAAGGGGCTGTTTTGGAGGAAGCGGTGTCGGTGAGGGGCTACCCGCCCAGAGCCACCAGGCGCTTCCAGGCTCGACGCTGATCGTCTTCTCTTGCGCATCCGGCGACGCGTCGCCAGAGTGTCCTCCGTTCGTCGATGGACCAGTTTGCGGACGCCTCATCCAACAAGGAGAACGGCTCCACACCCTCGCTTCCCAACAGCCGTTTCAGCGTGTCTGCTTCGGGGGCCGATCCTGCCGTCGCGAGTGCGCTGCGAAGTTCGACGCGGAGGTCGGGATCGGTGGTCAGGGCGTGGAGGGTGGCCTCGCGCGTTCGAGGGTCGTTGAGCAGCGGTCCGATCGCGTCTGCATCCTTGCGGAGCAGCGCGGGGACCAGTCCTTCCCCGATGGTCTCGCCGGTCCGCGTGGACAGGAGCTTGCGTAGCTCCGCGGCGGAGAGATCTGAGTCACGCCAGATGTCGGCGTATTCACGCTCGTCGAGGGCGCCGGCGGTCTGCAACAACCACGTTCGGACGCGCATGGGGTCGTCTTGCTGCAACATCAGGATCAGCGTGGCGATGGTGTGACGCGGACCCCATCCGCCCGGCTTCTTTCCGGCGTATGACATAGGTAGATCCTTCAGCGGTGGAGAGGCCAGCGCGTGCCAGAGTATGTTCGTTGGTACCTGGGACAGCAGCGCAGCGCGTACCAGAAGCTCCCACTTCGCCGCTGAGAGCGTCGCGGAGGGCAGGCGGGTCAGCACGTCTACGATGCCGGTCCTGTCCAGTTTGCGAAACGTGCGGATGCTCTCGCGGGTTTCGTTGCTCAGCAGCCAGCCATGGGCCAGCAGGCGATGCAGTTCGCCTGGCTTCCCCTTCGAGGGCATTCCCTCGAGGAGATCGAAGTGCGAATTTCCGGAGGCTTTGTCCTCCAACAGCCGCCAGAAGGGCTCTTCGTCGTCGATGCCCTCTAACTTCGACCAGATCCACGTTCTTGTGTTGGGTGTCTTCGCTGCCTTGGCGAAGTCCTGAGGCGCAAGGTCCTGTGGGCGTGCGGGAAGCACCCCGGCGCCTTCTAATGCCGCAACGTCCACGTGGGCGAGGAGCATTGGAAACAGCAGTTCCCGTGCATGTTCGACCGTCTTTCCGACGTGTTCGCCTCCTGCCGATACCGACCATGGCGCCGGCCAGCGCACGCTGCCGTCCAGCGTACCTTGCCACAGCGCAAGCAGGTCCTGATCCGGGACGCCCGCCTCCACCGCCTCTCGCCAGAGTGGTCCGACGTGTCCTCCCGGTGTTCGAAGCCAGGCCACGCGGTGGGACTGAGGCATGGCTCGAAGCAGGGAAACTAAGCCCTCGATAGCCTGATTCAGATCTTCTATGTCGCGGGGCTCATCTTCCGAACATGCGATCGTCTCCCAATCGCGGACGGCTTGGCGGAGGGCCTCGGCGATAGCGGGGTCCCGCCGCACGGAGGCGAGCGGCCGGAGCTGCGCCGAAACCTTGATCCAGTCATTGGGGTCTTTTTTCCCCAAGTATTCCAGAGCAGATCTCGATAGCCACGGAATGAGCGCCGCAGCCACCGAAGCGTCGGCAAGGAGGTCTTTGGATCCTATCTTGCGCCGGTCGTTTCCTTGCGTGGACGGGCGCTCAGGCTTCGGATTCAACGCCACCTTAGCGACCTCCAGATCGTGTCGGGCCACCTCGAACCAGCACGGCGGAAACCCCAGCGGATGAGGTAGGCTGTCCCACACGCTGGGATCCACAAGGTCTTCTCGGCGAGCGAGGTGCAGGGCGCGCGCTTGCTGCATGCGGGCCGGTGTCGGGTCAGGGACCGAAATGCCAAGCTCTACACCAACCTCGCGCCAGCACACGGCCATGATGTCCAGCGACGGCAGCTGGGCCTCGGCGAGCGGGACGCGAAGCGGAGAATCGGCGCTCGCCAGTCGCCGCTTCCGTTCCTCTTGGACTTTCGGATTGAGCGGATCGAATAGCTGTGCATCGTCATCCAGCACCTTGTCGAGCTTCCTCAGCGCCTCCCGCAGGTTTTGTCCGATGCCGGTCAGCTCCGCAATGGCCAGCACGCGCGCCACCAGCCGCTCGGTCCAGACCAGCCCACGCAGCCAGTCTGCGTCCGGCATCGCCGTCGCCAACATCAGGCTGGGGGCGTCCAGCCGGTCGAGCGCGGTGACGATGGCGGCCGGACCGGTCGGCGTCGCAGCCACCGCCCGCAGCAGGCTCCTGTGTCGCTCCACGAGGCAGCGTCGAAGGATGGTGGCGTCGTCTCGGACGCGCTCCGCCAGCGCCGGAGCCGCATACCCGAGCAACCGAACCCGCGATTTCCCCGCGGCTTCCGCCAAAAGCCCGCTCCCCCGCAGCGCTGCGAGGCTTGCCTCTCCGGTCAGGATGGGGAGGCAGGCACGCAGCAGGTCAAGTTCGGGAGGCAAGCGCTGCGTGTGGGTCAGCAGGCGACCCGCCTCCACGAGGACGCTTCCGTTGATCAGCGCTACCGGATCGTTCTCCGGGTCGCGAAGCGTCTCCAGCGTGAAGTCGGGAAACCATGCAGTGAATGCGGCGAGTCCAGCGTCACTTTCATCTCGCGCGTGCAGGCGTCTCCGCGCGGCGGCTTCCAAGCGTTTTAGCGACGACGGTGGGTTGCGGGTGGCGCCAACCGCGTCCATTCGATCGCGAATCCGCAGACCGGCCTCCTCGGGCCCGACTCTGGCCTCGGCGATCTCGGCCAGTACGTGGTCGTTCAGGCTCCCGAATTTTAGCCTCTTTCCCGCCCGTTGTTGGACGCGGCTTCCGAACGCCTTCAGCCACGGCAGATCGACGGGGCCGATCCAGAGTCCGCCGCTGTTCGCCCGAACCAACCGGTGCTGGCCCTCTTGCAGCCACTCCTGTAGGGTGCGCTTCGCCGCAAAGCCCCCTCCGCCGCGTCGTTGGAGGTCGTCGAGTCCGTCGTCGGGGTCAGCCGCCAATACGATCGCCCTTCCAGACGGAAGCTCGCCCTCCCAACGCGCGGGTCTCCATCCCTCGCCGACCGACTGACGCACGAGCCAGCGAATCAGCGTGGAGACCCCCGCCCCCGCGTCTCCGGACACCGACGAGGAGCGTGATGTGGCCTTGTGGAGCCTCGCGAGCAGTCCGGGGGCGTCGAGCCTATCCGTGGGGCCGAAGACCGGCGGGAGTACGAAGCCGTCGTCGAAGTGCACCGGACCGAGGTCTTCGAACCCAGAGAGCCAGAGGAAGTCATCGTCGATGCGGTCGACGCGGAGCACGGTGCGTAGGTCGGTGTGCAGGTCTTCTGCGGTGCAGCCGCAAGCTGCGGCGAGCGCTACCAAGCGAGACTGCGTTTCGAAGAAGTAGGTCAGCCCTCGCTTCTCGCCTCGGCGAAAGTCCCCGATGTAGCCGGAGACGTTCTTATGGTAGTCCTTGCCTCCTCGATTTCCGGCAGGGTCGAGGTCCATCTCCTTTGCCAGCGCGAAGTTGTTGCGTTGCTGGAATCTGCGTTCGACGAGTGCTTCCCAATCGCGGCGTTGGGCATCGGTGAGCTGGTAGCGGGACATGGCGACCTCCAGATCCAAGGCTAACCTTAGGCCGAATCCAGATTCCGTACGGACTCCGTATCGATTGTGTCTCATGCTCAGATTGTACGGACTCCGTACGGAGTGTGTAGGTGGTCGACGGGAGACATTGCGAGGGCCTTCTGGAGCACCTCATGATCATCCCCGCCATCAACTTTCACCTTCTCAAGGCGTGTAATGCACGCTGCCACTTCTGTTTCGCGACCTTTCGCGATGTCGAAGGGCAAATCTCAGCCGACGATGCCCTTCGCCTCCTGGACGCGCTCCGCGCGGCTGGAGCGGAAAAGCTGAACTTCGCTGGAGGTGAACCGACATTGCACAGGCATCTCGGCCGTCTGGTCGCGCACGCCAAGTCGGTCGGACTCGTCACCAGCGTGGTGACCAATGGCTTTCGCCTCGACCCCTTGCTCGACGCCCATGCTGCGGACCTCGATTGGGTGGGGTTGTCTGTCGACTCGGCCGATGCGCGCGTCGAGGTTGCGCTCGGGCGCGGCGATCAGGATTACGTCCGACGCTCGCTCGTACTCGCCGACCGATGCCGGAGCCTGGGCGTCCGAGTGAAGCTCAACACCGTCGTGACCGCGCTCAACTGCGAGGAGGACATGAGCGCGTTCGTGCGTCGCTTTCAGCCCGAACGTTGGAAGGTGTTCCAGGTGCTGCCGATCGCTGGCCAGAACGACGGTAAGGTCGAACCGCTGTTGATTGACGCCGCGGCGTTCCGCGCGTTCCTCGAACGCCATGCGCCCTTGGCCGCAGAGGGGCTGGCGCCGATCGCCGAGGCAAACGACGACATGCGGGGATCGTACGTGATGGTCGACCCCCTCGGACGCTTCTTTGGCAACGCCACCGGGCGGCACATCTACAGCGCGCCCATCCTCGAGGTCGGCGTAGAGGCCGCGCTCGCTCAGGTCGGGGTCTCCACCGCCAAGTTCGAAGCGCGCGGCGGGCGCTACGCATGGTAGCCGTCGCGGCTATCCGCCACATTTCGCCCTTTAGCATTGCACTACTGCGGGACGAGCATCGGTCCGATTCGGGCTCGCCTGCAGATTTCTCGGGTGGTCTGCCGTCAGGCTCGGCTTTCCGTGTCCGGTCGGCGTCCGCAGCGGCGTCCATTCTGTTGGCAGGGTCTCGGGCTCCGTCCCCGGCTTCCTTCGCATCTTGGCTTCCATCGCATGTCCACCGCAAAAGTAACTGGAGAACGTCTACTATGCACGCAGTCGCTACGCACGCAGTCGCTACGCACAAGCCCTTCCCCTGCCTCACGGGCCACGCCCGTCAGCGCCTTCGCCAGCGCGCGATCCGCCTCACCGCTGTGGAAGCGGTGATTGACTTCGGGCAAAGGCGCTTGGTCCGCGGAGCGGAGATCTACATGATCGGCTGGCGAGACGTCCGGTACTACCGAGAGTGTGGTTTGGATCTTTCCCGCTTCGAAGGCATCGAGGTGGTCTGTTCCCACGATGGCGCGGTGCTGACGGTCTACCGAAACGAAAACAAGAAAGCCCTGCGCAATCGCGGGGAGGAGTGATCATGTTTGACTTCGACATCCCTTCTGCCGATCTGGCAAATACCGTCCCGCCGGACGCCCTCGAACCGACGGGACCCCGCGGGGAACCCGTCCCGCCGAGGCCCCGTGGGATCCTCCCGTCCATCCAGCGCAGCCTAAACGCCAAGATCGAACGACTCCTTCGCCGGCCGATCATCGCGCGTGTCGAGCTGCGCTCCGAGGAGCAGAACGAATGGCTCGAGGACGGCGATGACCAAAGCGACTCGGTCGAAACCGATGAAGAAGGCGCAGAAGGCGCAGAAGGCGAGGAAGGCATCCCCGAGATGTTTCGGGTGATCGAGGAGGCTGCTCGGTCGTCTGTTCCGAATGGTGGCCGGGTTCGTCGGGACAGCCCTTGGCGTGAGGATCCGCAGGATGGAACCTGCCGGGTCAGCATCGCGATCGACTACGCCGATCTCTGGCGGGGCGCGGAGAAGGAGATCCTCGAGGCGGTGAACAGCACGATCGAGAACCACGTCACCTTCTTGACTGAGGAGCAGCATCTGCTCCTGCGCCGCTCCCCCCGCGAGTTCATGCAGCTTGAACCTAAACCAGAGACCGCAGAGCTGATCGCCTTCCGCGCGCCGTTCATCGGAGGCAGCGAGCGCGTGGTGGAGCTGACCGTCGCGGTGGCTCCGGAGGCGCGTGCGGCGGTGCGCTACATCGCGATCGTTCCCAACCTCGTGCCGTTGGAACGCCAGCTTGCGGGGGTGAACGCTGTGGATTCCGCGGGCGACGACGGGCCACTGGCGCCGTTGCGCGCCCTGCTCGGGTTGAACGATGGTTTGGGTCTGGCGACCGCCGATGCCCCCGCCGGTACCGAGCATGGCGCGTTCAAGGGCTTAGATGCGTCGCAGGCGGAGTGCGTCCGGAAGGCGCTGGAAACGCCCCACTTCGCGGTGATCAAAGGCCCGCCTGGGTCCGGCAAGACCACGGTGATCTCGACGATCATCCGGCAGGCGCTCGAACGGGGCCAGCGAGTATTGGTCGTGTCGCCCACGCACGTGGCCGTTGACAACGTGGTCGAGAAGCTTGCTCCGAAGCCGGATCAACGGGATCCCGACGATCTGGAACGGCGGAGCCTGCCGGTACGGTACGCGGCGAAAGCGGGGAAACTCTCGGAGACGGCTGGTTCCTACTGGGTCGGGCCCAAGAAGCAGCGGCGGGGGGCCATCGTTGCACAGCGCGTCGAAAGCCGGCTCAGGAGCACGCTGCCTTTTGCCGATGCACTGTACCAACGGCTTGATGTCAAACTCCCGGGTCACGCGCCGATCTCGGCTGCGGTCACTTCGGTCCAGAACGTCATCTGCGGCACGCCGATCGGAATTCTTTCGTACGGCCCGGTCAAGGACGCGATTCCTGCCAGCTTCGACCTGCTCATTGTGGACGAAGTCTCCAAGATGACGCTGCCGGAATTCCTTGCCATCGGTGTAAAGGCTCGGCGTTGGGTGCTCGTCGGCGACCCGGAGCAGCTGCCGCCCTACAACAACGCAGAGGAGAATGGCGAGACGCTCGATGATGTTGTGCCTCCGATCCTCGAACTTGCCTGCTCTGTCGGTGCGATCCTGGAGCATCTGAGACCAGGTATCCGGGAGAACCAACGTCTTGTTATCGTTTCGTCGAACCCGGACCGGGCCGCAGATTGCATCTGCGCGCATCTCGACGCGGTGAACCTGACGTCGGGATCCATCTCGATTCTATCGGAATGGGACGAGGACCCAATCGTGATCTGCGCGCCCGAGGACGTAGACGCCGCCATTCGCTGCGTCTCGCCGGTCAGAGGCCGCGATCGCACCCACAACCCCGATTACGCTGGCACCGTGCCGATCCTCGTTGAGCGTGGGCTTCGGGTGTCGCGCCCGGCGGTGGGCAGCGGGACGCGCTTCGTGGAGGCGAAGGATCGCTCGCAGGCAAGGGTCTATGAAACGGCCTTCAACGTCTACCACGCCCAGCCGTGGTCAGTCCGAACGGGTCATACCAACTGAGCGTGATTACCCCTCGCAAAGGTGTTCCGTTGGCCACCAGTGGTACTTGGTCAGCGCTCGGACTTGGTCGCGGTTGTTTTCCATGTGGTCGCACCGCGACTCGATCACCTTCATGAGCTCCGCGAGGGTCCGGAAGGTTCGGTTCGCGACGCCCTCGTTGATGATCGGCCAGAGTCGTTCAGCGGGCTGTAGCTCCGGGGAGTAGGCCGGAAGTTTCGCGAGGTGCACGCCCTCGGGGACAACGAGGCCACGAGCGGTGTGCCAACCCGCGCCGTCGAGTACGACAACCGCCCTGCGTTTCGGACCCAGTCCAGCGGCCTCTGCGAAGTCCCGAAGCACTGCGCTCATGATCGCGGATGAAACGGTTGAACCTATGAAGTTGACGGTCTCGCCCGAGCTGGGTCGGACGAAGGAGAAAAGGTAAGCCCACTCGTAGCGGCGACGCGAGGACGCCACAGGGCGCTGGCCCTTCTTCGCCCAAACTCGGCGGTAGCTCGGGATCAGC
>CAIUMM010000093.1 GCA_903900265.1 uncultured Pseudomonadota bacterium
GGCGCGTCCAAGCCCTCCCGCGTGGCCCGGGGCACAAACAGCGGGTTGACGGCGCCGACCACGCCGTCGGCGGGCAGCTTGGTCGCGATGCGCGCGAGCTCATCGGCGGCGATCGCGATGTCGCTGCCGCTGTCGGGCTCGGTGCCGCCAAAGTACAAGGTCTGCGGGGCGGGGCCGGCGTCGGGGGTGACCAACAGCGCGCCCACCGAGTAGACCGTCGCGCCGCGGATCGCGAGCGGCTGATCGCGGCCATCCGCGACGTCGATGTAGATGCGGTCGGTGACCGCGCCGGCCGGGATGTCCAGAAAGGCCGTCTCGTCGATGCGGACGTCGCCGACCATCGCGCGCTCGATCTGGAACGCCTGCGTGTACGAATCCGCGTTCAAGCCGCTGAGCGTGACCCAACGCGCAAAAATCGCGTCGTCGACGTGAAGGCGGATGCCGGAGAGCGCGCGCATGCCCGGAAGGCGGATGGTGTAGCGGGCCTCGCCGCGCTCCGTCGCGACCGGTCCTTCAACGTTCAACTCCTCAGCCAGCGGCGCGACATGGTCGGCGGCGTAGACCGTGCCGTCGATGCTCGCGACCGTCGGGCTGTTCTTTCCGCGCACCACGAGTCGAAAGGGACCCCGAAGGTGCGGGATATCGAGCGTATTGCGGATCAGCGATCCGGTAGGTCCGCCCTGCCAAGCGTACAGAAACTGGTCTTCGCCGACCAGCGACCAGCCGCCACCAGCCTGCTTGTAGAGCTGAGCCCGCCACGGACCTGCGGCGTAGTCGTCCATGCTGACCCGCAGCGCGTCCAGAGGAACGTCCGAAGCGCTGAGCAGGTAGGCGCGCGATCCCTCGGGGTCGTCGGGACGGTCGTCCGGCGTCCACTCGACGAAACGGACCTCGCCCGCATCGGAAGACCGCGAGGTCAACACGGTGAACTTGCGCTCAGCGCCGGTCGCGTCTTGCAGGCGCAGCGTCTGCGCGAGCGCCTCGGCGTCCCCGGCGACGACGTCCGCAGGCAGCAGAACTCCAGCCGGCCCGGCCGGAAGCGAGAGCGTCGCCATCATCTCGTAGGTCTGCGGCTCCGCAGCCTGTACGCCCGCTTGCGAAGAAACGAAACACAGCAGGGCCAACAACGCGATTTTCATCTTTGCTCCTCGGATCGGCGCCGGTCACGCAGCACGACCCTCATGAAGACCACCGAAGCGACCAACAACACGATGGCGAGCCCAAACAGGCTCCCGATGCGAATCCAGCCGGGCAGCGCGATGACGTCGACCAAGCACACCTTGCCGGCGGCTAACAACGCAAACCCAAAGCCGAACAAACGGGCCGGACGGGAGTCCCGCCACAAGCCGACGCCCATGACGACGAGCCCGTAGAGGCCCCAGCTGATCGAGCGCGTCATGCTCTCGACGAGGTTTTCGCTGGTGAACGAGAGCGCGCCGTCATGCGCGAAGGCGTGGGCAACCTCGAGGTTCACGAGCGCAAAACCGATCAGCGTGCCGGACACGCGCAACGCCTGCTTGCCCCACGCCGGTCCGGGCAAAAGCGCGCCCGCGACGAGCAACGCAGCACCGGGAACACCCCAGGTATAAAGCGTCCAGTTGAGGATATACATCCCCTCCCCTCGCCCATACTGCAGCGCCGACGGGTTCAACAACAGCCGCACGCTCACCGCCACCGCCAAAACCCCGAGGAACCAGCGGATGCTGGCGTGGGTGTAGCGACGCGAGAGCGCGGCGAGCAGCGCGACCTCCAGCGCCCAGCCTACGGTCAAATAGCTGCGCTCCAGCTGGAGCGGGATGGCGAGCGCGGCGAAGCACAACATCGCAATCAACAAGCCAGCGAACAAGCCAGATTGAGACTGAACTCCGCGCACCCGCGCGAGGCGCGCCGCGAACGCGAGGTGAATCCCCAGCAGCACCGCGAGGGCGCCCTCTCCGCGGCCGATCCCCTGCAGCCAAAGCACGTGAAAGCCGTAGAACGCAGCCGGTCCAGCGATGATCACC
>CAIUMM010000094.1 GCA_903900265.1 uncultured Pseudomonadota bacterium
CTTGCGCTTTGTAGAGGACATCCCGATGCAAGCGAATCATCCGAGCCGGCAGGTGATGCAGGACGTGGCGGATGGCTTGAAGACCCTCGCTGATAAGCCGATGCATCTCGTGTGGGGCATGAAGGATTGGTGCTTCACACCGAAGTTTCTTGAAGAGTGGATCGCGCGTTTTCCCAACGCCACGGTGACTCGCCTACCGGATGTCGGGCACTACGTCATGGAAGACGCGCCACAGAGCGTCATCGCGGCAGTGCGCGGCCTTGGTGCGTCGGGGGCCGATCCCGCTGGGGGCCAGTGACCTCGCCGTTAGCTGAGACCGCGAACACCGCGGGTTGGCTGCGTCGTGGGGCGCGGCTGCGACCGAATCAACTCGCGATCATCTCCGACAAGACCGGTCAAAAGCTAAGCTACGCCGAACTGGATCAGTGGACGGATGCCATGGCTCGGGGGCTTCAGGCTCAAGGGATCAAAGACGGGCGACGTGTGCTGGTGTTGGTTCGTGCTGGCGTCGACCTCGTTGGGCTCACCTACGCCTTGTTCAAGGCGGGTGCGGTGCCCGTGCTGATCGATCCCGGGATGGGACGCGCGATGTTCCTGCGCTGTGTAGAGGACATCGCTCCCACGGCGTTTATCGGCATCCCCATCGGTCACGTCGTGCGGTTGCTGTTTCCAAAGAGCTTCCGGTCGGTGACCACCGTGGTCACGGCAGGGACGCGTATTTTCTGGGGCGGCCCCACCTTGGCCGGACTCGCGCGCACGCCGGGTGAGCCGCAGATGGCGACGGTCAGCGACTCAAGTGAAGCCGCGGTGCTGTTTACGTCGGGCTCGACCGGCCCAGCGAAAGGTGTGTCGTACACCCACGGCATGTTCAACGCTCAGGTGCGCGAGCTTCGGCAGATCTACGACTTTCGAGCGGGGGAGGTCGACTGTGCGGCCTTTCCGTTGTTCTCCTTGTTTGACGTCGCCTTTTTGATGACCAGCGTGATCCCGGATCTCGACCCGTCCAAGCCGGGTAGCTGCGATCCAGCGAAGGTCAGCAGGGCCTTGTTGACGCACCACTGCACCACCGCGTTTGGATCCCCGGCGATCTGGAAGCGCGTCGCGCCTTGGGCCCAGCAGAACGCGGTGCAGTTTCCGGAGCTCAAACGGATCTTGATCGCGGGCGCCGCGGTGCCTCCGCCGCTGATCCGCGCACTTCAGGATTGCCTGCCCAACGGGGACGTCGGAACGCCGTACGGCGCGACGGAGTCGCTGCCGGTCGCAAACCACTGGGGCAGGGACATCCTCGCGAAGACCGCCGCGGCTTCAGAGCAGGGACTCGGAACGTGCGTCGGTACGCCCGCTCCTGGCATCGTTGTGCGCATCGTGGCGATCAACGACGCGCCCATCCCCGATTGGAGCGACGTAACGGAGCTGCCCGCCGGGGAGATCGGCGAGATCGCCGTGTCGGGCGACGTCGTCACCCACGAGTATGCCAATCGAGCCGAGGCGACCGCCGCGGCGAAGATCCGCGGCGTGGACGCCTCTGGCGCCGAAGCGGTCTGGCATCGCATGGGCGATCTTGGCTATTTGGATGCGAGCGGACAGCTCTGGTTCTGTGGTCGGAAGTCCGAGCGCGTCGAGACCGCGACGGGTCCGCTGTATACGGATTGTGTGGAAGGGAAGCTCGCGTCGCGATGTGGCGGTCGGCGCATCGCGCTCGTCGGTCTGGGCGTACGTGGCGCCGAGCGCCCCGCGATATGTGTTGAAGGTGTGTCGGATCAGGCGATAGCAGAGGCGCTGAAAATCGAGGGGTACTCTGTATTCTTCCGCCCTGCTTTTCCTGTGGATGTGCGCCACAACGCAAAGATACATCGACTTCAGCTCAAAGCGTGGGCCGAGACACAGACGGCTCTGGAGTGACCATGCGGGCACTGGTGACAGGCGGAGGCGGTTTTTTGGGGCGGACCATCGTCGAGCAGCTCCGAGCTGCCGGCGACGACGTGCGCATCCTCGCTCGCGGGCGCTACCCCGAGGTGGAGGCGCTGGGCGTCGAGTGCATCTCGGGGGATCTGGCTGATGCCGATACCGCCAGAGCCGCGGTGGCCGGCGTTGATGTTGTGTTTCATGTCGCCGCGAAGACCGGCGTTTGGGGAAGGCGCGCTGACTTTGTGCACAGCAACGTCACCGCAACCGAGGTCTTGCTGGCGGCGATGCGAGCTGCGGGTGTCGCGCGGTTGGTGTACACCAGCTCTCCGAGCGTGATCTTCGATGGGCACGACCACCTCAACGCAACGGCGGCGGATCTTCCCTATCCAAAGAGCTATCTCGCGCATTACCCGGAGACCAAGGCCGCAGCCGAGCAGTTGGTGCTCGCCGCCAACGGGCCCGAGCTCGCGACCATCGCGCTCCGTCCGCACTTGATCTGGGGAGCCCGCGATCCGTGGCTGCTCCCCCGGGTGATCGCACGCCACCGTGCCGGTCGCTTGCGCATCGTCGGCGACGGCGTCAATCAGGTCAGCTTGTCCTACGTCGAGAACGCCGCCGCTGGTCACCTGCAGGCCGCTCGCGCGCTCGTGCCCGGAGCCGCCTGCGTGGGGCAGGCGTATTTCATCAACGATCCTGAACCTGTCGCGCTTTGGCCTTGGATCAACGAGGTATTCCGAGAGATCGGCTTGCCGGCGCTGACCCAAAAGGTGCCGTATGGCCTTGCGCGCGCTTTGGGGGCGGTCGCCGAGGGCGTGTGGACGATGCTCGGTCGGCAGGATGATCCGCCGATGACGCGCTTCGTAGCTGCACAGCTGGCGACTTCCCATACCTACTCCATCCAGCCCGCCGTCGACGCTTTTGGCTACGCTCCACCGGTGACCGGGGAGGAAGGGCTACGCCGCATGCTCACGGCGTGGAAGGAAAATCCACCGCGCTGAAGTCGATCAGGTAGTGCAGCGCGCGCTCGGGGAACGTGCCGTGGGCCGGGATTCCGGTCGCAACCTGAAAAAGTCCGTCCGAGCTCATGCGTGGGCGCAGCTCCAATCGCCAGGGCTCTCCGTCCACCAGCACGACGTCGATGGCCACGCCCGGCAACGCGGCCGAGAGGCTGATCAGCGTGCGCTCGGCGAGCGCCGCTACGTCTCGCACGCTGTAGCCCTCGAAGCTGGCGCGGCCCTGCCGAGGGAGGATCCAGCACTCCAACGGCGTGCGGGGCGCCCACGCGAGCAGCGCGACGGCCGACTCGCCGACGTACAGACAGCGCGGGCCGCCGATCTCGCCATCGCGCCATTTCGCCGGCGCTGAGCTGCGCGCCTCGAAGGGGAGCGCGACGAGGTCCAGCGCCGCGATGCTCCCGTTCGCCCAAGTCCCCGCGAGCGCGAAGCCTTGAAGGCGCGTGTCCTGACGGAGGTCGGCGATGCGCGCTTGCGCGAGGCGAAGCCCATCCGAGAGGGACCCGAACAAGCGCTCATGGGCTCCAAGACCGTCTCTCGCCACTGCCGGCGATCGTGTGACCGCCGTGCTGCCTTCGATGCCCACCCAGGGTGGGTCGTGCGGCCTCCAGCCTGCGTGCGTCGGCTCGGTGCCGTCGCCTTCGGTGTGGGGGGAGGGGGCTCCCCACGGCGCCGCGTGACTCTGGATCAGGTCATTCAGCAGCACCGTGTGTCCTTCCACCGGGCAGGTGCGCAGCTCACGCATGGGCGCAGGCCTCCCCGGTCATTGCCACCACTCCAGGCGTAGATCGGGGAACACCGGGTCATGCAACGCCATGTCCTCCAGCTCGTGCAGCCCGATGCGCGTGTCAGCCTCGCCGCGAGCGCGGGCTTCGGCGATCGTGCTGGCGCGATCGAAGCGGGCGAGGTGTTCACACAAGCGACGGTAGCCGTAGTCCACCGCGCCGCGCGTGTGAATCACGAACGCCCAGTCGCTGGCTTGCAACAACAGCAGCTCCCGAGCCGCTGCGGTCAGCGCCTCGCGCACCGCAGGGTCGTCCTTCCATGGCAGGCGCTCGAGATTGCCGAGCAGGCGATCCTCGGCGCGGTAACAAGCCTCCCAGACCCACTTCATCTCGTCGTTCAGCCAAACGCGGAAGTCGCCCCCCGCGCCCCAGCTACCGGCGGGGATCGCGACGACCTTGTCCGCCGGATGATCGCGCAAGTAGTCCCCGACGGTCTGGGCTTGCACCGGAGACTGAGCGATGGTGCGAAAAAGGTCCTTCAGGAACGCAGGACCCTCATGCCACCAATGGCCAAAAAGTTCAGCATCAAAGGGGGCGACCACCACGCCGTGACGCCCGCCGGGATGCTCGGTGTTCCGCGTGTTTTCCTGATGCCGGGCGAGCAAGCTGGCGACCAGCGAGGTCAGGTGACGGGCGTGCTCGCGCGTCGCGTACTGCGAATCCTGAGGGTGGTAGGGCTGCTTGTCGCCTAAGTCCACGCCGGATCCGGTCACCTTCCAGTAGCGATGGCCGTCGTTTCCGTGCCGCTTGTGGAACTCCAAGTAGCGGGACTCTCCCGGATATCCAACTTCCCCGCTCCATACTTGCTCGCTGACCTCCGGATGGCGGAACAGCGCTGTGAGCGCCGGCGGCCCGCCCCAGGAGGTCACGCCGTGCGGCTCCATCGGGCTGCGCCACGCCCGTGCGGTGTCCCACGTGGACTGGTCCCAGCCGGTTTTCTGGAACTGGGCGTCGCGGATAATCCCTTCCGAGCGAGCTTGTACCGCGAGGTTCGCGTCCAGAAACAGGTACTGGACGCCCTCTGCGGCGAAGATCTCCTCCACTCCGGCGCGCGGACGAGGCCACCCATCGAGCACCGGGGGAGCCCACGGTCCGCCGGGTCGATACGCGCACTCGGGCAGCCACGCGCCATTGGGGCGTAAGCCCAGCAAGCGCTCGCTCGTCGCTACGCCGGCGCGCACCTGTGCCCGCGCGCACGCATCATGCAGGATCAGCGGCATGAACCCATGGGTTGCGTTCGAGGTGAGCAGCTCGATGCGTCTCGTTCGTGCATGACCCGCAAAGGCCTTGGGAATATCCCGCCCTATCGCCTCAAACTGAGTGATACATGCGTCCATGTGTTGGAGCCAATGCAGCGCCAGCCACGCGAGATGTCCATCATTCCGAGCGGCGAACTCGGCGTGATCGGCGGCAGCCCGATCTTTGCGCTTTTGGAGCCAGTCGATGAACCCCGTTTGGAAGGCTTCGGACGCGAGCTGCTCCAACAAGATCGGGGTCAGACCGAGGGTGATCGGCGTGGGAACACCCTCCGCCGCGCAGTCTTCGATGGTGCGCAACAACGGCAGGTAGGTCTCTGCGGCGGCTTCGAACAGCCAGACCTCGCCGTGCGGCCAGTGTCCATGGTGCAAGGACCACGGCAAATGCCCGTGTAAGACGAGGCAAAACGACCCGATGCTCATCCGGTCTCCACGGTGAGCGCGAGCTCCAAGGACTTGGTCTCTTGAAGGCGGAACTCGATCGGCCACCAGAACACCACCGATGTACCCTGAAAGGTGCGCTCCATACCGCGCGGGGAGCGGCTGACCGTCTCGATGGGCCACGCCCAGAGATGCGCTGGTTGCTTCAGTCGAATTCGCATCCGAAACCTACGCTTTCGGTCGAACCACACCAGCTCTCGCACCTCGGCCGCGTCGACCTCGGCGTCTAAGCCCACAGTGCGCGGGGGATAGCCTGTTCGTCTTCCGGTGTAGACTTCAAGACCAAAGTCGGGGCCTCGCAAGCCGCCCACCCCGAAGTTCAGCTCGATGCCGAAGCGCGTATGGAGCGGCGCGTGGGTGCGATTGGACACTTGATAGTGCACGTCTAAACTTGGCTGATCGCGGGTCCATCCGAAGCGCTTTTGCACGCGCACCAGCTTCAGCGCGGCGCCCTCGCTCATGGTGCCATCCCGCGCGAGCGTCCATGCTGCCGCTGTGTCGGTGAGATCCTGCTGGACCAGCGAGTACTCCCCGTTCAGGAAGTCTCCGCTCTCCACCATCGCAGCCTCCCGCAGCGTTGTCAGCGTCGCTTCGGGTGAGAGAAAACGGTCGAGGAAGCTGGAGCGCGGGTAGCGGTCGACGAACACACTGCTGGCGAGGTCATCCTGCGCCACGCGGAGCGGCGGAAAGCGTGGAAGGTCGTGCAGCGGCAGCAACGGAGGATCGGATTCGCTGGTGGGCTCGTCCGGTGCCTCGCCTACCGCCGGGAGCCGCGACAGGCTCGCTTCTGCGAGCTGCGCGTGTTCCGGCTCATCGCTACGCGAGCGAACATCGAGGAGGTTCGCGGGCAACGCCCACAAGCACAGCTCTACGAGGCTCCCACCTAAGGCGGGCGCGACCACTCCTTGCCAGTGGGGCGTGCGAACGACGTGCTCGGGACGGCCGTCGAGGTCCGCGTCCACCAGCTCGGATCGCAGACGGGCGTTGTCGCCTAAGGCGGACGCCGCGAGGCGCTCGGCGATCAAGATGTTTCGCCACGCTTCGCCGCGCACCTCGGCGTCTTGCGCGCCCACATCCACTCCATGGACGTACGCCATGGAGGTCTGGCCGCGGTACAGGGCCAGCGTTGCGTCTTGCAGCGCCGTCATGCGCGGATCCTGCTCGCCGGTACCTTCTTTCAGCGCGTTGCGCAGCCTCATGACCTCAGCGGAGGCCCGCAGCATGCGCTTATGAAGCCGGTTTACTTCAGCGTGCGTCCCGAGCGTAGCGTCCCATCCCGGCGCACGCACCCAACCGGCGAGGGGGCCACTCTCCCCGGCGCGTAGCTCGCGCAGCATCCCGATGAACGCGGCTCCAGCTTGGCCTCCCATGGCGTGCACCGCCACGGGGAGGGACACGGACGCGGGGGGGTACACTCGGCCGGTGGGACGCATGCGGTCGAATGCCGTGCCGAGCGTCACCAGCTTCAACCAATGTTTATTGTCGGATAGCACCTTGAAGAAGCGATGCACCCATCCTTGCCGACCGCCGAAGCACGCGGTGGCCGAGCGGTCCAGCGCCGCGCCGAAGGACTCCACGCTGACGGCCAATGTGAGGCATCGTACGCCCTCAGTCGCGCGGGTGTGGATAGCGTGCAGGATGCGAGACGGCGACGCTTCGGGCACCATCGCCGCCATGCGTGAGTCTGCGACGAACAAGCCTAACGGGATGCCTTCGCGCTCGGTCAGGTGCCACCCGTCAGCGACCACATTGGTGCCCATTTGGTGATCTTCGAGCACCGTGTACTGGATTCCTCTCCCAGCGAGCACCCGCACCGCCATCGGGTCCCAGGCGCAGTGAGGAAGCCATGCGCCGCGCGGCTTCACGTTCCCATGAGCTTTCCACCAACGTTGTTGGACGGTCACCTGCCCGATCGCATCGCGCTCGGGCACCGCGGGCAGCAACGCAGAACCGAAAAGGCCACCGAGGACCTCCAGTCGCCCGGCCTTCACCATCGCGAGCACCGACTCGAGCGCCGCGGGTGCCTCCCGCTCCATCCATTCCAACAGCGGCCCGCTCCAATGCACGCTCGCGACGATGTCGGGGTAGTCCTCCAACGCCGCGATCATCGGCAGGTAGCAACGTTCAAATGCGCGCCCGAGGTCGTCGCGACCCGTCCCAGGCGGCTGAGTGTGGTGAAAGACTAGCGCAAGACCGGTGGACTGCATACATGCGAAGTATCCCGGTTCGGGCTAGGCACCGACATGCTCGTACTTGCTGACTCGCTTCGACGCCTTGGACAGGAACCGCTGGCTGTCCCGTGGACCGTGCATTTGGCGTCGGGGTGGTCGGGATCGGCGGCGGTGCGAACTTTTCGGATCTACGCGCCGCCGCGTGACCGGTCGATCCGGCCGGTGCTGTCCCGTCTGCACAACGCGATCTTGTTGACCAACCCTGCTTCTGCTTCGCTCACGGGTCCGATTGAGCCCGAGCGGCTCGCCGCAGGGCTCGCTGAGCTCGCGTTGGTGCACCATGTGCCGATCTCCCTTGGCAAGGAAGCGTCGTCGCCGCGCGCTGCGGCGGGCCTGGACTTGCCGTCTCGGGATGACGTCCCTGCGTTGTTTCTCCCCAAAGGGCTCGCGGGTGGGTTGGACCTTGGGGGGACAGGCATGAAGGCCTGCGTCACCGAAAAAGGCGTGCTGTTGCGAACCCGCTCGGCGCCGACATGGCCCGACGGTCTGGACCCCTCGGAGCGCGGCATCGATTCTCTGGTACGCCGCGCCCGAGATCTGCTGATCGACGTTGCGCAGGGACAGACGCTGGCCAGCTTGGGCGTAGGCATGGCCTCGCCGATGGACGTGAGCGGACGGGTTGTGGAACTCTCCACCGTGATGCGGGAGCGCGTGGGGGACACGGCGTTGTTTGAGGATTTTGCCGCGCGGGTCGCGGACGGAATATGCGCTGGACCGGTCGCGATGTTCAACGATCTGGTCAACCTCGGGCGCTGGCGCGCCTCCCAAGGCGCCCGTCGATTGGTGCGCTTGCAGATCGGCACCAGCTTTGGGGGCTGTTGGATTGACGCAAACGGGGATGTATCACCGGTGGAGATGGGGCGTTTGGTCGTAGACGTCGGGACGGACGCGATCCCCCACACCTACCTGCCGATCCGTGGCGCGATGAAGAGCTATCTTTCCAACTACGGAATCGCACTGCACCTCGGCGGGTTGCTCGGGCGTACCATGGATGCCCGAACCATCGGCCATGAGCTCGCGCACATGCTGGGGGGCGGAGACGCGACAGAGGTCGCGGCCGCTCAGGAGACGGTGCGATGGATGATCGACGCGCTTTGTGGCGTCGTCAGCGAGCTTCACGCGATCCTCCCCGGGATCACTGAGGTGGAGTGCGGGGGCTCGATGTTGGTGGGGGCGCTCGGGCGCTCCGTGCTGGAGGGCGTCTCAAGTCGGGCTTCGATCCGCTTCACGATCCCGTCGCGTCCTGGGTTTGATGGGGCGATCGCCGCGGCTCAGGCGCCGCGGCTCACGGTCTCCTTACGCGGGCTAAAGCGCATGGAACGGGCCTGAACGTGCGGGTCTACCGTTGGGATCTGGACAAGACCTATCTGGACACCGATTTTGAATCGGTCCGGGGCTTGTTTCGCTCGGCGGTGGAGTCCGCGAGGAACAAACGGGCTATTCCTGGGGCGACGGCGCTGCTGCGTGAGCTCGCGCGGGAGCGCCCGGGCTGGCGACCGCGCATCGTGCTCCTGTCGGGTTCCCCGGTCCAGATGCGCTCGGTCCTCGAGCAGAAGCTGCGGATGGATGGCATCCGTTGGGACGACTTTTTTCTGAAAGATACGCTTGGAAGTATAAAACGTGGGCGCTTTCGGGCGATCAAGGATCAGTTCGGCTACAAGCTGCCACGTCTGCTCGAAGGACGCATCGGGATGGGGCCTGCGGTTCGCGAGATCCTGTTCGGGGACGACGCGGAGGCGGACGCGCTGATCTACTCGGTGTACGCCGACGTGGTCGCTGGCCGGGTCGCGCCGGTGGAGCTGTCGCGGTTGATGGAGGCCGCGGGTGCCTATCCGGACGCGATTGTAGCGGCGCTCGCGGCGCAAAAGCGACTATCGCAGGCGGAGGCGGTCGAGCGCATCTTCATTCGCCTCGACCGCGGCGTCGAGCGATGGAGCTTTGACGCGCTGCTGCCACGGGTTGTGCCCGTGCGCAGCTGGTTTGAAGCGGCGTTGGTGCTCGCTTCGTCCGGTGAGCTGGAGCCCGATGCGCTTGGGCGCGTGCATGACGCAGGCACCTACGGGGAGGTTGAGGTGCTCGACGCCGCTGGTGAAATGCTGCGCCGGGGGGCGGTGCTCCCTACCGCGGTGCGGGCACTCGCAGATCGGATGGAGCCGCACAGCCTCGCTGGGGTGCTCCGACGCGCGGCGAGCGAGATCGTCGTGCAACCGTTGCCGGATGCCCCGGCCAGCGTCGACTACCTGGAGCTCGTTCGCGCGTGGAAGGCGCGCTACAAATCGCCGCCGTAGAGCCGGTAGGTCTTGTAGATTTTGGCGCCCATCTTCTCCAAAGCGCCGCGCATCCGGAAGTTGTCTTCGAGGATCCACGAGCACTCTGCGCCTTTGACCCCGGCCTCCCGGCCGTTGTCCCAGGTGCGCTTGTAGAGGGGCGCGCCGATCGCAAGATATTGAAACTCCCGGCGTACACCAAGCACAAAGACTCGGATCTGGTTGATCTTCTTGGGCATGGTCAACCAGTGCCACCACCCAAACGGGAAGATGGAGCCCTTCATCGGCTTTACGACCTGATTGTAGTCGGGGAGGGTCAGCGAGAACGCGATCGGCACGCCGTTGCGCTCCACGACGTAGCAGTAGCGAGGGTCGATCATCGGCCGCAGACCCTCGGCGACCTTCTGAAACTCCTCGTCCGTGAGCTTGACGAAGCCCCAGTTATCGGCCCAAGCATCGTTGTAGATGTCCTTGGCGATCGCGACCTCGGACTCAAACTTCTTTAGGTTGAAGCTTCGGATGGTGATCTCCGGGTGCTTCTCCATGAACCGGTCAGCGAGCTTGCCGATGCGCTCCGGGACCGGGCCGTTGTTTTCCAGCCAGTAGGCGTAGAGATCCTTGGCCTTGGTGAGGCCGAGGGTTTCGTACATCGCCGGGTAGTAGGGAAGGTTGTAGGTCATCAACACCAGGGGGTCCTGATCGAAGGCGTCGACCAACAGTCCGCACTCGTGGTTGGTGTTGAAGTTGAACGGTCCCATCATCCGGGCCATTCCTTGCCCGCGCAGCCAGTCCCGAGCGGCTTCGATCAGCCCCCGCGCGACCTCTTCGTCGTCGGTGAACTCGAAGAAGCCGAAGAAGCCGACGTTGGCTTCGACCGACTGGTAGCCTTTGTCGACCTGCGCCGAGATGGTGCCCACGGCCTTGCCGTCTTTCCATGCGATGAAGCATTGGATGTTCGCAAGCTTGAAGTACGGGTTCTTGTTCGGGTTCAGAAAGTCGCGCCGTTCGAATTTTAGCGGCGCGACCCAGTTCGGGTTCGACCCATACAGGTCAAACCAGACGTTGATGAAGGCATTGACGTCGGCGGGCAGCTGGATGGGCTTGATTTCTACAGGCATGGGGCTTCCGAAAGCGGGCGGAGACTACGCTGTTTTTGGGGCGTGTCAATCCTTCGGCGCTGGTTCAGCCCGCTTAGCGTACGCCGACATCGGGCTATACGGCGGAAATGATCACGCTGTTGCTGCTCGCCTGTGCGCCAAAAACCGTCTCGGATAGCGCCGATACCGTGGAGGCCATCGTGGATGCGTCTCGCCCGGAACACTACTTTGATCAGCCATTTCCTTCAGACGACCTGTTGGACGCCCAAGGCGTGCCGCAACTGGATGGGTTCCCCGTGGCGCCGCAGCCGCTCGCTGCAGGCATCGTAGGGGGATGGGCAACGCGCATCGGCATGACCGTGCACGGATTCGCGAATAACGGCCCGGCATACCTTCGGTTTCGCGGTGTGCCGTCCTTTGTTCGGGACGCCGTAGCGGTTGAAGGCGGCGCATTTGAGCTGCCCGGCTCGGCGCAGGATCCGGTGGTGTTGGTCGCGATGGATGGGAGCGAGCTGCTCCCTTTGACGCTGCGTTTTGTGGCCGACCCGCACGGTGACCCTTTTTATGGGGAGAATACGCTGGCCTTGGCGCCGCAGATCGGCCACACGATGAAGTCCGCGACGCGCTACGCGGTCGTCGTGATGGATGCTGGAGTGGTGGCGCCCTCCGGGTACGTCATGCCGGATGGCGTCGCAGAAGCACTTTGGACTGCCGGGGTAGCGAATGCCCCGGTGGTCGCGACGGTGTTCACCACCAGCGACTCGGTGGGCGAGATGAAAGCGTTGTTTGACGACGCCGACACGCGCATCCCGAGTCTGGGTTGGGACGCGGTGCGATGGCGGCGGGTATCGACCATCGACTTCGCGCAGGGCAGCAGCCCGTCCGGCGAGCCCGCGACGATCTTCACCGCCACCTATGAAGACGGGACCTCGGCCACGACCTTGCTTGGTCCCACGGATGTGCCTGCGGATGGCACGCACACCCACGACCTAAGCACCTGGCCCATCGTGGTGTACGAAGCCAACCTTCCGCTTCCAAACTACTCAGGGCTCGCAGATCGCCCCTACATGTCGCCCGGGTTGGCGCACCTTGGTGATACAAACCGATACACAGGATGGATTGGTTTTGAGGGCTTCCCCGGACCGCCCCACACGACCAACATCCCCGACACCGAGAGCGTACGGCTCGTGCTCAGCTTGCCGCGTGCGGAGGGCGACGCCGCCTCATCCAACGCCCCGTTGGTGGTCTGGGACCACGGCACGTCGGGGCAGGCGTATCATATGGTTCAACGCCTCAACATCCACGACGACAGCATCGGACTGGCCGGGTATCAGGCGGCCGCGGGCGTCGCGATGTTGGGCCACGACGCTCCGCTTTACGGCACGCGCTACCCGTTGATCGACGAAGGCTATGGAGACACGCTGGGTTTCTACAACATCGTCAACCTTCCGGCGTTCCGGGACAATCAGCGTCAGACCGCCGTGGACGGGCATCTGATTCGCAAGTTCGCCCAAGATCAGCTCAACGCTACGCTGCTCGCCAGCGGCGTGGTTGGCTCCATCGCCCCCGAGCAGATCCGCCGCGGCGGGCACAGCCTCGGAAGCGTCACGTCCAACATCGGCGTCGCGGCGGAACCCGAGGCGTGGCAAGGGCTTTTCTTGTACGGGTCAGGAGGCCTGTTCACCCACTTCTTCCTCGACACCGGGATGTTGAGCGACCTCGATCCTTCGCTGATTGAGAGCTTGTTCGGGCTCGTCGGGCAACCCGTCCCCGATGACGTCACGCCTGCGTCCGCGCTCGGCGCGATCGTCGGCTTGGACCCGGACGCATGGGGCCAGATCGATCGGCTGCATCCGGTGGTCGGGTTGTTCCAGTGGACGATGGATCCCTCGGATCCGATGAGCCTCGCGCGCTACGAAACGCTGCCTTCGTGGATGATCATCTGCACGGGGGATCATCAGGTCCCGAACTTCACGAGCGAGGCGCTCGCCGAGGAGCTCCCTTCGGCGACGGTGCGCGTCGTCGCGCCCACGACGGATGACTACGACCCGCACCAGTGCATGCACCGGGAAGCAGAGGGTGAGGCGGTTTTTGCGGATTGGCTTGGGAGCTTTGAGTAGCCGCCATGTCTGAAACGCACAGCGGCGAGCAGACCCCAGAACAGCTTGTGGCGCAGCACCTGATCGAAGGCTTGCGGTCGCAGATCGGCGGATCCGTGCGGCTCCGGGGTATCGAGGTCGAGGTGGGCGCGACCGTGGAGCTCGACCACGCTGCGCTGATGGCCGCTCTCGGCGTCGAACTGCCCGGCTTAGAAGTACGGATACGCGAAGTCGCCGTGTTGTTTCAATGTGCGGATTGTGGCGCCGAGTTCCCTGCCGACGAACACCCGTGCCCGGTGTGCGGGTCTGCGCGCGTGAGCCTCGTGCACGGCGAGGAGCTGGGCATCTCCCGCGCTTGGGCAGAATCCGCCTGATCTGTGGGCGACGGGCTGCTCTCCGGCCCGTTTACCGGATACCCGGGGCCCATGCCTACTGTGTTGTCAGAGCTGCTTGACCTGCTTCGGCTGGAGCGCATCGAGCAGAACCTTTTTCGCGGTCAGAGTCAGGATCTGGGATGGGGCTCGGTGTTTGGCGGGCAGGTGTTGGGTCAGGCGTTGTCGGCCGCGGCCCAGACCGTGCCAGCAGACCGAGCCGTACATTCACTGCATAGTTACTTCCTGCGTTCTGGCAACGTGGCCAAGCCGATCGTCTACGACGTGGAGTGCATTCGGGACGGCGGGAGCTTTACGACGCGCCGGGTGGTCGCTATCCAAGACGGACAGCCGATCTTCTCGATGGCGGCCAGCTTTCAGGTCGAAGAGCCCGGATTCGAGCACGCCGACGCGATGCCGGTGGTCCCGGGGCCCGACGGGTTGCTCTCTGAGCGCGAGGCCGCGCTCCGCGTCGCGGATCGGATCCCTCCGCACCTGTTGACGATGGCGCTGGCTGAGCGGCCGATCGAGATTCGACCGGTTCAGCCTGTCAACCTGCTCAAGCCCCGGCCGCAGGAGCCGGTGCGGCAGCTTTGGTATCGCGCGACGGAGCCGCTCCCCGACGACCCCGCGGTGCATCGCTATCTGTGCGCTTACGCGAGCGACTTCAACTTCCTGATCACCGCCTTGCAACCGCATGGCGTCAGCATCCTGACCCCCGGCTTACAGCTCGCCAGCTTGGACCACGCGATGTGGTTCCACCGGCCTTTCCGCTTTGACGAGTGGCTGCTCTACGACATCGACAGCTCGTCGGCGAGCGGTGCGCGCGGCCTCGTGCACGGGCGTTTCTTCCGGCAGGACGGCACGCTGGTAGCGACGGTCATGCAGGAGGGGTTGATCCGGGACCGTCGCGCGCCGAGCGCGTGAAGGGAGATTCAGGTTAGCAGCCTCTAAAGGCAAAGGAGCAACGACCGATGGAGATACATCCAAGCCGTCTGGTGACGCTGCCGATCTTTCGGGGGGTGCCTCCGGGCGACATCGCTACGTTGGCAAGCTCGTGCGAGGCGTTTCGGTATCATCGTGGCGATGTGCTCTTTGAAGAAGGCGATGCCGCGAACGACGCCTTCCTGATCGTAACGGGGAGGCTTGGAGTCTACGTAGGCTCGGCGCTAGACGAACGACTGGTCAGCGAGGGCAAGCCAGGCGAGATCATCGGCGAGTCGGGCTTGCTGGATCCCGAAGCGCGCCGAATCGCGACCGTTCGGGCCGTCACCGATTGCGAAGTGCTGGCGATCTCCCCGGCGACGATGCTCGCGCTGGGATCGAGCCGGGCGATGGTGGCGATCGAGCTGAGCGTGCTCTCGGCGATGGCACGCCGCACGCGCGCGGCCAACGCCCGACTGGAGGCGGCGCTCTCGGCTGCGCGACCGGAGCTTGCGCGTCCCGAGCCCGCACGTCCTGAGCCTACCCGCATCATCCGCGCTGCAAGCCCGCCACCGGCTGCGCCGGTTCGTTCGGAGACCTTGACTGAGACCCTGCTTCGGATCCTGCGAGGAAAGTCATGAGCACAACCACGCACGACGTCGCCGTAAAGCTGATCGCGGCCTACCCATTTATGGGCTCGGATCCGTCTGTAGCTTCCGAATGGCTACATGCTTGTACCGAGCGCGTCTTCCCGCCCGGCTCGGTGATCTACAAGGAGAACAGCTACGGAGATGAGGTGTACATCGTGGTCTCCGGTCGTGTGCAGGTCACGCGGCTGGACCCTACGGGGCGTCGTCGGACCCTGACGACGCTGGAGGCTCCGGCGATCCTTGCGCAGCTGTCGCTGATTGAGAGCACCTTGCGCACGACCACGCTGATCGCCGATGGGTTCGCTCCGGTGCATGTCCGCGTGCTGAGCCGTTCGGTGTGGCAGGAATATTCGCAGGCGGCAACGCCCGCAGGTGCTTCCTTGCGACGCATCTTCCTCTCGAGCCTGCTTCGCCAACTCTCCAAGACCTATCAGAGCATCACGTCGATCACCTCCGCTCCGGCGCCCGCAGTGACGTCGATGGCCCCCGGCGAGCCCGCTCGGAAGGTCGTGCCGGTGGTGCACCTCGACGCCGATGACTTTGAGCCCGACGAGCTGACCGACGATCTTACCGATGAGCAGAAGATCGAAGTGTTGAACCCCTACAAGCGGTGAGCGATGCATCCATCTATGCAAGACAATTTCCCGAGCTTCCGGTCCGTTCCGCGCACCGGCGTGATCTACGTGATGAGCGAGGCGGCGCGCCGGGGCTTTCATTATGGCAGTCCGGATTGGGCGAACCTCGGACAAGGAGCCCCCGAGACCGGTCCGCTGCCAGGCTCACCCCCGCGCTTGGACAACGTGGTGGTCGACCCGGCCTCCTTCGAGTACGCGCCGGTTGACGGCCTCCGCGAGCTCAAAGAGGCGGTAGCGGCGCTCTACAACCATCGCTATCGTCGTGGCAAGGCGTCGCAGTACACCGCCGACAACGTGAGCATCTCGGCGGGTGGTCGATCTGCGTTGACACGTATCGCCGCTGCGTTGGGTCCCGTACACCTTGGTCACATGCTGCCGGACTACACCGCGTATGAGGAGCTCCTCGGGGTGTTCCGGGACTTCGTGCCCATCCCGATCCCGCTGCGGCCGGAGGACGGCTTCCGGCTCTCCCCCGAGGCCCTGCGCGAGCGCATCGTGTCGATGGGGCTCGGGGCCGTGCTGTTGTCGAACCCCTGCAACCCCACCGGCAACGTCGTGCGCGGCGAGGAGCTGCACCGCTGGGTGTCTACCGCGCGAAAGCTCAACTGCGCGTTGATCCTCGATGAGTTTTATGCGCACTACATCTACGAAGGCGGGGAGCCGGTCTCTGCGGCGGCGTACGTGGAGGACGTCAACCGCGATCCGGTGGTGATCGTCGACGGCCTGACCAAGAACTGGCGCTATCCGGGCTTCCGCCTGTCGTGGACGGTGGGGCCAAGCGCGATCATCCGCGGGCTAGCCTCGGCGGGGTCGTTCCTCGACGGAGGTGCCCCGCACCCCTTGCAGCGAGCGGCGATTCCGTTGCTGGATCCTGTGCTTGCCGATGCTGAGGCGCTCGCGATTCGCACCAGCTTTCAGGCCAAGCGTGACCTGGTCGTGTCTCGTTGCCGGGCGATGGGCATGCGCATCGCAGACCCGCCCGAAGGTGCTTTCTACCTGTTCCCCAGCTTGGAAGACCTCCCTGCTCGGTTTCGCGATGGGCAAGCGCTGTTTGAAGCTGCGTTGGAGAAGCAGGTCATCTGCGTTCCGGGCGCGTTCTTCGACATCGATCCCGGCAACCGTCGCTCGGCTTTTGGCTCGCGCCTCGCGCACCACGTGCGAATCTCCTTCGGGCCGGATGATGCGACGCTGATCCGCGGCCTCGATCGCCTCGCTGCGCTGATCGGGAGCTGAAGGTGCTGCTTTGGCTTTGGCTTGTCGGCCACGCAGGCGCGACTCGGCCCGCTGACCTTGCGCCGGGTGCGCCCGAGCTGCAAGAAGCAGAGCTTCGTCTTGCGAATCTACTGGATGGTGCTGACGCTGTGCGCGCCGCCACGTCCCGGCTGCAGACCCGCTGGGTCACCTTGGCTTTGCCGGTGGTTGGATTGCAGGATCCAAAAGCGAAAGCTCCTCCGATCGATGTCTGCGCTGCGGAGCGGATGGAGATCGGCTGGCGCATCGAGCGTTTTGGCGCTGCGTGGCGGGAGGCCGCTCAGGCGGTGCACGCTGAGGCTGAGCGTGTTCGGACCATTCGGTCGGCGACCACCGTCGCCCCGCTGGTGGATGCCCGCTGGGCGGACGCGCTTCAGAAAAAGCTCGACGCCGAAGAGGTCGGCAGCGGTGCTTTCGTGGAGGCGGGTGTGTGGCAGGCGACGTTCGTGCGGCCGGTGCTGACATCTTGCGGCTCCCAACCTGCAATTACGCCGACTCCTGTACCGCCCGCACCGGAAGATGGGGCCGATGAAGCAGGCCCGGAGGGCGCCGAGCCCGACGCTCCGGCCTCGAACGGCGAGGCGCTCACCTTTGTTTGGGAGCGGGGGCACCGAGGAGCGCCGGTGGCCGTGCTCGCGCCTGGCGATGGGTGGGTGTGTCCGGGGGCGCTGCGTGCCGATGACGCCGTGCTGCTGATCCCAGCGGAGCCGGATGGGTCGGCGAAGGCGTGCTGGTCGGCGTCTTCGGGCTGCGGATGTGCGCTGGAGACCGTGTACCCTGGCGGGGTAGTCGGCCCACCAGCACCGTGAGGGCCGACGAAGCGGCTCGGCTATCGGATCGCGCTTAGGTCGACCTTGATCACCACCGTGTCGGCGATCAGGTCATCGGCCTTGCCGGGGTAGGTGATGCCGAAGTCTTGCCGCTTGATGGAGAACTCCGTGCGCGCCGCCGTGCGGTCGGGCTGGACCTCGACGATCACCGGCACCTCGACGTGTTTGCTGACCCCGTGAATCGTGAGGTCACCGATGGCGGTGTGCGTGGCGCCGACGAGCGCGGTGCCCGCGGGCGCTCCGGGGCGAATCTCGGTGCTCTTGAAGGTAGCGGTGGGGATGTTCGCCACGTCGAAGAAGTCAGGGCTCGCGAGGTGGCCGTCGAGCTTGGCGCTGTCGGTCTTCAGCGAGCTGACCATGATCTCGATGGACACCGCGGCGAGCGTGTCGCCGCGCATTTGAAACACGCTGCTGTGCAGCGCGAAGGTGCCTTCGTGCGACTTCGTGACCTTGGCGCCGACGAAGCCGATGGTGCCGACGGCGGGGATGCGCGTCCCCGCTTCCGGATCGACCTGCGCAGGCCCGGGGGCGTGGTCGGGCGCTGCGGCCGGCGGGACGGGCGCCGCTGCGGCAGCCGGCGCGTCGACAACCACCGCGGCGGCTTTGTCCTTGCCGGGGTTCTCACACCCGGAGAGTGCAGTTAGCGAAGCCGCGGCGAAAAGCAGGGTGCGGGTCCAGACAAAGCGACGCGAAGAACAAGGCGACATAGTGGCTCCGAAAGATCGAGAACTAATCGAATCGGAATCGGCTGGGCGCCCACAAGTGTAAGCTGCACCGCAGGATCGACGACGGCGACGCCGACGGGATAGCTTAGCGCCAATGGCCTATCTGCACCTGCACGATCCCGTCCGCGACGAGCAGCGCGACATCCCTCTGCGTAAGCCGTTGGTCAGCCTTGGTCGCGCCGATGGAAACGACATCGTCCTCGTTGATCCATCGCTTGCGCCAACACATGCCAATCTGCTTCGCAAGGGCAACCACTTCACGATGTCCGTGGTCGATCGCGCGACGACGTTCATCGTGAACGGTGTCCGGGCGCGGTCTTCCGACTTGAAGGTCGGCGATGAAGTCGTGATCGGACGCTTCCGACTCACGCTGCTGGAAGGCGAGCCGCGTCAGGCTGGACCCGCACCCGGGGCTCCGGGTGCGCCGCTCAGCGAGGTCGACAGCGTACGAAAGCTCGCGGAGTTCAGCCGCGATCTGGCCGCCGAGACCAACCTCGAAAAGATCTTCCAGAAGCTGCTACAGTCGGTCGTCGCGATCACGGGGGCTGAAAAAGGCTTTCTGATCGCGATGAAAGAGGGCGAGCGGATGCTCGCAGCTTCGCACAACGTCGGGCGGGAGACGCTGGACCTTTCGCGGGTTTCGGACAGCATTGTTGAGCGTGTGCTCGCCGACCGCAAGCCAATCATTGTATCGGATGCGTTGCATGACGCACAGTTTGCGTCGGCGCGCTCGGTTGTGGACCTGCGCTTGTCCAGCGTCATGTGCGTGCCTCTGCAGTGGCGCAGCGAGATGCTGGGCGTGCTGTACCTTGGGAACGACAACGTCCGAAACCTGTTTGCCCAGCAGGATCTCGCGTTGTTGGAGGTCTTTGCCAGTCAGGCGGCGATGTTGGTGCATCAGGCGCTGCTGTTGAACGAGCTGCAAACCTCCAACCGCAACCTCCGTGACCAGCTGCAGAAGTCGTCGCACGGCGGCATCATCGGCTCGTCTCCGGCGATGAAGGACGCGTTCAAGGTGCTGCGGCGCGTGGCGCCCACCGATCTGTCGGTGCTGGTGCTCGGTGAGACCGGGACCGGAAAGGAGCTGATCGCCAAAGAGCTGCATCGGCTCTCTCCACGCGGATCCAAGGCGTTCATCTCCATCAACTGCGGTGCCATCCCTGAGCACCTGCTGGAGAGCGAGCTGTTTGGCTACAAGCGGGGCGCGTTCACCGGCGCCGCCGCAGATAAGACCGGCAAGTTTGAGGCTGCCGACGGAGGCACGATCTTCCTCGACGAGATCGGCGAGATGCCGATGAACTTGCAGGTCAAGCTGCTTCGCGTGTTGCAGGAGCGGGTGATCGAGCGGGTAGGGGACGTCAAGACCCGTCCCATCGACATCCGCGTCATCTCCGCCACCAACAAGAACCTCGCCGATCAGATCGCCTCCGGACACTTCCGCGAGGACCTGTTCTACCGGCTCAACGAAGTCACCGTGAACCTGCCCGCGTTGCGCGAGCGCGCCGATGACGTCGTGCTCATCGCGCAGTTCTTGTTGAACAAGTACGCCGAACAGTACGGCTCGAAGGCGCGCAGCTTCAGCGCTGGCTGCCAGAACGCGATGCGCAGCTACTACTGGCCGGGCAACGTGCGCGAGCTTGAGAATCGCATCAAGAAGTCGGTGATCATGAGCGACCGCTCGCAGCTCACTCCGGAGGACCTCGGCATCGAGATCAAGGAGCGCGTGACGGCGATCCAGTCGCTCGCGGAAGCGGAGGAGGAGTTCAAGATGGGCTACATCCGCAAGGCGCTGGACGCGAACGGCTGGAACAAAGCCCAGACTGCGCGGGAGCTGGACGTCGATGCGCGCACCATCTTCCGTTACATCGAGCGCATGGGGGAGTGAAGCTCCCGCTCCGCAGGAGCTTGTCTGAATAGCGAACGGTGCGCACGCGTTAGGACAGACATCAACGAGGTGCCTATGTCCCGGTTTTCTGCTGTCTCCACGCTGTTGCTCGTCCTCCCGCTGCTCGCTTCCTCCGGCTGCGTCCCCGCCGCAAAGTATCAAAAAGTATTGGATCAGAACGCCCGGTTGGAGACGCGCGTCGACAACCTGCAAGCGCGTGCACAAGCGCGACTCGCCGCTTTGAAAGAGCTGCTCGAGGACGTGAAGCCGCTCATTGACCGCGGGTTGCTCTCCGTTGAGATCGTCGACGGCCGCGTGGTGCTCGGCATGACCGCCGATGTGCTGTTCCCGTCAGGGTCTGCCCAGCTCTCGCCCGAGGGTAAGCGCAACGTAGCGGAGGTGACTCAGGCGCTCAAGCGCCGCACCAGCAGCCAGAACTTCCAGATTGAAGGCCACACCGACAACGACCCGATCAACACCCCCGAGTTCCCCGACAACTGGCACCTCGGCGCCGCGCGGGCGATCACCGTGCTGGAATTCATGGTCGATGGTGGTTTTCCCAAAGATCGCCTGTCCGCCGCGACCTTCGGCGACACCGAGCCGGTCGGCGGCAACAAAGCTCAGAATCGTCGCATCGAGATCGTCGTGCTGCCGGACCTCAACGATCTTCCTGGCAGCAAGCAGCTGCTCGAGGCGATCGGCAAGCCGACGCGCCCGCGGGGCACCGGCGGGCCGCGCTGAGCGTGGTCAACAGGGGGCGGACGCAATAGGACGTCGGCCCGCTGGAGTTCCCGATGGAAGAGCATGAAAAGGGCCGTGAGGCCTTCGCCGATGATGACGCCTACCGCTTGCACGCGTTGCGTCACTCCACCGCCCACGTCATGGCCGAAGCCATCGGCGTGGTTTTCCCCGGCGCGAAGTTCGGCATCGGCCCGGCGATCGAAGACGGCTTCTACTACGACGTCGACGTAGGGCGCTCGATCACCGAGGGCGATCTCGCGGCGATCGAAGAGCAGATGAAGGTCGTGGTGAAGCGCAACACGCCTTTCGCCCGCAAAGAAGTATCGCTGGACGAAGCGAAGGCGATCTTTGCCGACCAGCCGTTCAAGCAGGAGCTTATCCAGAGCCTCGAAGGCCCGCTGACCATCTACGATCAGGGCGGTTTCACCGACCTTTGTCGCGGCCCGCATGTGCAGCGCACCGGCAACGCCAAGCACTTCAAGCTGTTGAAGGTCTCCGGCGCGTTCTGGCGCGGGGACCAGCGCAACCCGCAGCTGCAGCGCATCTACGGCACGGTCTTTCAGACGCGTGAAGCGCTGGACCAGTACTTGTTCCGCCTCGAAGAAGCCAAAAAGCGCGACCACCGCAAGGTCGGCTCGGCGATGGGGCTGTTCATGTTCCACGAGTACGCCCCTGGCGCGGCCTTCTGGTTGCCGAAGGGCGAACAGGTGTGGCACATCTTGTCCGAAGCGATGCGCGGCTTGCTCTTGGGCGAAGGCTACATCGCAGTTCGTACGCCGATGTTGTTCGATAAGGGGCTGTTCGAGGAGTCCGGCCACTGGTCGCACTACCGCGACAACATGTTCTGCATCGAGAAGCACGAAGAGGGGGAGGAAAACCCCCGCGTATTCTCGTTGAAGCCGATGAATTGCCCTTCGCACATGCTGATCTTCCGCAACCAGAAGCGCAGCTACCGTGAGCTCCCGCTGCGCATCCATGATCAAGGCGTGCTGCACCGCGACGAAGTCCGCGGTGCGCTCGGCGGACTGACGCGCGTGCGCCAGCTCTCGCAGGACGACGCCCACTTGTTCTGCATGCCCGAGCAAGTGGAGAGCGAGGTCGACGCGCTGCTCAAGCTCGTCGAGCGCGTCTACACCCCGCTCGGCTTGCCCTATCGCTGCAAGCTCTCGACCCGCCCGGCCGAAAAGCTCGGCGACGACGCGCTGTGGGACACCGCCGAAGGCTCGTTGAAGGCCGCGCTCGACAAGAACGGCCTCGAGTACAAGATCAACGAAGGCGACGGCGCGTTCTACGGGCCGAAGATCGACATCGACGTGGTTGATGCCCTCGGCCGCTCCTGGCAGTGCGCGACCATTCAGCTCGACTATCAGCTACCCCGGCGCTTCAACCTCTCCTACGTCGGTTCGGACAACGCCGAGCACACGCCGGTCGTCATCCATCGCGCGATCTTCGGTAGCTTCGAGCGCTTTATCGGCATCCTCATCGAGCACTTCAACGGTGCGTTCCCGATGTGGCTCGCGCCCGAGCAGGTGCGGGTGATGACGGTCAGCGAAAAGTCCGAGTCGTGGGGTGCGGAGGTCGGCGCAGCGCTGAAAGCTGCGGGTGTACGCGCGGAATTGGACGTTGGATCGGACAAGATCGGCGCCAAGATCCGCCTCGCGCACGCGATGAAGCCGGTGTATCAGGTCGTCATCGGCGAGAAAGAGCAGGACGAGCGTACGATCACCGTGAAGGGGCGTGGAAACGTCGATCTCGGCTCGATGACGCTCGAGGCGTTCGTCGCGCAGTGCGTAGAAGAGTCCAAGGTTCCGTTTTAGCGTGGCGAACGCCAAAATCTGGAGTCTACGATGCGTCTGATGCGCACGGCCTTTGCCTTGGTCCTCGGCGCGTGTAGCGCGGGCGGTCCGGTCGTGGACTCTGATCCCCCGGGAGACTCCGGCGGAGACGAGATCGCGCCGCCGCGGGCGTATGCTACGGGATGGAACGTCATCGACTATGATGGACGTACGCGCGATTTTCTGCTCCATGTGCCCGCCAGCCTCGCACCGAACGCGCCGCTGGTCTTTGTGCTACATGGCTATAGCGACAGCGCCGAATCGATCGAGCGTTACTCTCAGATGAGCGCGCTCGCCGATCAAGAAGGTTTCGTCGTGGTTTATCCACAAGGCACGATCGACGCTTCGGGCTACGCCTACTGGGAGGTCGGCTATGCGTTCCACGATGGATCGGTGGATGACGTCGGCTTCTTGCTTTCGCTGCGCGCCCTGTTGATCGCCGATCAGGGGCTCGACCCCACGCGCGTCTACGCCTCCGGCATGTCCAACGGCGCAGACATGATGTACCGGCTGGCCTGCGAGGTGCCGGAGAGCTTCGCGGCGGTCGCTCCGGTCGCGGGGTGTCTGATGGGGTGGTTGGCGGACTCCTGCGCGCCGAACCCCGAGGTTCCGCTGTTTGAGATTCATGGTACTGCCGATCGCACCACCCCGTGGGAGGGCGATCTGGATGGCTCTGACGGCTATGGTCCCTACTATGGCACCGAGGCGTCGGTTGGGTATTTCGTGGACGCCTACGGACTGGACGTTCAGCAGGAGGAGGCGCTGCCCGACCTCGATCCCGACGACGGAAGCACGGTGACCGCCACGCGCTGGTCCTCTGGTCAAACCCCCACCGAGGTTTGGCTCTACACCATTGACGGAGGCGGTCATGTTTGGCCGGGCCGGAGCGGGAACCAAGACTTTCGCGCCTCCGACGCGATTTGGAGCTTCTTCCAAAGGTGGGAACGCCAGTAGCGTTCATGCGCTTAGGGTTGAACTAACGTCATCGTCGTGAAGCTCGCCGAGAGCCCGTCATCGACGTGAGGAAACAACCCAAACGGCGCGGTGAACGGATAGTCAAGGGACACAGTCAGGTAGAAATAGCCTTGTGGGCCTATCTGCCACGACGTCGCGGTTCTGGCTCGCGCAGGATCAAGGTGGATATGACTGAGCACGTCGGTGACGTGCGTGACCGCCGCGGCCTGCATGTCATCCCCGATGGGGGGCGTGCCGTCGATGGTGATGGCTCCTACGCGCGCAGCGTCCCTACACGCCCGCTCGATGTTGTAGATCGCGGAGAGGTAGCTGGAGAGGTCGACGATGCCGGCGATGACCAGGATGATCACCGGCAGCGACAGCGCGAACTCGATCATCGCTGCACCGCGTTGCGCGTGTCGGATAGCTCCGGATGGCAGTTTCATCGTTGGTACTCCAAGCGGGACACCTGCAGCGACTGCATGGTGAGCGGCGCCAGGTACAAGCCGACGAGCGGATCGAAGTCGTAGTTCAACGTGCATTGCAGGCTCCGACCGGGGTTGGTTCCAAAAGGGGTTGCGTCGACACCGCAGCGCCCGTCACACGCGATCCCCAAGTGGCTGAGCGTCGTGGAGGTGACCGCCTTGGCTCGATCCTGAACGTCGGCGATGTTCGATTCGAACTCTCCGGGGTCCACCAAGGACCCTGCGCGGCAGCCGGTGTTGGTCGCCGAGTCCATCGCCGCCCGGTAGTAGAATAGCCAGCCGTAATCGATGATCGCGATCAGCACAGCCATGAACACCGGGAATAGAATCGCGAATTCTAAGGCCGCTACGCCACGAGTGGATCGCATGGTCTACTCCACGATCGCAAGCGGCAGGCTGTGGGCGATCTTGTCGAAGATCGGGACCAACGCCGCGGCGTTGTTGGTGTGTGTGTAGTATCCGTCTCCGTGGCACATCTCCGGCATGAACGCTCCATCTTGAACAAAGGAGACCACCCATGTGTGTACGCCGAGGTCGTCCCACATCGCTTGGGCTTCGGTCACGCTGTCGTTTCGGATCTGCGGCTCGGTGTGCGGGAGTCGCCCCTTGTATTCGCGCCAACGTTTTTCTTGATGGCCGCTGGAGCCACGGATGGTGCTCGCGCCAACGGTGTTGGGAACGCCATCGGTGAGCACGATCATCGCGCGGTAGTAGGCGGCACGGTCCTCTTCATCGAACATCTTGCGGGCCATCGCGAGGCCGGTGGTGTGGTCTGTACCGTATTCGTCGGTATATTCGCGTGGCATCTTCGGGTAACAACCTCCCGCAGGAGACCCAAAATTGTTGGTTCCATTGACGGCGCAGACGTTGGGGTTGTTTCGCGCCACGCCGGCTTTGCTCGCTACGTTCAGCAACGACCAGTCACCGCGCGCCTTGTGGTCGGACGCTTCGTCTTTGAGGAGTCGAAACGGTGTATATTCCCATGCATACCGCCCGGTCATGATCACCATGCCGATCTTGTCCGTCTGACCGTATGTGGTGGTCAGCTGGTTCAGGAAATTGATCGCCGCGGTTCTTGCGTAGTTGAAGTCCACTTGGCTGTTATGCCATGTGTGCCAAGACCCGGTGATGTCCATCACAAGCAGCACCCTGAGGTCGCGCTGCGCCGAGGTCGCATGCACCTGTACATCAAAGGCATCTTTGCCGAAGATCTGGCCGAGGAACAGCGGTACGGCGTTGTCTGCCGCCCGGGTCAGCGTCAAGCTCACCGCGTTGATGCCGGTAGAGGAGCGGACGAAGTCAGGCGGGTCACTCGATGTGTCCCAGTAGCCATAGTCGATCGCGCTGATCACGCCGTGGCCGTTGCCGACCTCGTTCAGCGCGACAATACCGTCGGCCGCTTCGCTCGCATCGCTGGTGCTCCCGGTCCGCTTGTAGACGATCATCGCGGCCTGCGATGCGGCGTCCGCTACGTCCTGTGCCTGCGCTCGGACGATGTACATCCACGACGTGTCTACCGCGATCGCGCCGAACGCGAGCATCACAAACAGCGTTGCCGCAAAGATGACCGCATAGTTCCCAGCTCGTTTGCGGGGGCGGTTGAGACCATGTGCGGAATTGGGCGCTGGTGCCATGAGTCACCTCGCTCGTTTGGAGAGCAACGTCCGTGCCGGAGCCTCCTTGTCCGGCGAACCCAGCGCTGTGCTTTGATGCGTGGCTGGATTGGTCTCTTTATATCTTATCTTATTGCGCGTCTTTTGATCCGCGTGGATTTGAGACCGTGCGCCGTCGCATTCTCGCTTCGGCCCCGGACGTGCCATCTCGCCCGCAGATGTGTGAGGAGCGCGGACGCGTTTGGCTCCCCCGTCGTGCCGCGAACGAATCCTCGGGCTACCCCGCAGCGACCTTGGCCCGCGCGAACATCGCCGGCGGCATCGCAAACTCGAGGCTCCAGGTGATGCTCATCGGCCGCTCGCCGACGTGAGAAACGTAGTTTGCAGGACCGAGGAAGGTGTACGCGGGGGCGACCCCGCGCTCGTCCTTGGGACGGTCGCGGACGAACAGCCAGATCTGGCTCCCGCGTGCGGTGTGTTGCTGGTAGCGGAGCCCGGTCTTGTCCGTAGGACGCGTGCCCGACTGTGACTGCCAGTGAAACAGCTTGGGGGAGAGCGGGTAGTCGTGGTAGCGCGTGGTCTCGGTGAACGTGCTGGCCGACTTGTCCAGCGTGACGAACAGCACGTCGACCCGCGCGCGCTCGACCCACAGCACGCCCTCGCGCGACTCCCGGAGCCGCTCGTCGGGACCGGATCCGACGGTGACCCCCAGCGCCGCGAGCACCTCGGCGCGCGTGTAGGTGGCGTGGGCGCGAAGCAGCGTGTCGGGCAGACCGTCGTTCAGCGTGTGCAGGCGCGTGCGCAGCAGGCTGAGCAAGGCCTGAAGCTCTTCGCGAGCGGGTAGATGCTCGCGGAGCGCCTCGAAAGCCGCCGCGTTGGTGTGCAGCGTCGCGGTGGCCTCGCCCAACAGCGTGTGCACGACGCGCGTCATCGCGGGGGGCAGCGCCTGACCGCGCATCGCCGCCTCGATCGCGTCGAGACGCACGGTGTCGTCGATGTGCAGCACCTTGGCGAAGGCTTTGTCCCATTGCAGTTCGCGGGCGTGCACCGGGCGGTCCTCAAAGCCCGCCGCCCGTCGCAGGCCGGTCCAGCTCGCGCCAGCCGCGTGCGTGTAGAGCCCGGCGGGCTCCAGCTCGGCCGCCATCAAAAAGTCCGGCAGCGTCGTGGACGCGCCCATGCTGCGCAGCTTGTCGAGCAGGTGTCGCCGCGAGCGGTCGCCGATGTGCGCGCGGATGTTGCGGACGACCGCCTCGCGCGCCTCCCGCTCCAGATGCAGCGCGCACGCGGGCGGCAAGCTGGGGAAGTCGAGCTCCACGTGGCGCAGCGCGTCGCGGGTGGACGTCGTGTTGGTCAGCGCCCGCATCCGCAGGTCAAATCGGAAGTTTCGGTGCGCGTCGCCGATGAAGTCCAGCACGGTGAGCACGGACTTTCCGGTGGTCCAGCGAAGCCCGCGCCCCAACTGCTGCAAGAACAGCGTGAGGCTCTCGGTGGGACGCAGGAACAACACCGTATCGACGCACGGAATGTCCACGCCCTCATTGAACAGATCGACGGTGAACAGCGCCGTGAGCTCGCCCCGCTCCAAGCGAACCACCGCGTCGCGTCTGTCGGTCGAGGACGTTTCGCCGTAGATGGCCTCGGCGCGCAGGCCGGCTGCCGTGAAGATGTCCGCCATAAAGCAGGCATGGACGACGCTGACGCAGAACCCGAGGGCGCGCATGCGGGTGGGGTCGGTCACGTAGTCGCGCACCGCCTGGAGCACCAGCTCGGCGCGGCGCGTGTTGCCGTTGTAGACCCGCTGCAGCTCGGAAAGATCGTAGCCGCCGCGTTGCCAGCGCACGCCCGCGAGGGAGGTGCTGTCGTGCACGCCGAAGTAGTGGAACGGCACGAGCAGGTTCTGCTCGAGGGCGTCCCAGAGTCGAAGCTCGCCGGAGATCCGACCTTCGAACCACGCCAGTACATCGCGCCCGTCGGCGCGCTCGGGTGTCGCGGTGAGGCCAAGCAGCTCGGCGGGCTGCAGGTGTCGCAGCAAGCGGTCGTAGGAGTCCGCCGCAGCGTGGTGGAATTCGTCGACGATCACCATCGCAAACCGGTCGGGCGCAAACTGGCTCAGGCGCTCCGCGGAGAGCGATTGGATCGAGGCAAACACGTGGTCCCAGCGTTGGGGGACCTCGCCATCGACCAGCATCTCGCCAAACTGACGGTCTTGCAGCACGGTGCGGAACACGGTCCGCGACTGCTCGAGGATCTCTTTGCGGTGCGCGACGAAGAGCAGGCGAGGCTGAGACGCCGCGCGCTTTGCCAAGTTCGCGTAGTCAAACGCGGCCACCCAGGTCTTTCCCGTACCGGTCGCCGCGACGACGAGGTTGCGGTGGCGACCCGACGCCCGCTCTGCGGCCAGCGTCTCCAGCAGCGCCGTCTGGTGGGAGCGCGCGGCCACGTGCGCGCGGAGCACCCATTCGGAGCCCGCGGTGTCCCCGCCGCCGCGCTGGGCTTCGAGGGCGGCGCGCAGGCGTTCATCGTCTTCGCCTGGCTCAAAGCGCTCGAAGCTGCGGTCGTTCCAATACTGGGTGAAGGTGGCGCGAAAGCGATCCAGCAGGCCGGCGTTCTCCAGCGCCCCGAGGCGTACGTTCCATTCGAGGCCGTCGACCAAGGCCGCTTGGGAGAGGTTGCTGGACCCGACGAGCCCGGTGGAGAAGCCGCTCTCGCGCTCGAACAGCCACGCTTTGGCGTGCAATCGCGTGCCGTGGGTCTCGTAGGACACGCGCACTTCGGCGCCGACCTCCGCGAGCGCCTGCACCGCGCGCAGCTCGGTCGCGCCGGTGTAGATCGTGGTCACGATGCGCATCCGACCGCCCCGCGCGAAGAAGTCCCGGAGCGTAGGCAGCAGCAAGCGCACGCCGGAGTAGCGAAGGAACGCGACGATCAGGTCGACGCGATCAGCGCTGCCCAGCTCGTTTCGGAGCGCGCGGAGCATGTTGACGTCGCGCGGACCGTTGACGAGCAGCGCGCCTTCGCGGAGCGGGAGCAGCGGCGCCTCGGGCTCGACCCCGAAGAGCGCGCTCTCGGGCGGAACCCGCGTGAGCAAGCGTGCGGGCGCGGCGACGTCGTCGCCCGAGTCTGGCTTGGGGAGGGTCTGGAGCACCTGATTGGCGAGGTGCAGCTGTCGGGTGGCCGCGTCCTGGCCGGTGATGTCGGAGAGCAGCGAAAAAACACGCTCGTAGACGTGCCAGGCCAAGACTCCGGCTGCCCGAGACGCCGGCAAGGCTTCGACGGTGGCCGCGTCCGTTCCCACGAGGGACGCGGACACCGAGTTGGTCACCAGCTGGTCGTAGGCCCCGGGCGGTTTGCGCATCGCCTGGGCGTAACCAGGTGGAGGTGTTTGGGGCGCCCCCCTCCTACCACCGCCTTCCATTGTGCACTTCCGAGTGACACGTGCCGGTGCAGGTGGAGCCGGTATAGGTCATGCCCTCGGGCAGCGTGACGTTGACGGTGCCATCGACGTGCAGCGTGGGCCCGATGATGGTGTCGGTCGCGGCGACGACGGTGCCGTGACAGGTCTCGCAGCCGAGGCGGGCGTCGTTGACGTGCTTGTGGTGCTCGCCGCTCAGCCGCTCCCAGGAGGCCTCGCCGGTGGACTTGACGCCGTGGCAGGTGCCGCAATTGACGGTGCTGGTGGTGGTGACCGTGCCGTTGTCGCCCTGGCCGTTGCCGTGGCAGTACATGTTGGAGCAGGAGCCGGTGCTGTAGGCGCCGGCGTCGGAGAGCCCGCCGTGCAAGGTGACCTCGGCCAGTCCGGGCGTGGCGTCGCCGATCAGGAAGTGCGCGGCGGTGGTGACGTCTGCGGGCTTGGTGTGGCACTGCACGCAGTCGTAGGCGGGGTGGTCGCCCTCGGACACGTGCGCGGTGTGGGCGGCGAAGGCCAGATCGGTGGTCTGGTTGTCGATGTCGACGGGCGGGGCGCCGGTGGTGTTGTCGGTGCCGCCGTGGCAGAAGGTGCAGTCGGTGCGCCAGCCGTAGTTGTGGCAAGAATCGCAGGAGACCCCGACCGACCCGCCGTTCAAGTCTGCGCCGTGGCAGCTTACGCAGTCGTCCCGCTGGTACTTGGCGTCCATGCCGTGCTTGTCGGACGCGGCGTAGTCTGCGGGGTGGTAGCGATAGGGCGCGGTGTCGTCGGTGGCTTGCGTGTCGGTGCCGCAGTCGGTGGTGGCGCCCGCGTCGATCCAGGCGGTCACAAGGGCGATGTCGGTGGCCGACATCGGGCCGCTCGGCGGCATGACGGCGCCTTCGCTGCTGGCCTGGGAGCCGTTGAGCTTCGCGGTCAGGAACGAGCCCGTTGAGTCGCCGGCGACGACGAGCGTGCGTCCGGCGTAGCTTGCGCTCGCGACGCCGACCAACGCGGCGTGGGCGTCGGTTTGGAGGTCGAGCCCGCCTGCGTTCCCGGTGGCGCTGTGACACGCGACGCAGCTGTGGGTAAACGTACGTTGTACGGCGCAATATCCGCCCCCGGTCGGCACGCTCGAATCCGAGGTGTCGGGACCGTCCGTTGTGCCGTCGGTGCCGACGTCCTTGGACGGGGTGCCGTTGCAGGCGAGGAGGAACAATGGAAAGAAGCGCATGCCGAATTCTATAGGCACCGTTCGCGAAGGGCCACAGGCTCGAATGATCCGCTGGGACGGGCTCCGCTTCGGGTTAGCCCCGCGGATGCTCCCTGCTCTCGACATTCTTGCGCAAGGCGACCGCTGGGTCGTCATCGCCAAGCCCCCCGGCATGGTCGTACACCGCTCCGAGTGGGCACCGAACGCACCCGCCGTCCTTCAAACCCTGCGGGATCAGCTCAATACGCGGGTTTTCCCGGTGCACCGCCTCGATGGGGCCGTCTCTGGGTGCTTGCTGATGGCGACGGAGTCCAAGGTGGCGGGGATGCTGTCCGCGGCGTTGCAATCTGAGACCGCTCGCAAGCGGTATGTGGCGTTCGTGCGTGGCTATTTTGCATCTGACGAAGACGTCTACATCGAGAAGCCGATGAAGGACGACAACGGCATCCTCCGCGACGCGCGCTCGGTGGTTCGGTGCATCGCGCGCAGCCAGGAGCCGCGCTGCTCGCTGCTGGAGGTCGAGCCGTTCACCGGTCGCTTTCATCAGGTGCGGCGCCATGTACGCGACCTCCACCACCCGGTGCTCGGCGACTCCGATCACGGGGACAACAAGGAGAATCGGGCCTGGAAGGCGCGGGGGCTACAGCGCCTCGGGCTGCATTGCCTCGGTCTCGCCTTCGACGCCCCGGAGGGCGGTCGTGTAGATGTGGAATGTGCGCCTTTCGCCGACCATGTTGCCGTGTGGTCTACGCTGCCGTTCTGGGCCGATGCCTGCGCGCAGCGGCCGGTCCTCGCCGCCCCGCCGCTGGACTACTGGGGCGATTTTAGCGCCGAGCCCGGTCCCCAAGCCGAGGACTCCGAGCCCGCGCCCTTCGACGAGCTCTGATCCACTCAGTTCCCGGAGCGTTTACGCGGCGCTCACACGACGCCGAAGCGGCCTTTGGCATCGCGGGTGACCGTACCGATCGCCATCTTCGGGTCGTGGGTAAAGAAGATCCGTCCGTTTCGAGCGAGCAGGTCTTCGAGCAGCGCGGTCTTTTCGTCGATCAGCCGCTCGGGGTAACGATCGTAGCCCATCGTAATCGCGGTGTGCACCCACGGAGCGCCGGGGATGAGGTCGGATGCGAACACGATCGGGCTTGAGTCCGGGCCGGTCGGGCCGGCAGGGTCAAACTCGGTGCACAGCAAGCCGGGCGTGTGCCCATCGCTGTAGTGGAAGCGAAAACGCTCGCCGAGCACCGGATCGCTGACCGTGCCCGCGGGGAGCAGGTGCAGGCGCCCGGAGCGTTCAAGCAGCGGCGAGAGCTCGGGGATGAAGCTGGCGCGGTCGCGGGGATGGGGACGCTGCGCACGGCTCCAAGCAGCCTCGCTCACGACGAACGTGGCGTTCGGGAACAGCAGGGTCAGCGGTTGAGCGGCGCGCCACGCGCTCAGCAGGCCGCCGGCGTGGTCAAAGTGCAGGTGCGAGAGCACGACGACGTCGATGTCGGCGTCGGTCAGGCCCAGCCGCGCGAGGTTGTCGAGCAGCACGTGGCCGGGCTCGTCTACGCCGAAGCGATCTCGGAGCGCGGGATCGAAGAACGCGCCGATGCCGGTCTCGAAGAGGACGCGGCGGGTCTGCTTCGTGCTGCTTTCGCCGTCTGCGCCCTGTGCGGCGGGCAGCTCGACCAGCATGCACCGGCAGGCGAGGGGGATGCGGTGTCGCGCGTCGGGGGGGGACCAGCGCTCCCAGACAGCCCGCGGCGCGTTTCCGTACATCGCGCCGCCGTCCAGCCACTGACGGTTTCCTTCGACGGCGGTGATCATGGGGACCCCGGTGGCTTGGTGAGCTGGATATCGGCCATTCGGACCCATCCTTCGGTAGCGGGCGTACAGACTGTACAGTTTACGAAACGGCGCACGTCGCCGTCTTCTTTGCGCACCTCGAGCACCGCGCCCGGTCGGTTGAGCACCCCGACCGCCTTGCCGTTGTCGTCGACGAGCGTGACCGGCGAGACGACGGTGATCACCCAGTAGGGATCGAGTCCGGTCGGTTCGGGGTTGAGCACAGGCTCGTCTTCTACGGGTTCATCCTCCGCCGCTCGGACTTCTGCGACGTCCCCGACGATCTCCGCTTCGGTGTGCACGCGCGTGGGCGGCAGATCGATGGGCGCCGGGTGCCAGCACGCGAGCAGCGGGAGGCAGATCGTAAAGGCGAGGAGGCGCACCCCGCTCTCTTATCTGCGCGCGGCGGTCCTCGAATAGGCAAAATTTGCCCACTTTGGCGGTCACATGGTGCACACGCGCTGATTGGGCGGGTGTGGCCTGACGCACTGAGTTGACGGTGCATCCATGAGCGAGCCGATTGGCCCGATTTTCGTTGGGACGTGGCGGCGATCCAGAGGGTGCTCGTCCCGTTGAGTCGGCGGCGGGACCGGATCCTCGGCCGTATGGATGGCCTTGGCCTTGGCCTTGCGCTGCGCTAGGAGGCCGCGCTGCGGACGCTTACGCTCGACGTCGTCGCCTCGTCGGAGATCGAGGGAGAGACCTTGAACCCCGCGCAGGTCCGCTCCTCCATTGTGCGACGATTGGGGCTTGACCCGCACCTCGCCCATCCTTCAGCGCATCGAAAGCCGCACGTCGACCCCATCCAGGTCGTGTATATCAGGCTGGACCGGACGATCGTGTACTTTGAAGGCCCTGAGCCTACGCGAGTACCCGGCGAGATGGCGGCGTTTCTCGGCTGGATAGAGGGCGATGAGACGGACGGGATCTTGCAGTCTGCCATCGCGCACCTTTGGTTTGTCACGATCCACCCCTTCGAGGCCACCCCTTCGAGGACGGAAACGGGCGCATCGGTCGTGCCATCGCTGACAGGGCGCTGGCACGATCTGAGGGTACTCCCCAACGCTACTACAGCATGTCCGCGCAGCTCCTGAAAGAGCAGAAAGCCTACTACGCCATCCTGGAGCGCCGCCGCCACCGCCACCGCGAGGCTTTGGCAGGCCTTCAACTCCAAGGACGGATTGACACGGGTAGCCACCGGGTTTACCGTGTACGGGATTCTGGATTTAGATGCCAAAATTTACGGTCAAGAACATCGTCGCCGGCTTTCGAATCGCGCTCGCCTTGGGTTGGGTGGTGGTCATCGCTTGGATGTTCGTATATGGGATGCCGCTCAGCGGCTTGGTTGGCCTGACGGGGATCTGGGCGCTGTGGCCCAGCGCCGGGCCTTCTTCTTGGCTGCGTCGGGGCCTCGTGTTGGGGGTCGCCGCGCTGGTGCCGATCAGCGTGGGGCTCATCGGGTTCCCAGAATACGCCGCGACCACCAACGAGTTGCATTGTCGAACCTTAGGTTTTATGGGAAATCGCGCCCCGCAGGACTGTGACGCTGCGGCGGTCGCCCGCGGCGTCAGCATCGCCAAGGCGAACGGCCCGCTCTTTTCGGCTCGGGAGCGGTTGGGCATACACGGGTTCAACCACTTGCTCGCGCTCGGCGGCATGGCGGTTTTTTTGCCCGAGGTAGCCGGCGAGACCGCCGCGATGTCTTGGGTCGCCAACCCGTTGCCCCCCGGCGCGACCCTCGCCCAGCGGCGCCAACAGTGCCGCGTGGACCAAGGCAATGGCGGTTTTGTCGCCCGGCCGGTCGCGGTGGACAGCGCGCTGCTGATGCGCTCTGCCAAGGTGCGTAGGGCGATCGCCGCCGCGTTGCCGAAGTTGGGGTCCGACGCGGGCAGCACGCTCGACATGGGCGAGATTCACTTCGTTCACGGCAGCAACGACAACGAAGCCTACGGTCGGGCGTTCCTCGAAGACAGCCTGCGCGTGGCGCTCGCGCTGGAGGTGGGTGACAGCCGCATCGTGCTTCACCGTCGAGCGGACGGCGATGTAGACGGTGTTTGGACCGGCACAGTCCAGTACCCGGGCGTCGACATCGCTTTTATGTTCCCGTGGCCGACGATCTGGGGTTGGCGCCAAGTTCGCGTCAGCGAGACGGTGTTTTGCGGGATGCAAGCCGAGGGGGCGATGAACCCCTTCGTGCTCACCTACAACTGGACGTTTTCGCCTTCGGATGTCGCCGGCTGACGGGTGACGACCGGTCGGGTCTCGCCCGGTCCGACCTCGCTACAGCATCCAGCTCAACATCACCGCCGCCTGCACCGGCTCGCGGTTGGCGGCTTGGGGAACAACGCGGCTCTTGGGTCCGTCCAGCACGCTGTCGGTCACGATGACGTTGCGGCGTACCGGCAAGCAATGCAGGAATGCATTTGCTTTTTCCATGCGACGGTCGTCGACGGTCCACTGTCCAAGCTTGGCGACGCGCTCGCTGTGCGTCGCGTGGTCATCCCCGCCCCAGCCCTTGGCGTAGACGGCGATGGCGCCTTCGGCGGCGGCGTTGGGATCGCGGGTCATCGTCACCTTCGCGCCGGTGTCGCGGCAGAAGCTAGCGGCCCGCTCCATCTCGTTGCTGTCGAGATCGAAGCCTTCCGGGCACGCCACGTGCAAGTCGGCGCCGCCGAGGATCGCGGCGCGAACGACGGAGAGCGGCACGGCTTGGGGGAGCGGCTTGGGGTGCGGGGCCCAGGTCAGGCACACCTTGCGGCCACGGAAGTCCCCGCCGCCGAGGTCGGAGAGCGTGAGCTGGTCGGCGAGGCCCTGACAGGGGTGCGCGAGCGCGCTCTCGAGGTTCATCAGCGGCGCGCCGGCGTGGGCCGCGAAGCCGCGGATCACCGTCTCGTCGCGGTTCGGCCCCTTGGGGAACGCCCGCACGGCGAGCACGTCGGCGTAGGTGGAGAGCACCGGAGCGGCCTCGCGGATGTGCTCGGCGGCGGTGCCGTTCATCACGACGCCGTCTTCGAATTCCATACCCCAGGTTCCTTGGCCGCCTTGCAGGTACACAAAGTGCGCGCCGAGCCGCCCCGTGGCGACCTCCATCGACGTGTGGGTGCGCAGCGAGGGATCAAAGAACAAGCCCGCGACGGCGCGACCGGACAGCAGGCGCATGCGCCCGATCTCGAGGCGGTTGGCGCGGTAGATGCGCGCGACGTCGAGCAGCGCGGCGGTGCCGGCCGGCCCCGGCTCCAGCCCGTCGATGAGGCGCGTGCCGCGCCAGTGTTCACGAACGCGGGCGACGGCGGTGTGGATACGGGATTCGAGGGTGCTCATGGGACTTCCGAGGTGCGCGCGTCTATGGTGCGCGACCGGCTCGGGCAAGCGCCCCGGACAGGCTCAGCCCAGCGCGTGGAGCGCGTCGGCAAAGCTGTCCATGACGTCGACCGGCACGCACAGCGGCGGCATGACCCGCATGACGTGCGGATCATCGGAGCCACCCGCCATAAAGCCCGCTTCGCGCAGCCGCGGGAGCAAGGTCTTGGTCGGCGCCGGACACTCGATGCCGAGTAGGCATCCGTGGCCGCGAACCGGCCAGCGGAGCACCGAGCGCAGGCGCTCCTCGACCGCCCGCGCGTTCTCCATCAGGCCTTCCTCGCGCACCGCGTGGTGTGTCGCGAGGATCGCGGCGCAGGCGAGGGGACCCGCGCCGAACGTGGAACCTTGATCGCCGGACTTGACCGTGCGGGCGATCGCATCGTCGACGATGGTGACGCCTACGGGGAAGCCGCCCGCGGCAGACTTTGCGCCGGTGATCAGGTCGGCGCGCACCGCGTAGTAGTCCGCCGCGAACGGCACGCCGAGGCGGCCCCACGCGGTCTGGACCTCGTCGAGGATCAGCATGGCGCCGGCCTTGTCGCACGCAGCCCGCAGGCCTTGCAGGAATTCTGCCGTGGCCGTGGTCATGCCGTTCAGCGACTGGATCGGCTCGATGATCACCGCAGCGACGTCCTCGCCGATCTCGGGGACGACCCCGAAGGGCACAAAGCGGGTGTGGCCGAGGAAAGGCGCGGCGTAGTGCCGGTACTTCAGGCTGGACGTCACCGCGAGCGCGCCGGCGGTGCGGCCGTGAAAGCCGCCGTCAAAAGCGATCACTTCGGTGCGGCCGGTGTACTTGCGCGCCAGCTTCAGCGCCGTCTCGTTGGCCTCGGCCCCCGAGTTGGTCAGGAACACCTTGGTGAGGTTGGCCGGGGCGAGATCGACGATCGCTTGGCAGGCCGCCGCGCGCAGCGGATGGGGCGTCAGGTTCGAGTAGAACGGCAGCCGATGCGCTTGCTCGCCCAACACCGCGGCCCACAGCGGATGGGCGTGCCCGATCAGCGAGACCGCGTGGCCTCCGTAGAGGTCCCAGTACCACTTGCCGGCGCGGTCCTGCACCTGTGCGCCGCGTCCGGCGACGATCTCGACGCCTAACTTGTCAAACACCGCGAGCTGCGCGTGCTCGTCCGCGGGCGCGGAGGACCACTGATCCAACAGGTTCTTGGCTTTCGCCGCGATGGTTTCGTCGATGGGAGTCTGGACTTGCGTGGACATGCCGGTGTTTATGGTGGGGCCCGAAGCGGGGCAAGGGCTCCCCCGCGTCGCGGCTCGCTCGCCGGCGTGCGATAGTAGTCTGTACCCCGGAACTCGCGTGTGGTTGTGGATCGTGCTCGTGCTGGCCGGCTGCGGTCGCGATGACCTCGCCCTCGGGGCGGGTCCGACGCTGCGCGCCCGCTTCGGGGACCTGCCGTTCCTGACGCCGATCGACGCGCCGCCTACGATCGCGCTCAACGCGGGCGGCACGGTCTCGTCGGCCGCGAGCAACTGTGCCGCTTGCCACACCGACAACCACGCGGAGTGGTCGATGGCGACGCACGCTTCGGCGGTGCACGACCTTCAGTATCTGGCCGAGCTCGCGAAGCCCGGACAGCCGCGCTGGCTGTGCCTCAACTGCCACGCGCCCACCGCGCCGCAGCGCGCGGAGGTGTTCACGCTCGACTCCGCGCTTGTGGACGGCATCACCCGCGTCGCTTCGACGCCCAACGCCGATTTTGAGCCGGCGCGCGTGGGCGAGGGCGTAGGCTGCGCCACGTGTCATGTGCGTCGCGACGCCGATGGCGAGGGCATCGTCGTCGGGCCGCGCGGGAGCGGTCGTGCCCCGCACCGGGTGCGCGCCGATCGCGCCGCGCTCACCGGGATCTGCGTCAACTGCCACAGCCCGACCGGGCCTGCGGGTCCAGACGGGGAGCCGACGCCGATCCAGATCAGCGCTACGTTTGTGTGCTGGTTCGAGACCGCGCAGGAGGTCGCCGCGGCAAAGGCGAGCCCGGAGGCGTCCAAGACCCTCGGCTCAGCCTCCGGATGCACCGACTGTCACATGCCGCGCGTCGATCGCGCAGCGGCGAACGGCGGGCCGACCGTGGATCTGGCGCGCCATGTGTGGACCGGCGGTGGGATCCCCAAGTCCTACGACGGTTATGACACGCTGATCGCGCGGGGTTGGGAGTCAGGCTTGGATGTCAAGGTGGTTGGTCGCGAAGTCACGCTGACCAACGCGCGCGCCGGTCATTCGTTGCCCACCGCCGATCCCGAGCGTTTTTTGAGGGTGGAGGCGCGTGTGGAGTCCGGCGGGGTGGTGGTGTCCCGCGATGTGCTGCGCATCGGGCAGGTTTGGGACTGGGGGGACGCCGCGACGGGACGCGCGGCGCGTCGGCTCTCCGACAATCGGCTGCGGGGAGGGGAGTCAAGGGTGTGGTCGCCGAAGCTGGACGGCGAGGGGGACGTGATCGTCGAGGTGGCCGAGGTGCGGCTCACGCCCGACAACGCGGCGGGTATGCAGCAGGTCTCGCTGGACGCCGAGCTCTCTGCGCTGTGGCCCGAAGCGCAGGAGCTCTTGCGCCACATGGACGCGCACTACCCGCTCGCGACCTATATTTATCGGGAAAAAGCCGAACATGGGACCGGCGCGTTGACAGGCGCTGTGCGGGTGTGGACGCCCGCGGAGCTGCTCGTCGAATCCAAGGCCTTCGCGTCGGTGCCGCTGCAGGTCAGGCGTGCGATGCTCTCTGTCGAGTGACTGAACGCGGCCTTGTCCAAATTCGGGGCGTGCGCTACATTTTAGGCGAGGTTCCTTTCATGACTCGCTTTGCGTTCTCGCTCCCGCTCTGTGTCTCGCTGTTCGCCTGCGCTCCCACCCCGTCGGAGTCGGAGGAGAGCAACCTCTGTGGCACGATCGATGCGCCTGCGAGCGCATCCCCGGTGACTGGGGTAGCCGTAGTGAGCGTGCTCGAAGGGCAAACGGCGTGCTTTGGCGGCGACACCGGCGGCGCGGCCTGGTGGGGCGACGTCGTCGCCTCTCCCGAGCCCGATGGGGACCACTTCGAAGCGACCGTACCGGTCGGCACCTATGGGGTCGAGGTCTACACCGGCGGGGACTACGGTGGCTGCGCTGAGGCCGTGGTGACCGATGCGTCCGCCTGCTCCGCGGACATCGTGGTGCAACTCGGCGCCGATGTCCCGGTAGACAAGCCCAACCTGTATTTGTACCCACCCAAGCCTACCGATATGGCCGTGCGTCTTCCGGCTTGGCGTCGCCTGACCGAGTCCGATCCGCGCTATCCGGTGGACGGCTGGCGGGTCAAAGCCTGGCCAGACGGGCACTTGGACACCCGCGTCGGCGGGCGCGACTACCTGTTCTACGAGATGAACTACGAGCTGAGCCGCTTTCAGCAAGAAGAAGGCTGGTGCGTCGCGGGTCCGCTCGCGCAGCTCTCCATCGAAGAGGCGATGGAGGACCTCGGCTTTCTTCCCAACGAGATCACTGACTTCTCTACCGCGTGGGACGGCGACTTCCCCGAGGCGCGCTGGATGACGGTGTACCCGCAGTTTGACGACCTCGCGACCGTGAACATCGATCCCGCGCCCGACAGCTTCCTGCGCGCGTGGTTCATCGTCGCGGAGGGCTGCCGCCCGGTGCAGGCGCCCGAGATGCCGACGGTGGTGCGCAGCGGCTTCCACGCGGCCGAGTGGGGCGTCGCGTTCGAGTCC
>CAIUMM010000095.1 GCA_903900265.1 uncultured Pseudomonadota bacterium
GCGCGGATCTTCTCCAGCGCCTCGCGCCCGTCGGCGGCGAGCGTGACCGACCATCCCTCGCGCAGGAAGATCCGCTCCAGGGCCGCGCGGTTCGGCTCTTCGTCGTCGACGACGAGGATGCGCGGCACCGCGCTCTACTCCATCCCGTAGCGCTCACGCCGCTGCAAGGCGGGGAGCATGTTGCGGGGCAGCAGGGTGGAGCGAACCGTCCAAAGCTCGGGGAAGGTGCGGTAGGCGGTGGTCTTGTCGAGGTACTCGACGCCGCTGGATCCGCCGGTGCCGATGCGCCGGCCGATCACGCGCTCCACCATCCGCGCGTGGCGGTTGCGGAAGAGCAGTAGCTGCTCCTCGAGCTCGACGACGGTGTCGATGAGCAGACGCGGCCACGCCAACAGCGGCAGCTCGCGGTAGCTCTCGATGAACAGCAGCCCGGCGCGGGCCCGGCGCACCGCCTTGTCGTCGACGAGCAGGAACTTCTTGGCTTCTTCCAGCCCTGCTTTGATGCGCGGCGCCATGCGCTCGCGCTCAGAATCGCCCAACGCCGCGACCAGCCCGCGCAGCGTGGCCTCTCCGGAGGCTTCGACTTTGCCAAGGTACTCGGCGATGAAGCCGTCTACGACCTGCTCGTCGCCTGCATCTCCGGCGGACGAGCCCTGTATCGGCGTGCGTCCGAGCCACGCGTGCAGCGCGTCGCGGAGGGTGACCTCCTGCATGGTGGCCTGCAGGCGCGCGTGGGCGTCGAAGGGGCTGTCCTTTCCGACGCTTTGGATGTGCCCCTCGGGCTTGACGCCGCCGTGCGCGACCCGATCTTCGGTCTTCAACCCGAGCAGGATCTCGATCTCCCGGAGCTGAAAGCTCTGGAATCCGCTCGCCGGAGTCAGCTTGTCTCGGAATTCGAGGAAGTCCTGCGGGGGGAGCGTCTCCATCACGGCAAACTGCTCGACGCAATGCCGCAGGATGACGTTCACCCTGCCGAGGTGATGCACCACGAACGGCACCTGCTCTTCGGGCAGGTGCGCCGCCGCGAGGTGGTTGCGGGCGAGGCGGAGCTGCGAGAGCACCAGCTTGAACCAGAGTTCGAAGGCTTGATGCACGATGATAAAGTGCAGCTCATCCGGGCTCGGATCGCCGTCCAGACCGTCCTGCTGGGCGAGCAGGCCGGGCAACGAGAGGTAGTCCCAATACACTGGCTTTGACATGCCGGCGTTCTATCGTGCCGGTAGCCCCTGCGCTGCTATGGCGCGACGATGCGACCGGGAGCTCCGTTGGCACCCTCTGCGGTGTGGCAGCTGGCGCAGTCCCCGTCGCTCTGCGCGCCCGACATGGCGCTGACGCCGTTCGTGTTTTCGATCTCGGCGGTGTAGGGCATCGCGATCGCTTGGCGGAAAGAGAAGTTGCCAGCGGAGTTCGTGGTCTCTTCGTGGACGACGCCGTCGGCGTCGGTCAGCCGGACCGTCACGCTGTCTACGCCGTTGCAATCGTTCGGGTCCGCGAAGTCGCCCATGACCGTGCCGGCGGCCGTGAACGTGGGGCCTTCGCCGCGGCTGTGGCACGCGATGCAGGCCTCTCCGGGGTTCATCAGCTCGGACTCTTCGTTGCCGCCGGTCCAGTAGCTGTCGGTGGAGCAGGCGCCCGAGTCGTTGCCCGAGCCGGTGTTGGAGCCGTTACATCCTACGGTTCCCGCGACGAGCGCGAGCAGGGCCAGCGCCGTGAGGTTGAGCGGGGAGAAAGAGCGGGAAAGAGCGTGGGTCATGAGAAACTCCAGCGTCAATTATGTCCACGGCGCAGACATGCGGCTACCGAAAGTGGGCATTGTTGACAAGACTCTCAAAAAAACCGATCCAGTGCCTTGATCTCCCGAACGGAAGCGCTCGGCGATGCACCCATTCCGGGCTAACGGGCGGACATTGAGGTCCTCGATGCGTATCCAGAGCGTTGCTGAGAAAAGCTTTGTTACTTCCTTGGTCTTTCTTGCGGGCTGCGCTCCGGTGGATGGCACCTGGCTGTTCACCCGCAACCTGACGCTCCCGACCGGCGACGAGTGCACCTCCGGGGTGACGCACGATTTTATCGGCGCATACGAGCCGGCGACCCTCGTCGAGGACACGGCGTGGACCGTCACGTCCGACGCCGAGGTTTCGCCGGATGCGTTCTTTGGGCGCATCGAGCAACAGGGCAAGGATGCCGTGCTCATCGTGGGCTCCGAGGCTTTTCCCGGCGTGCAGAGCGACGACGGAACCTGGGTGTTCACGTGGGACCACCGGGAGTCCGGTGCGGACAGCGAGACCCACGAGAGCAGCTACGTGTACGCCTACAGTTACGAGTCCACGACCACCCGTCGGATCAGCGGTACCGTAGGTCCGGACGGCTTTGTAGGTCGCTGGGAGGACGAATCCCGCACGACGCAGAGCTGGACCGAGAGCGACACGTGGTCGGAGGAGGTCGCCGCGCTGGTCGGTACCACCGGTCGTGTGCCCGCCGGTTCACACCTGCTCCGTTTGGACAGCACGGGCGTCGAAGTCGCGGCGTCCAACGACTATTTGCTGACCGACTGCGACGCCTCGGGCTGCTTGCTGACGGTCACGCAGGCCTGCGGCTACGCGTACGATCTCATCGGGGACAAGACGGGGTTTACCGCCGATGACGGATCGTGGACCGAGGACGCAGGGCAGTCTTCTGGGCTTTAGGTCCGCAGCACAGATGGGCTAGTTCGCGGCGATGACCGCGAGCCCGGAGAGGCGCCGGGTGTCGAGCACCGCGAGCGCCAGATCGAGCTCGGCGCTGACGCGCTGCACGCGCGCTTGGGCCTCTTGTTCCTGTAGCTTCAGCATGTCGAGCGTGCTGATCAGGCCGGCTCCGAGGCGTGCGCGCCCTACCGCGACGGTCTCGCCGGCCAGACGCTCGCCGTCTACGGCTGCGCTGCGGCGCGCTTTTGCGGCGTCCACCTGCGCGTGGGCGATCTCCAGGTAGAGGCTATCGGTGCGGCGCTGTTGCTCGAGCTGCACCTCGGTCACCTTGCGGTCGAGGTGCGCTTGCTGCACGTTCAGGATCGGGCTCAGCACGCCGGAGAACGACCACGACGCGGTGAGCGCGACCGTCCAGCTGTTGGTCACCATGCCGGGCAACAACGGGGTGGAGGCGCTCAGACGGGCGGTCGGGAAAAGCGCAGCGATCGAGCTTGCTTCTGCCCATCGCGCTTGCTGCACGTTCATCACGTACGCTTCGATCCAGGGCGACTCGCCGGTGGTGTCCGGCGACACCGGTGCGGCGGTGGCCTCCACCTTGGGGACGTCGACCTGCAGCGCCGAAGAGAGCCGGGCCAACGCGATGAACCGAGCGCTTTGGGCCGATGCGAGGGCCGCTTGGGCGTTGAGCACGCCGAGCCGCGCCGCTTTGGCGTCCAGCTCGCTGGCGAGCCCCGCGCGGAGCCGGGCCTCGGCGGCGTCGGACGTGCCGCGCGCTTCACTCAGCGAAGTTTGCGCTAAATCTTCCGCCTCCTCTGCGGCAAAGGCTTGAAACCACATCGCAGCCACCGCGTAGCGGGCGTCTCGGGCCGTCGCGTCCGCGATGACCCAAGCTTGGGCTGCGTTGGAGCCTTGCGCCAACGCGTTGAACCACGCCGGCGGGTTGAGCAGGTCTACGCTCATCGAGAGCGACGCGCTGGCGCTGGCCGTGGGCTTTAACGGCTGCGTCAGGCTCATGCTTGGCGTGAGCCCGACGTTGGCCCAGGCCTCCGCGCTCTGGGAAGACTCTTTGCGCGCGCTCAGGTTCGCGATGATGCTGCCGGGATCGACCTCCGCGGCGCGACTGAGCGCTTGCTCCAGAGTGAGGGCGTGGGCGGCAGGGATGAGCAGGAACAGTGAAAGCACCCTCGTTGCATAATTCGTTGTGGCTTGGGGGCGGAAATCTCGATGCGGCTGGATATGAAGAGCGCTCTGTGGATGGTTTCATGTTGCGTGCCTCTTTCGCCTTCGCCCTCCTCTCTGTCACGCTCGCGGCTTGTGGTTCGGGCAGCGACAGCGTCGACCACGCGCGTCCGGTCACCTGTGAGCGCTACTGCGCTACCGTCGTGAGCAACTGCACCGGTGACAACGCCGAGTATGACGGTCAGGCGGACTGCGAGGCCGTGTGCGCCGACTGGGAGCAGGGCGAGCCCGCGGCGACCTCCGGCGACACCATCAGCTGCCGCTACACCTACGCGCAGCAGGCGGCGGATGACGAAGTGTGCCTCGATGCCGGTCCCGACAGCGCGCTCTGCATCTGAGCGCGGGAAACGGGTGCGGAGCCCCGCTCAGACGAGCAGCCGCACCCGCTCTCTCAGGCCCGCCGGCACGCGATCGTAGACCAACTGCCGCACCTCGGAAGGGGTGTAGCGCTGCGAGAAGTGCGTGAACAGCAGGTACTCATTCTCGAAGGCTGCTGCGCGCTCGATCACCTCTTCGAGGTGCACATGTCCTTTGCTGCGGGCCGATTGCACATCGACGCGCTGGTCCAGAAACGTCACCTCGAGGATGAGCAGGCGCGCGGTGCGCACCATGGCTTCTCGGTCCACGACGTCGATCACCGTGTCGCCGCAAAAAGCGACTTCGACGCGGTCTACTCGCGCTGTGATCGCATGACCTGCGAGTCGTAGCGCCCGAATCTCCTCGGCGCTACGGCCGCGGTGTTCGGGCAACAGCTCGTTGGTGCTGCGGGTGAGCGCGTAGCCCTGACAGGGCACGCGATGGGGGGAGCGGAACGCGGTGACGGCGCGATCTTTGCCCAGCGAGAGGGTCTCGCCGGGGGACATCGCTTCGATGGTGCAGGGGAAGGTCGATCGGTCGAGTCGCCGCCACACCTCGAAAAGATCATGGAAGGCATCCAGATTTTCACGCGGGACGATGTAGCGCGGGGGCGGCAGATGCAAGAGGTCGCGCATCGCGCAGTGGTAGGCGAGCCCGCCCGCGTGATCCATATGGGCGTGGGTGACCAGCACGGTGGAGCGGCGCACCGCGAACGGCGGGCATCGGCCGATGTCAAAGCATACGTCCCACTTTGGCAACGCGATCGTGGTCTCCAGACCACCGAGGCTCAGGCCCTCAAGCTCGATATCTCCTAGCTCCGGCCGGTGACCCGGCGGGCTGGGAGCGAACGGGGTTTCGAGTTCGGTGGAGCGGCGTGACATCGTGCAGCACTCACCGACATAACGTGACCCCCGGCCCCCTCCCCGGAATTCCTCGCGATGCGTACATTCCCACTCGTAAGGAGAATCCGATGCGCTCTCACCTGTACGCTCCCCACCCGTCGCCCCGCTCTACGTCCGGCATCGCCCTGCTCGTCGCTGGGCTTGCGGTCGGCAGCGGATGCGTCGCGAACGCTGAGTCCCCCGCAGCGGCGGTCGCGCCGGTGGGATTTGTCCCGCCGACCTCGCTGGCGCCGCTCGTGGATGCGGTGGAGCCTGCTGTCGTCAACGTCTACGTCACCTCGCGGCAGACCATGCGGGTCGATCCTCGCTTACCGATGCTGTTGGGCGTGCCGATGCCGGCGACAGAGCGCACCGTGCAGGGGCAGGGCTCGGGCTTTGTGATCTCGCCGGATGGCTACTTGCTCACCAACGACCACGTGGCGGGAGACGCCGACACGATCAAGGTCAAGTTCGAAAATGGCGAGGAATACACCGCCAAGCTGGTGGGCTCGGACTCGGAGTCGGACATCGCGCTGCTCAAAGTCGACGCCAAGAAGTCGCTGCCCTGGTTGAAGTTGGGGGACTCGGACACCATGCGCGTCGGGGACTGGGTGGTGGCCATTGGCAACCCGCTCGGGCTTGGCCACACCGTCACCGCGGGCATCGTCAGCGGCAAGGGTCGGGTGCTCGCCGACGAGCCGCTGAATGACTTTATCCAGACCGATGCGAGCATCAATCCGGGCAATTCAGGTGGACCGCTGCTTGGCGTCAACGGCGAGGTCGTGGGGATGAACACAGCGATCATCCAGAACGCCAACACGGTCGGCTTTGCAATTCCGGCCGCGCACCTCGAGGACATCGTCAAGCAGCTCCGCGACCACGGCCGGGTCAGTCACGGCTACTTGGGCGTGCACATGTCGCCGATTCCGGAAGAGGGCATGAAGCAGCTCAACGTCACGTCGGGGGTGTACCTCACGCAGATTGAGCCCAACGGCCCGGCGGAAGGCGCGGGGCTGCGCGCGGGGGATGTCATCCTGAAGGTGGATGGCCATGCCATCTCGGACAGCCAGACGTTGATGCGCGCCGTGGCTGGATTACGGGCGGGAACGTCCGTAGTCGTCACCCTTCAGCGTGACGGAAAACCCAAGGATATACAAGTCAAGCTCGGCGAGCGTCCGACGTCCCCCGGCAACTGAGCGCCCTGTGCGCGGCGGCGCAGCTTCAGCCCAACAGCCCGCGCTCGACGATCAGCTCGGCGTTGGCGATCGCGGCGCCGGCTGCGCCTCGGATGACGTTGTGGGCGAGCGCAAAAAACTTGATGGTCAGCACTTCGCAGGCCTCGATCCGACCCACGGTCACGGTCATCCCCGCGCCGGTGTCGGCGTCGGTGCGGGGCGTAGGCCGGTCACGCGCCGCGGTGAGCACGATCGGGCGCTCGGGCAGCGAGGGCAGGGTGATCGGCCCTCGGAAGCTGGAGAGCACCTCTTTGACCTGGTCGACCGTCGGGTTTTCGCGCAGTCGCACGCTGACCGCTACGAGGTGGCCGTCCACCACCGGAACGCGCACGCACCGCGCCGAGATGGGAAAGGCGGCGAGCTGCGCCGCACCGGGCATCGCGGCGCCGAGAATCTTGCGTGGTTCTTCGGCCACCTTTTGCTCTTCGTCCCCCGGATGAGGGTGCACGTTTCCGAGGATGTCCCAGGCGCTCTCTCCCGGGTAGCCGGCGCCCGAGATCGCCTGATAGCTGGCGACCGTCACCGCTTCAACGCCAAAATGACGGTTCAACGGGGCAAGCGCCATCGTCATCGGGATGCACGTGCAGTTGGGGTTGGTCAGGATGAAGCCCGCCCCTTGCCGACGCGCGTCACGCACCCACTCGATGTGATGCGGGTTGATCTCCGGGATGATCAGCGGCACCGCTTCGTCCATTCGGAACGCGCTCGCGTTGGAGACGACGATTCGCCCGGCGCGGACGAACGCGGGCTCCACCTCGGCCGCCACCGCTTTGTCCAGCGCGCTGAACACCAGCGGCGCGCGCACCGCTTCGGGCGTCGCAGCGACGACCCGGCTGCCGGCGAGGGGATTGGCCCCGGCCAGCCGCCACGGCGCGGCATTTTCGTAGCGCTTTCCCGCCGATCGGTCGGACGCCGCCAGCTCGACAAGCTCAAACCAGGGGTGGTCCTGAAGCAGCTGTACAAAGCGTTGGCCGACCATGCCGGTGGCGCCGAGGATAGCGACGGGGATCCGTGACATGCGTCCCGTTAGCCCGAATCCGGGCGGTCGGGCAGTGCCCGATCTGGGTGTCGCCGAGATAAACGGCGCGCATGAACTTCCCGCCGATTGAAACGCTCATCCCGCATCGTGCGCCGCATCGCCATGTCTCCCGAATCGTGTCGGTAGAGGGTACCCACGTGGTCGCCGAGGGAGACTTTGTACCCGAGGATGTATCTGGCCATTTCCCTGGTCGCCCGATCATCCCGGGCGTGGTGATGGTCGAGGCGCTGGCGCAGACGTTGTGCGCGTTGGCGACGCTGTTGGGCGAGACCGGACAGGCGGTGCTCACCGGCGTTGAAAAAGCCCGCTTTCGCGGCATCGTCATGCCTCCCTGCACCTTGACCTACGAGGTGGACGTGACCGAGCGCCGCTTCGGCGTGACCTGGGCCAAAGGGCGCGTGCTGCGCGACGGCAACGTCGTTTGCAGCGCCAACCTTCAGGCCGCGATCGTGTCGGAGGACGTGATCGCCGCGGCCAGCAAGGCCAACGGGGTGCAAGGCCCGGCGGAGGCGTGAGCGACACGCGCGACACCCGCGACGCCGGCCGTGCCGTAGTCATCGGCTCCGGCGCCGGCGGTCTGGCTTCGGCGGTGCTCCTCGCTCAGCGGGGTTGGTCGGTGACCGTGCTCGAACAGCACGTGCGCGCAGGCGGCTTTCTCCATCGCTTTTTTCGCGA
>CAIUMM010000096.1 GCA_903900265.1 uncultured Pseudomonadota bacterium
GATCCTCGTGGTGCGGTGGGAGCGCACGCTGGCGATGATCCTCGATCGCACCGCACAGTTCCCCAAGAGTGAGCGGCACACCTTCGCGGCGCGTGTAGACGGCCGCGCCCTCGACGTGCTGGAGGTGCTTGTACAGGCGCGTTGGGCATCCCGTCGCGAGAAAGGCGCGCTGCTCGCTAGCGCCGACACGCACCTCGCCGTGCTCCGCGTGCTGGTGCGCGTGTGCCACGACCGCCGACTCTTCGCGCGCGCCGCTTATGAGAGCATCGTGCGGGAGATGGACGAGGCGGGCCGGATGCTGGGCGGATGGCGGCGGTCCCTCGTGGCGGCACCCAGCTCGTGAGCGCCACGCTCCATGACGCGAGTGACCTCTGGGCGCTGCGGGCTGCTGCCCGACGTGCTGCGCGCGGGTTGGCTCGGCGACGCGGCGCGGCGGCGTTCCTCGCGGACCTCGACACCGAGTGCCTGCGCCTCCAACGCGAGCTGCGCGAGGGGCGCTACCAACCCGGCGCTTTCCACCACTTCGCGATCCGCGACCCGAAACCCCGCCGAATCTCTGTGGCGCCCTTCCGGGACCGCGTGGTTCATCACGCGGTCTGTGCGGTGATGGAGCCGACCTTTGAGGCCTACGCGGATCCAGACAGCTACGCCTGTCGGGTCGGCAAGGGCACGCTCGCCGCCATCCAACGCGCGCAGTTGCTCGCGCGCGGTTCGCCTTGGTTCGCGAAGCTCGACGTACATCACTGCTTCGAGACCGCAGACGTAGCGAGGCTATCGGGGCGCCTCGCTGAAGCGTTCGAGGACCCCGCGCTCCTCGCCGTGGTCGACCGCATCCTGCGCGCGGGCACCGACGACCAAGGGCGGGGCCTGCCCATCGGCAACCTGACGAGCCAGCACTTCGCCAACTTCATGCTCGGCGTGCTCGACCTGCGCGCCCGGGCAGCGGGTGCGCAAGGCTACGTCCGCTACATGGACGACATCCTCGTGTTCGGCGCGTCGAAGTCCCAGGTCACGGGCATCGCCGAGTCGCTGGCGGACGCGATGGCGCGTGACCTGAACCAGCGGGAGAAGCTGTCGGCCCGGCGGATCGCCCCGGCCAGCGCGGGCGTCCCGTGCCTCGGCTTCCGCATCTGGCCCCACCTCGTAAGGTTCGACGGCCCTCGACGGCGCCGCTTTCTACGGCACGCGCACGAGATTGAGCACGCACGGGAGGCGGGCTGGCTCGGGGATGCCGACGCTGCCGTGCGGGGAGCCGCCCTCGTTGCATGGGCGCGCTTCGGGAACACCCTGCGTTTCCGACAAGCCCTCTGGCACTCGCCACGATGAGAACACGATAAGCAGGTCCGGGCAACGGAGGAGAGGCCCGAACCGCGTCAACCGTGGCGGCTCCTGGAACAACACCGCCGACAACGCGCGGGCTGCGAACCGCAACAGGAACAACCCCGGCAACCGCAACAACAACCTCGGCTTTCGCCTCTCGAGCACGATTCTCCGCACCCTGCGGAACGCCAGACGGCAGGCAGTCACGGCTGCCGGTCCCGAGCACAGGATTCGTCCAACCTCCCGCGCCCGCGCGCACACCCCGTTCCTCTCGGGCCGCGCCGAAGACCAAGACACTCCGGAGACAACCTCCGGAGTGTCCCCCGCGGCAGGCGACCGCAGCGGGGCGCAGCCCGTCGGCTTGCCGACCGAGCGGCAGCGAGCGCGGAGGGCACCGACGGCGGCTCGCCGCCGGGCCGCCCGGATTTTTTTGGAATTCCACCCCAGCTTTCGTCCTATGTCGGTTTTGTGGTTCGTCCTGTGTAGGGGACGTTGAGAACGCGAGGGGCCCTGAATCAACGTCGTCGCTGCGAAGCCGCAGCTAAGCCGCGTCGGACGCGGTAGGCGCCGCCCAACTCCAGCAGGAACGCCTGTACGTGCTCGACGAGCGCACGCTCCGGCTCAGCCTCGCGGCGCGGATCGGCGGTGCCGGCGGTCAATGTGAGGCGCGAGGATGGCGCGTGATCAAGCCTCACAGCACGACGTTGTAGCCTCAGGGAATTTGTGCAACGACCTGTTGCACAAGCCCACGGTCAGGCCGCGCTGGGGCGAAAGCTCTCCTGTCGTCAGCATTTCTGGGCGAGAGGCCCGTCCTGTCCGGGAACTCGTGGA
>CAIUMM010000097.1 GCA_903900265.1 uncultured Pseudomonadota bacterium
ATCGTTCGAAAGCGTTCTATCAAGCTGGCACGTTCGGCGTATCGAGCGAAGCCGGAGGGGAGACGAAACCACATGCACGGTGAGCGACGGCGTCGCCGGCGTCGCGCGGGGTTGCTGGCTCCCGTGGGGGATCAGTCTTCCCCGGAAACGCTGGCCGAGTGACACACCAGTGGATGTGTTGGTCCACGCATAGGTCAAAGCGCGGCGCGCCTCCGTCCGCGTCGGTCGCCGTGGCAGAGCAGGTCGGCACGTCGTCGTTGTAGGCCGTGGCGGGGCTTAGGGTGACGGCGCCCAGCGAGGGAGGCGTGTTGGACACCGTGGCCGATGCGCTGCCGGTCGCCGTCCCCGCTGCGTCGTCGGTCGCGGTCGCGGTGCAGGTCACCGTGTCGCCTGGGTTGTTCGCTTCGGTCAGCGTCAGCGTGGCGCCCGCGCTTCCCTTAGACCACGCGTAGGACATCGTCGGCGCGTCCCCGTCCGCGTCGCTCGCGGTGCCCACGCAGGTCAGCGTGTCGTTGACCTTGCCGGGTGTTCGGGTAGCAGGCGAGGACGGGTAGAAGGGCGAGGGGGAGGAGAGTGCGGTGCATGGGGCATCCGACGTCAAGGGGCAAAGGACTACGGTAAAAATGCGAGGAACGCAAGCGTCAAGGGTTCGTCCTCGAGAGGCGCAGGCCGAGGTAGTCGAAGCGGTAGCCGGGGCCGTTCCCGAAGCGGCCCGCAGCCCGCGCGTAGACGGCGGTGCTGCCCCAGGAGCCGCCGCGGCTGACGCGGTAGAGGCTCGACGCGGCGCCCACCGGGTCTACCGCCGCGCCAGAGGCGTACGCGTCGTACCAGTCGTTGGTCCACTCAAACACGTTCCCGCTCATGTCGTACAAACCAAACGCGTTCGCCGCCTTCCCCGCCACCGTGTGCGTCGTGCCGCCGCTGTTCTCGCTCGTCCACGCCACGTCTCCGACGGTGTCCGAGCCCGAGTACGTGTACGACTCGCCTCCCCGCGCCGCGTACTCCCACTCCGCCTCCGTCGGCAGGCGATACCCCTCGCAGGCGTACGGATCGCCTCCCAGAGACGTGGCTAGGTCGCTCCCCGTCGTGGTGTAGCAGAGCTCCAGCCCCTCCGCCGCCGACAGCGTGTTTGCGTACACCGCCGCGTCCTCCCACGACACGGTCTCCACCGGGCAGGTGCTGCTGCAGCTCGAGAAGTACGAGGGGCTGGCGCCCGTCCCAGCGAGGTATTGCGCTTGGGTCACCTCGGTCTGACCGATCCAGAAGTCGTGCGTCAACGTCACCGTGTGGATCGGGCCCCAGTCCGCGCTCCCCATCTCGAAGGTGCCCGCGGTGATCGCCACCATCGTGCCGCCGTGGGCGGTGGTGTAGTCGATGAACGGCGGCGGGTCCGACGCGATCCCCACGCTCGCCGTGCCCGCCGCGCTGGATAGCGCACCGTCGCTCGCGGTCACGCTGCACGTCCACGTTTCGCCGGTGGTCGTCAAGTCCGCAGGTAGGGTCTCTCCCGTGCTGGTGCCGCCCGCATCGCTGCTCCAAGCGTAGGTGTACGTCATCGCGTCGCCTTCAGGATCGACGCTTGCGGTGTCGATGACGCAGGTCAGCGCGTCCAAGTCGGTCGGTGCGGTGGGGGTGATGTGTACGGTTGGTGCCGTGGGGGGGGTGTTTGGAGCGGTGTCCGAGTCGGTGTCGGTGTCGGTGTCCGAATCTGTGTCGGTGTCGGTGTCCGAATCTGCGTCGGTGTCGGCATCGGACGGCGCGTCCGAGTCCTCGTGTGCCCGAGTGTTTGGAAAGCAGCCGAGTATGGGGAGGAGGGCGAGGGGGAGGAGAGTGCGGTGCATTGGGGGATCCGAGGTCAAGGTGCAAAGGGCTGCGGTAAAGATGCGAGGAACATGACATCATAGTTCTGATCTGGCGAGACGGAAGCCCATTCCGAAGCCGTCGTAGGTCGGGGCTACGTTTCCCCCGCGGGCAGTAAGGGGTGCGTTGGATGCGAGGTTGTAGAAGCCGCCTCCGCGATAGGCTCGTGCTGAGCCAGACGCTGCGCCGGATGGGTCCAAGCCAGCGCCGGAGGCGTAGTCTTGGTACCAGTCGTTGGTCCACTCCCACAGGTTTCCGCTCATGTCGTAAACGTTGAGGGCATTGGCGGCTTTTCCGGCCACCGCATGAGTGGTGTTCCCGCTGTTCTCGTACGTCCACGCTACGTCATCGGCTGTGTTTGAACCCGCGTACGTGTACGACTCACCCCCGCGCGCTGCGTACTCCCACTCCGCCTCCGTCGGCAGGCGGTAGCCCTCGCATGCGTACGGATCGCCGCCGAGGGAACCCGAAAGATCGCTCCCCGTCGCGGTGTAGCAAAGCTCCAGTCCCTCTGCCGTCGACAACGCGTTCGCGTACTTACCGGCAACCTCCCACGACACCGAGTCCACCGGGCAGGTGCTGCCGCAGCTCGAGAAGTATGATGGATTCGTACCCATCCCGGCGAGGTACTGCGCTTGGGTCAGCTCGGTCTGACCGATCCAGAAGTCGTGCGTCAGCGTCACCGTGTGGATCGGGCCATAATCCGCGCTGCCCATCTCGAAGGTGCCCGCCGTGATCGCTACCATCGTGCCGCCGTAGGTCGTCGTATAGTCAAGGAAGGATGCGCTAATAACGGCGCTCGCCGTGCCTGCTGGACCCGAGAGCACCCCGTCGCTCGCGGTCACGCTGCACGTCCAGGTCTCGCCGGTCGTCGTCAAAGCCGCAGGTAGGGTCTCTCCCGTGCTGGTGCCGCCTGCATCGCTGCTCCAAGCGTAGCTGTATGTCAGCGCGTCGCCTTCGGGGTCTACGCTGTCGGTGTCGATCACGCAGGTGAGTGCGTCCAAGTCGGTCGGTGCGGTCGGGCTGATTTGTACCGTAGGCGCGGTCGGGGCGGTGTTCGTGTTTGAGTCGGTATCCGTGTCGGAATCCGCGTCGGTGTCTGAATCGGTGTCTGAATCGGTGTCGGTGTCGGCATCG
>CAIUMM010000098.1 GCA_903900265.1 uncultured Pseudomonadota bacterium
CATCGACAGCCCGGAGGCGTGATGGGCAGACACGATTTCGGCCCAGTGGGCGGCAGGAAGGCGCATGGTGAAGATCTCCGTTGGGGAGCTTCACGCGATGGCGGAGGGTGCGGCAGAGTGGGGTTGGCTTAGTGGATACCCCCAGCCTTGGTCCCGTCCCGTCCCTCGCGCAGCGCGCCCGCCACCCATACGTGGCGGTCCTGCGGGGCCTTCCAGCCCGCGAGAGCCTCTGCGCTGCCGAACCAGCGCCGTCCTTCAAGCTGCGGACGGCTCCATTTCGGCGTGCCGTCGGCCGCCGCGGTCATCGGGCGCTCGGGCCGCATGACCCTCACCTCGATCTCCCGACCAGGCGTCAGAATCGTTGGCGGGTAGAGGATCTGGGTGAACGTCGAGCGGGTCAGCGTGGTCATCGCGGGGCTCCTGGGTTCCCTGCGAGACGGCGCGGACTGCGGCGACGGCCATCAACCGGGCGATCCGGTCACGGCGAGCGTCGAGGTCTGCATTGCGAAGATCGTCGCGTGGCCGAGGCGAAGCGACGACCGAGGCACCATGTCGCATGGCGGGTTCCTGGGTCGTGCCGCCTGGCTCGCTGCCGACAAGAGTCGGCGGGGCTTGGCTACCGCGGCGGGGTGGGTAGGGAGGGCTAGGCGACCTGCTTCGAGGAAGGATCCAGCTCATCTTTGTTGAGCAGGAGCCCACCCGAGCGGGTAATGCGGAGGATGTACGCGACCTGGCGCTGCACGTTGCCGTCGGGGACGAGGAGGACGATGCGGCGGGGGAGGTCGGTGTGCTTGACGAGGAGGGTGGGGTGCTGGGTCATGATGGCCTCGCGGAGGGTGGATGGACCACGAGCATGGCGGCGTTGGCGGCCCTGTTCGGGTCGCGTCTGGCGTCAAGCTCGTGTCCCGAAGCATAGCCCCACCGGGACCGGCGTCCACCCGTTTCCCTTTCCGCGCTCCGGCGGCAAGTGCGGTTAGCGACGTTGGAGCGGGCGGACCTGCGCCCAAAAAAAATTTTGGATACCTACCGACGAACGCCGGGAATGTTCAAGTGCAGTATGGGTGGGCATTCGGTGCTTGAACTTTGGAAAGGCTGGATCGCGGCTGTGTACCGCTGAGTTCGGGTCGGTGCGGTTGGAGTGACACCCATACTGTACTTGAACTGCGGACCCACTGGTTCCGGGCGAAAGATCGCGGGCGAAGCCGCCAGCGGGAACCCTCCTACAGCGCCCCGACCTTCTGCCAGACGGGATCGCCCGAAAGCTTCAGCTCTGCGAGCATGGTGGCCATCCGCCTGGTGTGCGGTCGGATCGGCCGATAGCAAGGCCCCTCCTTTCCAGCGACCCGCTCGATCAATCCGCCCGTTTCCAGTAGTCTGAGCACCTTCGGCGTCACGCCAGCTACATCCACTTGGCCAAGCCCGCGGAGCAGTGCGGTCTCCTTGCGAGCTGCACCCTTCTGGAAAAAGGTCTTCCGCACGATGGTCACGAGGATGTGATGCGCCGGGCTGAGGCCGGCCGCGCGTACCGAAGCGTTCGTTCGCACCGAGTCGAACCCGTCGGTCGAAATGTCCGTAGCCCACCCGGGAAGCCCAGCCTGGGAGGTGATGCCTTCCACCCGCCGGATCAGGGCCACCGCGATCTCGACCCCCGCCAAGGGAACCTCCGGCATTACCAGCCTGTCGGCCACAAGGCGGCGGAAGACTAGCCCGCTCGGAGTCCCCCGGGAAAGGTCGAGCGTCGATGCGGAGGCGTCGGAGACTTCCAGGGCACCGAAGTCGAGGACCTCGTCGTCGTCGGCGGTGGCAAGAAGCGCGTTCACCACGTCGGCCGCAGCAGTCCCGTTGCCTCGCTTGGCGAACAGGGCGGCCAGACTCATGGCAGCCTTGACCCCGACCCCATCGCGAAGACGCTCACCGGCCAGGCGCTGGCCAAATTCCCGTAAGGGATTGCACCAAAGCAACGCCGCCACCTGATCCGCTTCGGCGCGCGATGAGCCGCAACCCACAAGGTGATCGCCGCGAAGTCCGTCGAGAATATATGCGTCGGCAAACCGGCGATCATTGGAATCTGCCTGAACGCGCCCAAGCCCCGGGAGCCGATGTAGGATCAAGGCCGACTCGTCGATCGGTGCCGCCCCCACCTCCGCCTCGAACGCCTGGCTGATCTCGTCGAGCCCGACCGGACCCGTGTCGCCGCCGCGCGAGCGGGTGAGAACAGCAAGCCTACGCAAGATCGCCCTGACCACCCCTGGTTCGAGGCCAGCCCGGATCAACGACTCGCGCCGGCACACCGCCGTGACGAAATGCTCCCAGAACGAGGCCTCCCCGAGATCCGCAGCGAGAAGGTCCTCAACCACCTCCTTCGGGAGCTCTGCCAGAACCTGCGCCACAAGTGGGCGGCGCGGAAGCCAAAGCGGCACCTCCACGTCTGCGGAGATGGAGTTGAGGAACTCCTTCATCTCGGGAAGGGAGAACTCCTCGTGGGTGACCAGCAGGCGAGTAGACCGCTCGTCCAAACCGAGGGCATCGAACGCCTCGGCGTCCGAATCGAAGTAGTGATCGCGACCGGAGATGAGGACCGGCCCCTTCGCGAGACGCAGTAGGTCTCGCACTCCCTCACACGACTCTCTTCTAATCTGGCGGATCTTCTTCGGATTCTCGCTCCAGACCTGCGCACCCAGCTCATCAAACCCGTCGAGGAGAAGACAAAACGCCCCGGAACCAAGCGCTCGAATCACACCATCGGCCGCGGAGGGCATGCCGAGGTCACTGAAATGGCGCCGAATGATCTCTGGTCCCGTCCTCATCCCCCACTGTTGGCGCAGGTCGATCGCGATCGGGGCTGGGTACGGGACGGGCGCTGGCCCAGCGTGGCCCTGCCCGGCCAGCATGGGAAAGAGCTCCTGCACGCAACGACTCTTACCTGTTCCGTACTCCCCGCTGAGGAGCACCGTCTCTCCGGCTCGGAGACAACCGGCGAGATCCGCCAGGCTCATGTCCTTCGTCGCACGTCGATCATGGAACCGGACCGGAACGTACTTGTTCCGAGCGATCGCCCCGGTGTCAGGGTGTACTGCGCTTCCGAATGGTTTATCCGTGCGGATGTACTGGTAGGACCGCGCATCGAAGAATTGCTGCTCAAACGTCCGGGTGGAAACCACGTTGACGTGAGAGGCAAGCCCGGTCGCCACCATCGTTTCAGTAGGCTCAACGTGCTTTACGATGTAGCAAAGCGCGAACGTGTTCTTGCTGAACAGTGCCAATCGTAAGGCGGCGAACTTCGCAATGTCCGTCCTGATCTTCGCGAGATTGTGCTCAACGGTCGCCTCCACAAGGACGATTCGGCCGTCGTCCAAGCGCACCACCGCGTCGAAGCGGACGCCCTCAATTACTTCCGCTCGGGCAGGTTTCCCCCAAATGAACGTCGCCACTGCCCGCACGCGGTCTTCGAGGACCGTCCAGTCAATTGTCATCGGTATTGCTCCATTTTAGGCCGCCACCGGCCAGTTCGCGTAGAGCGCCGCTGCCTGCTCCATGAGCCGCTCGGTCACCGCTTCGAAGTCCTCTTCACGCACTTTTCGCCTCCGTAGAACACGTTTAACCGCCGCCCTGACCGCTGCCTTGACGTCCTCGCGATGGGGCTCGGTCCAGTCCACCTTCAGGTTGCCCTTGATGGTGAGCACGACCTCGTGGATCAGGTCGCGCAGGAAGGGCTCGTCGTAGACCTCGCCGCAATGCCGCTCCACCGTCGCGTAGAAGGCGTACTCGTCGTCACCGAGGCCAAGCCTGGCGGCGCGATCCTTGGCGGCGTCCAGGTCCTTGCGGATCTCCACCATCGCCTTGATCACCGCGGCGGCGTCGATGATGCGCTTGTGGTAGCGGTCCAGCGTGGCCTGAAGCAGCTCCTGAAACGTCTTGATCTGCGCGATGTTCTTCTTCGACCGCCGCTGCAATTCGTCCTCCAGCAGCTTCCGGAGGAGCTTCAGCCGGAGGTCCTCGTTCGGGCGGTCCTTGAACGTCTGGAGGAAGGCGTCGTCGAGGATGGACACGTCGGGGATGGCGATTCCCGCGAGCTTGTAGATGTCGACCACGGCGTCGGAGTTGATGGCATCGTCCACGAGATCGCGCACCGCCTCGTCCACGGATTTCTTGGGTTTGCGGCCCGGGATGGTCTTGAGTACCTGGTTGCGAGCTCGCTGGTAGAAGATCACCTCATCGGCGTAGGCTCCGCAGTCGTCGAGGTGCTTCACGAGCCCGAAGACGTTGGAAAGCCGAAGTTCAGCTTGCAGAAATGCATCGCGGTGCTCGTCGGTCTCCGTGATCGCGGTGAACGCCGCCAGGTGAAGGTCGTCGTTGGCAAGGGGGGTCAGGCCGCGCCACGCGCCCCAATCCTGCCCGGAAGGTAGGAGTGCCCGGATGGCATCAAGGCACTCGAAGAAGAGGGGCCTCGCTGCCTCCTCCACCCCGGGCGCGGGGTCGCCGGTGCCGCCCCCACCACCGTACTTGTTCGTGGCGTCCCGCAGTTCGTCGCCCACGCCGATGTAGTCCACAATGAGCCCCGAGGGCTTGTTCCGGAACACCCGGTTCACGCGCGAGATCGCCTGGATCATGTTGTGGCCGCGCATGGGCTTGTCGATGTAGAGCGTGTGGAGACACGGGATGTCGGTGCCCGTGAGCCACATGTCGCAGACGATGACGATCGCCAGCGGATCCGCCGGGTCCACCATCTGTTTCTTGATCTTGTCTCGCTGCGGCTTCGTGGTGATGAATCCCCGCTCGCTCCATGACTTCGGGTCCTCCGCGAGGCTTCCCGTCATTACGATGGCGAGCGGAGGACACCCGGGCAGCGCAGAGAGCGCATCGTACATCCGGACGCAGTTTGCCCGGGTCATGCACACGACCATCGCCTTGCCCACCAGTGTTGCCGTCCGCTCCTGAAAATGCTTGAGGAGGTCGGCGGCGATCTCGTCCAGGCGCTCCTTCGCCCCCACTGCGGCAGCGAGCGCAGCCCACTTCGACTTCTTTTCGTTGATCACGGCGTCGGAGGTGCCGTGCTTCGTGCCGATCTCCCTGAGCGCGGCATCCACGTCCTTCCCGTTGAGGTGGAGCTTCGCCTGTCGGGGCGCGTAGAAGATCGAGACGGTGGCGCCGTCCTCCTGCGACTGCCGAATGTCGTAGGTGTGTATGTAGTCGCCGAACACTGCGATTGTGCCAGCTCCATGCAGGCTTACTGGCGTCCCCGTGAAGCCGAGCCGCTTGGCGTTGGGCAGCGCGTCACGCAGGTACCGCGCGAAGCCCTCCAGGAACCCGTACTGCGAGCGGTGGGCCTCGTCCGCGATGATGATGATGTTGCCGCGGGTGGACAGAGTCGGGTGCGTGGCCTCGATCGGTTTGCCATCCGGTCCCTTCTTCAGAGCAAACTTCTCGATTGTCGTGAAGACCACCTCGCCGCCCTCCGAGCGAAGGAGTGTCCGGAGCTCCTCGACACTCTCGGCGTGAGCCACGTCACCGACAAGGTGCCGCAGCAGCACGAATTGGTCGTGGAGCTGGTCATCCAGGTCGGTACGATCGACCTGAATCACGAAGCTGGGATTTGCAAGCGCTTTCTCCCGCCGCAAGATGCCGACGAGGAAGGCCATGGAGAGGGACTTTCCGGATCCGGTCGTGTGCCATACGACACCGATGCGCCCGTCGGCACCGGGCGCGAACGCGGCGAGGGTCCGCAGCACGGCAGCGCGAACGGCGAAGAACTGATGGTACTTGGCGCCTTTCTTGACGATTCCCGACTTGTCTACCTCGAACCCAATGAAGTCTCGGATGTACGCCAGCAGCCGGTCTTTCGGGAACAGGCCCTCGATGAGCGCCTTCATCGACCCCGTCCTGCCCGGCTCGACAGTCACGCCGTCCACCGACTTCCACGGCGCGTAGTGCTCGTCGCCAGCGGTCCACATACCGTGGCGGGTGTCCGCGCCATCGGACCCGACGCAGAAGGCGTTGAATTCAAACAGGCGTGGAACGTGTACCGTGTAGTGGCGAATCTGGTTCAGCGCTCCGTCCAGTGTGCAGTCCTGGTCGTAGGGGTTCTTCAACTCGAAGAGCACCAGTGGCAAGCCGTTCACGAAGACGATGATGTCGGGTCGGCGATCGTTCAGCCCGGAGATCGGGAGCTGGTTGACGACCTCGAAGATGTTGCGCTCTGGTCGATCCCAGTCGATCGGATGGATGTGGGCGACATTGGCATCGGCCGCGGGTGCTGTGACGGGACCGGCATTGTAGACGGGGCCGGGTGCCTCACGAACGAACATCGGCCGGTCGAGCGGAAGCTCGAAGCCCCGGATGACCGTGTCGACGTGGAAAGCCCTGTTGCGAGTGAGCGAGTCGGTGCCTTCCGGCCGGGTGACGCGATCCACGGCGGCCGTCAACTCCGCCGCGCCGAGCTCCGGGTACCGGGTGGCCAGGGATGATCGAAGCGAGTCGTAGAGCACCACGTCGCGGGGGTCACGGTCCACGAGAGAGCCATGCCGGTGGGTGTAGCCCAGCCCCTCCAGCCGCTCGATGGTCGCCAGCTCGAAGGTGCTCTCGCTTCCGTGGAGGTTGGGCATCCGTCCGCTACCCCTTTGGCCTGAGGTCGCCGGAGTACACGGGGGCGACCACGGCAACGCTCACAGGACGTTCTCCACGGCCTTCGTGGCCTGCTTGAGTCGGATCTCACCGGAAAGGAGCTTCGGGAGCAGCGCGTCGCGAAGCTGCGATAGCGTGCGCGATTCGAGGTTGTTGGCGATGACAAGGTCCAGCCAAGGCGTCATCATCGCGTCGGCCGCCGCCATGACAGGCGGGGGGGGGACCACCACGCGAGCTTCGGTAAGATGAAAGCGTCGGATGTGGCCCATGGTCGTGGCCTTGTCCGCCGCAATGCCCTGGAACTCCGGCAAATGGAACAACGTCCACTGGTGGTAGAACCACTTCGGAAATGTGCTTGAAGTCACCTTGAACAGGTGCTGGTTGAGAGCGCCTCGCCCGCCGCACCACACCACGACGGTGAGACTCCCCGACCACGAGAACACGATGTCGCCGTCGTCGAGGATGCAGCCGGGGTCTATGCGGCTGGTCGCCCACTCCTCGCTGTCAGGTACGCCGGTTCGCAACTGTGCGATCTTGATGACCGGGAGTCGGTCCTCGCCGATCCGGGGCGGGAAGTTCTGGAGAGCCAACCCGTTCCGGAACTCCGCGATCGAGTCCAGCGGGCGTGAATTCCATCCGGCAGGAATGTCTCCCCAAGCGGGGTCCGGCGCGAATTCGCCGGCAAACAGGGCTGCGGTCGCGGGCGTCATTCCGAAGGGGCGCCGCCGGGCCGCCTTCGCGATCACAGGGTCAAAGAGCACGAACCACGAACTGAAGAGGGCCGACGCCATCTCGCTCAGTGTGTGATTTGTCTGGCGATTCATCTCGATCTTCGCGTCGATAGCACCAAGCAGCGCCGCGATGGCGCCTTGCTCTCCGCGCTCGGGCCATTCAGCAGCCAGCGGGTGAACATGGTTGCGGTTCAGAGTCGGGTTCGCCGTGCCGTTGTCCATGGAGAGGAAAAGATCCTCGTGCCACCGCAGGAAGTAATACACGAACTTGGGATCGTTGCCCTTGAAGTCCTTCACCCAAAGCGTAGTGTCATGGGGCCAATAGTCGACATCGAGCCAGAACGTAGTTCCGAGAGTGCCCTTCCGACCAATGACCACACCCGGAGCCTTGACGGCTGCGGTGTCATGGCGACTACTCACGCCGCCAGAGGAAACGACCGGGACCGTGCCGGCCCGCTGGGCGTCCTTGGTAATGTCAATTCCGCGCTGCAACGTCAGCACGTCACCGATGTGCCCAGTGGACCACTTAGCCATCGGTAGGTACCGAGCGAAGTAGGTTGACGATACGCCCAGCAAGGGCCGTTCCCGCAGCGGCTTGCTGGGCGAATCTTGCAGAGAGCGCTGGAAAACGATCCTCGAAGGGCTCGTCCTCGTCATCCTCAACCGCCGCGCCGACGTACCTCCCGGGCATCAGCGCATGTCGGTGTCCCACAACCTCGTCGATCGTGGCCACCCTACAGAAGCCCAGGACATCCGCTGGTTTCGCGGTTCTACGAAACTCCCGGTAGGTGGCCGCGACGCGCTCAATGTCGTCCTCGGCGAGCTGCCTCTGTTTGCGCGACCCCGGGAGGAGGGCACCGAGATTACGGGCGTCTATGAAGAGGATCTCGCCCAGCCGGGATCGGTGGCCCGGGACTCCTCGTCGCCCCTTGCTGAGAAACCACAGGGCGCACGGAATCTGGGTGTTGGCGAACAGCTGCTTTGGGAGTTGCACTACGCAGTCAACTAGATCGAGTTCCAAAATCTTCTGACGCACAGCGAGACGTGCGACCTCTGACGTGGACAGCTCTCCGGTCGCCATCACGAATCCCGCAGTGCCCCCGTCCTTCAGGTGGTGGAGGAAGTGAAGCATCCACATCGTGTTCGCGTTTCGAGGCGACAGCGGCATAGGCTCGCCGAGCACGCGCCTGGGATCCTTGTCGGGAAGACGGTCTGCTCCCCAGCCCTTCTCTCCCTTGGCACCATCGTTAAACGGCGGGTTCGCGAGCACGAAGTCCGCCTTTACGGCTGCGTGGCGATCGTTGAAGTAGGTGTCACCCAGGCGGATGTCGCCGTCAATGCCATGGATGAAGAGGTTCATCCGGCAAAGGCGCAGCGTGAACTCCTTGCTTTCCTGCCCCACGAACGACAGGTTGCCGCTGTGCTTGGTGAAGATGTCGGACTGCACGAACATGCCGCCCGACCCGCAGCAAGGGTCGTACACCACCCCCTCGGTGGGCTCCAACATCGCGACCAGCGTGCGGACGATGCTCGCCGGGGTGAAGTACTCGCCGCCGCGCTTGCCTTCCGAGCCTGCAAACTCCCCGATGAAGTACTCGTAGACGCGACCGATCACGTCCTCGCCGCCGTGGTCGGCCGCGAACACATCCTTGGAGAAGAGGTTGATCAGGCCGCGCAGGTTCTCCGCATCGAGGTTGGAGAGCGCGTAGATCGGGGGCAGCAGGCCCCGCAGCTTGTCGGGCCAGGTGTCCTCGACCAGCTTCAAGATGCGGTCCATCTCCGCCTTCACGTCGTCTCGACGGGCCACGTCTCCCACGATGCGCTGCCAGCGCGCATCGACGGGCACGACGAAGGCACCGACGCTCCGGTACTCGTCGGGGTCGTCCAGCGAGGCGAGGTCGCCGTAATGCTCGCTCTTCGGATCGGCGATCAGGCGCTCCAGCTCAATACGCCGCTTCTCGTAGCGCAGGGACAGAAAACGCAGGAAGATCAGGGGGAGGACGTACCGTTTGTAGTCGGACGGCTCGATGGATCCGCGCAAGGTCACGGCCGCCTGCCACAGCTCCTTCATAAGGTCCGTGATGGTGGGGGCGGGCGGGGCGGCGGGAGCGGCGTTCTTCTTGCGAGGGGGCATGCGGGCGGGCGGTCCGGGTGGGCGAGAAGGTAGCACGCGCGGGCGTCTGCGCGCCGCTCGCGGCGAGCGAAGCGCCGGGGAAACGGGTCGACGGGGCACGGAGAAAGTGAGGCCCGCCCGCGGGCTGCGAGCACGGCCGAATCAGTCCGGGCCAACCTCCCAGGTGTGGTCGATCAAGTCCAGAGCCACCCGTGCAACGAGCTCCGCCTTCAACCCCGATCGGGGAAGCGACCACCTCCCGAGCATTTCCCTGAGCTCCGCCGCCGTGAAGGCCTCGAAACACCGACCGTTCGGGTGGCGGACGAGCTCAGCGGCGATGGCGTCCTTCTTCCACCCGAGAACAATGTCCTCGTCCTCCAGCCGTTGGCCTGCGTAGAAAAGTTGGTCCTTCGTCATCGCGCTCGTGAGCATCGTCGCTACGTGGAAATCGAAGTGGTCCGACTGCGACGCGACCGTGGCTGCCAGTACCGCGAAGACATCCGACTTGGCCCCTGATACTGGGGCCCCGATCGCGCGGGCAAGCCTCTTGATCTGATCCAGCGACATGAGGTCCCCGAGCCCCGACCCCACCGATGCGACGGCGCTCGCGATGCCGGCGGCGACAGATTTCTGGCTCACCCCCTCGACTCCCCCCGCGCGCGCGAGTTCGAGGAGTTCGCTCCGGCTGAAGCTGCTGACGAGGTGCTCGGCCAGCACCATCCTCGGTGTTCGAATCTCATCGCCCGGCGAATCGGGCGGAAGAGTCGCCTCGGGGGCCGCGGTGAGGACGACGCCCGCATCGAGGTACTCGACGAGGTCGGGCTGCTTCAGAAGCGCCTGCCGCAGCTGCTGAGGATCCGGAATGAATCGGCAAATTCGCTCGATATAGTGAACCTTGCCGTCAGTTGTCGGGATGTCGCGCAACATGGCGGCCGGGACCAGACGCCGAACGACCTCCTTCACCAACGCCGCTCGCGTTACCTGGAGCCATTCTCGGCCGCCCAGGCCCCGCCAGCCCGCGTCGGGGGGGACCTCCGTCGCCGCGGGGCCCTGTCGAGCGGGCTGAACCGCAGCGACGGTCCGCATTTCGTTGAGCCAAGCGACGTAAGCGGCATGGTCCTTCGCCTCGAACGAGCGCCACTTGTCATGCCCGAGCACCTCAAGTACCTCGCTAATGAAGTCCTGATGTGCCCCGGACTCCGGATCCTCGCTGGTGCCCTTCACCACCAGAACCGCGAACCGCGCGGTTCGACCATCAGACTTCTTGCGGATCACCCTCCCGAGCCGTTGCACCATCTGCCGCCGGGTGGAGGACGCCGTGACGACGATCCCGAGGTCCGCAGCCGGCACGTCCACGCCCTCATCCAACACCTTCGGGGAGACAATCGCCTTGAGCGCGCCGGAACGGCCAACGGTGCGGCCGAACTTCGAGAGCAACGCCGACCGGTCCCCGGACGACCCGTCTACGTACCCAACGGCGACGCCCGCTGAATCCAGAATCTCAAACGCCCGAGCGCCGCCCTTCCGGCTCTCCGTGAACACCAGCGCCTTGTCACTCGCGGACACGCACGGGACGAGGCTCCGGACGACATCGAATTTCGTGGCCACCTCCCCAAGGATCTCGCGACGCCGAGCGAACTTCTTAAGGTACTCGCCCGCCTCGTTCTGCCCATCTCGGGCAGGGCCCTTAGCCAGCGCCTGTACGTCCTTCAAGAACTGCCCGAACCGATCGGGCGCACACTTGTACCCCTCGACCAGCGCTTTCCGCAGCTTGCCAAGACGCCGATCCAGAGCGTGATATTCAGCCTCCAACGTGGGATCTCCGAACTCGCATCGAATGAAGGCAATCTTGAACGGCGCGACGACCGAGTCGCGTAGCGCCCGCGCGTACGAGAGAGTGAAGACGCTGGACCCGACGGCATCAACCAGCGCCGTGTCGTGGCCGCCGTCGGCCCGCTCAACCGTGGCGGTGAGCCCGAGCCGGTTCTTCGAGGGGAGGCCCAAGATCGCCCGAGTCCAAACTCCTGGGGAGGCCACCTCTCGACGCAGCTTGGGGTCCCAGATCATCTCGACGCCACCATAGTGGTGACACTCGTCGGCGACGAGCAGAGCGCCGGGGGGCACCGAAAGCCCGGAAAGGGATTGGATGGTCGCCACGATCACGTCCGTGGTCCGGAAGGAGTCCTTGGTCCCGCCGAGAAACCGCCCGACGCGAAGCTCCGGTGCAAGGGCGGCGAACGTGCGCACCCACTGCTTGACCAGCGGCCTCGTTGGAACGACAACCAGCGCGGAAGCTCCCCCGGTGCTCATGTGCCTGCGGACGGCCTCAACGCCAACCAGACTCTTTCCAGCGCCGGTGACCGCCTCCACGATCCCTCGACGACCCGCCTTCTCCCATGCCTCCAGTGCCTCGGCCTGCCATTCGTAGAGCTTGTAGCCCGCAGCCGGTGCGAATTCGTTGATGGAATCAACGTCGGCCTCGGAGAAAAGCACATCGGTCGCGAGGTGATCATCCGCGGCGTTCACGAACACCGCCGAGGGGTCGAGACGACTGGGCCCGCCCCCTCCTTCCGATTCGCTGGTTCGAGCCGGGGCGACATCGACACGCCCCGCCGCGACCGCCAAAACCCGCTCCAGCGATAGGACAAACTCGTCCATGCTCGGACGGTCCTGGGGCTCGACCGCGAGCGCTCGATGGCAGAGTGTCTCCAGTTCGGGCGGCAGCCACGGACAGACGCCTGCCAAAGATGGGATTTTGAACCGACCATTCCGCGCGTCGTGGTGGTTCTCGATGACCTCTGACTCCGAGTCGCCGTACGGGTGCGATGCCGTGAGAATGGCGAAAAGGGTTGCCCCCAAGGCAAAGACGTCGGCGGGAGCGCCCGCGCCCTTCGCGTCCTTCGCCTGCTCCGGAGCCATGAACGCCAAGGTGCCAAAGCCAGTACCCGTCTTGGTGGCATGGTCGTCCGTCACCAGCCCGGCAGGCATCGCCGCGTGCTTGGCAAGACCGAAATCTGCCAGGAATACGGCCCCAGATGCATCGACGAGGATGTTCCCCGGCTTGATGTCCCGATGAACTACCCCGACGGAATGTGCGCGCCGGGTGAGCAGCGCCGCCTCACGAAGTTGGCGTAGCACCCCCACGAGTTCTGACCAGGTCGACACCGGCCGCGACAGGTCTTTTCCCAACGGCTTCGCGCCCTCGACGAGATCCATCGCCATCCATGTCGGGTCGTCGGCGTCGAAGTCCACCACCCGGATGAAGCCACTCTCCTTCCCCAAGATGTTGCCGATGTAGCACTCCCGAAGGAACCGGGCCGACGCCTCCTTCCGACGCCAACCCCCTGTCGTCGCAACCTTGATCGCGACGTGAAGGCGAGTCCTTTGGTTTACGGCTTCCCAAACCTCGCCCATGCCGCCCTCGCCGATCCGGCGTTTGAGGAGGTAGTGGTCCTTGAAGAGGGATTCAGGTGACAGGTTCAAGTCACGGCTCCAGCGATGTGCGCGAAGCTAACACGACAGAGGGCATTCAAGTCGGCCAGAACAGGCAATTCCGGCCGTTCCTCAGCACGCTCAACGACGGCGCCCCCCGATCCTGCGTTCGCGGGGGCAAGCGCACCCCTTCGCGACCTCACCCCGCCGTATACACAGATCGCCCGCGCCAGCCCCCAGCCCGCCGAATATTCCGCCAGCCGATTCCACTTTCACGCCCCCATGAAACCACCGTGAAAGCGCGCTGCTACTCGGTAGCGCTACCGCTCCGCAGCGGATAAGCTGGTACCGAATCACAAGGCGCAAACATGGCATCACCCCCCTCTCGCCTCTCATCCGGATCCGCCTCCACGGCTCCCGCCCCCGAGGCCCTCCGCGTCGCCCTGTACACCCGCGTCTCCACCGACAACCAGATGGGCGACGAGGGCTCGCTCGAAACACAGGAGGCCCGGCTCCGGTCCTCGGTCGCCTCGCGCCAGGCCCCGCACGTCGTCGCTCGGGTGTTCCGCGAGGAAGGGGCGAGCGGCAAGAACCTCGATCGCCCGCGGATGCAGGAGATGCTCGCCGCCGTCCGCGCCGGTCAGATCGACGTGGTCATGGTCACCCGGCTGGATCGCCTGTCGCGCTCGCTCCTCGACTTCTACGAGTTGCACCGTGCCTTCGAGGCCAAGAACGTCCAGTTCGTGTCGCTCAACGAGTCCTTCGACACCTCCCAGCCAATCGGCCGGGCGATGCTCAAGCTCGTCCTCGTGTTCGCCGAGCTGGAGCGCGAGCAGACCGCCGACCGGACGCGCATCGCCATGCAGGCCCGCGCCGAGCGCGGCCTCTGGAACGGGGGCGCCCCGCCGCTCGGCTACGACTCCGACGGCAACGGCCACCTGTCCATCAACGAGGGGGAAGCCGCCGTCGTCCGCGAGGTGTTCGAGAAGATGCCCGAACTGCGCTCCGTCCGCGAGGTCGCCCGGTACCTCAACGCGAAGGGCCTCCGGCAGAAGCGGTACTCGTCCCGCCGCCAAGGGGACAAGGGCGAGCGCGAATTCACCAACTCCGTCGTCGAGATCATGCTCAAGAACCGCCTGTACCTGGGGGAGGTCCCGCACTGCGGCAACTGGCACAAGGGCCAGCACGAGGCGATCGTCGACGCCGTCAGCTTCGACCGTGTCCAGAACATCCGCGAGGACAACCGGCGCGGCGCGAAGGCCCCCCGCGAGAATCGACCGCACGAGTATCTGCTCACCGGCCTCGCCCGCTGCCCGGCCTGCGAGTGCGCACTGACCTCTGGCACGACGATGAACTCCGCCGGCACACGCTACTTCTACTACCGGTGTGTGTCCGTCTCGAAGGATGCCCGATCAACCTGCCCCATCGGTCAGCTCTCCGCAGGGCCGCTGGAGGAGGCCGTCCTCGCCATCGTGCGCCGCGCCGCATCCGACCCCGTGCTCGTCGAGCGCGCCATCAGCGAGTCCAACCGGATCGCGAAGGAGCTGCTGGAGCCCGCCCGCGAGCGCCTCAAGGGTCTCCAGGCCGAGTACGCCGCCAACAAGGCTGACCGGAACCGCCTGCTCGACGCGCTCATGGCGCTGAAGGGATCGGGCTCGGACACCGCCGTAGAGCGGATGGCGTCGCTGGAGGCTCGGGGCCGTGCGCTCCAGAGTGCCATCGCCGACGAGGAGGGGAAGCTGGGCGTCGACGAGACCCGCTCGCTGTCCCTCGCCGCAATCCACACCGTCCTGCGGGACTTCGACGAGCTCTACACGCACTTCACGCCCGGCGAGCGCCGGGAGCTACTGCACGAGATCGTCGACGAGGTGCGCGTCTACCCGGACCACGTCGAGGTCGCGCTCTACGACGGCACCAACGTCCAGGAGGCGATCCAGCAGGTCGCCCGCAAGGTGCGCGGGTCGGGCGGGACCGGCGGCAAGAACGGGAAGGGCGCGACCGCCACCCCCGCGAACGGGGGGACGGTTCACGCGGTTCACGCGGAGGTTCACGCCGAGGCCGAGGGGCGTGAACCGGTCGCCGGGTCGATGAAGGCGCGTGCCACTACTGTGAAGTTAGCGCAGCGCGTGGAATGGCTCCCGGTATTGGAGCAAGTCCGAACGTTTTGCTGGAATCCAGACCCCGACGAGGTACTCCAAATGGACCTTCGGAAGTACCATTTCCCCAACGGCATGCCGCGCCCCCGAAGGGTCTGGGAAGCACCGGTTCGGACGTGATCCAGCGGTCCTGACGTCCGAATAAGCGACGTTTGTCCGTCATCCAAGCGGGTGCTTTAACAGCCGCCGACGGCGTCCCCTCACCCGCGCTGAACCCGGAAACGCACCCGGTAGGGCCCGCACTCGACGGGCCGGACCGGGCGGTCCACAGTCACCACCGTCCAGCCGCCCTCCACCTCGCTCCCCTCCCCGCGCGCTCCGTGGAACCGTAGGAAGTCAGGCAGCCAGCTCGTCAGCGGTGGCACGCCTGCCGCCCGATGCTCGAGCGGGACGATGACGTAGTAGCCCCGCCGCGGAGACACCAAGCGGCCGAGCTTCGAGAGCCGCAGCGCCGCCTGCTTCAGCGCACCCGGGCTGACCCCGAGAGCCGCGAGCGCCTCCTCCCGCGTGAACGTGAGGCGGCCAGCGACCTGAAGGTCGTCTACGAAATCAGCGAGGGCGCCGCGTTGGGTCACGGCAGGAAAGTATCGCTGAGCGAGACGTTTGTGAATTGGAAGGTGCGAGTCCAATGCACGAACGTCTCGCATAGAAAGACGTTTCGGTGTTGGATGCGGAGGCCCGAAGCACGAACGTCTTGCTCAACAAGCCGATGGCGATGCGGAGCTTGCTCTACCGGCGCTTCAAACCGCAGGGCCGCACCATCCCCACCGTCCACGGGCGCAGGGGCGCCGGCTCCGGACGCATGATCCCTACCGCCTACATCGACGCGTGGCGCGCACGAGCGCCTTGGCCCGAACCCCATCAGGTCGAACACGACCTCATCCTGAGCCGCACCATCGTCGACATCTTCTCGTCCGAGGCCCTTGGCTCCCGGCGTCGTGGGCGAAGCGCCGGCTCGCTGTCCCAGACGGCCTCCGTGTCCACTTCGCGGATGTCGCGGCCGGCGAGCAAGCATGGGTGGCCGCCGTGCCCGTGACGACACCCGTGCGGACGATCCACGATTGCACCGCGGCTCACGTCGCGCCCGATCTCATCGCCCAGGCCGTTCGTGATGGGCTCGCGCGTGGACTGTTCACCCGTGACGCTATGTGCTGAACCGCAGAAGTTCACATCCGGCATTACCTTTTGCAGGTGATCGATCACTGCCTCTTAAGCTTGCGGACGAAGCCAGCCGGGATGATCTTGACGACCAAAGTACGAAGTATACACTGCATTGTATCGACTGATGAGGTGTAGCACGACCCGCGCAAAGCTCTTCCGAAACGGTCAAAGTCAGGCCGTCCGCCTCCCGAAGGAGTACGCGCTCCACGGCACAGAGGTGTTCGTGCGACACGTCGGCAATGCGGTACTGCTGGTGCCCAACGACGATCCGTGGTCCGGGTTCGCGTCGGCGCTCGGGCAGTTCACCGAAGACTTCATGCTGGAGCGCGTCCAGCCGCTGGCCGAGGCACGGGAGACGTTCTGATGTGGCTGCTTGACCCCACCGTCGACATCTCGACGGTCGGGGGCTCGTCGATCACCGTGGCCGAGCTGCAGTACGGCGTCGCCAAGAGCAACCGACCACGTCAGCCTCTCAGCGCCTGGGTGACCCTTGGAAGCCGCTGGTCGTCGAAGATCGTCAAGTTGGAGCCAATCTTCTCCGCAACCAGCTCGGGATAGGCCAGCCTCTCGTTCGCAAACACAAGGAGGTGGTCGACGTGAAGGGAGAAGGTCGCGAGCTGGCGGTGAGCCCCCTCCCAACGGGAGCGAATCTTATCCTCTGGAACGTCATGTCCCCCCGCCTCAACGCGAGCCCTCACACGGGCTACGTGCTCGTCAGGGTTCTTCAGCGCGACAAAGATCAGCCCCGTCCTGAGGCCCCTCGCGCGTGCTAAGTCCACATGCCGGAGATATTTGTCGGTACTGAGGACCGTTTCGGCGCACACGTCTGTCCCCTCTTCAATGCAGGCATGAACAACAGCTTCGACAGCGACGACTCCCGCCCAGTTGACCCCCTTGGCGCCGTAGACTGGCACCTTAGCCATCAGATAGGTGAGTCGAGGAGGGAGAACCTGGTCTAACGCCCGTGTGATCGCATCTGGGTTTAGGATCGAGGTCGTAGCCGGAAGTTGCAACCCTTGCAGCACGTCGCGCGCAAGCGTCGTCTTCCCAGCGCCGTTAGGCCCGCCGATCAGCCAGAACTGAGCTTCTATGACGAGGTCGCCTTCTTCTTCTCAGCCCGCCACTCGCCATCCACCTCGCCAACGACCGTGTTGCCGCGGGCCCGGTTCACCGCTACCGCGTCTGCTGCAGCCGAACGGAACGCGTCCGTGACGCGCTGCGCGAGTTCCGAGGGCTTCCCGCTGGATGCAGATTGTGTGGCGTTGACTGGGGGCATCGTAGATCGCTCCTGAGCTAAAGTAGACCGAGCAAACGGTGGCGTCAAGTCCAGCCGAGAGGACGACCTCATGTCACCCGTAGCAACCACCGTCCATCGCCCCGTGGACCGTCCATGGGCCAATGTCGGGTTGCTCGCCGTCTTCAGTGACGAGATCGGTCAGCGTCCAGGAGCCCGAATAGGATTGGGGGCTTCCGCATGAATCCGGGCCCGTGGAGATGGCATCAAGCGCGAGGTGGCCCGAGGTCACGGGAACGAGACGCCCGACAATCTCCGCCTCCCAATCATTGCAAAGGTAAAACACCGATGTGTCGGACGCGCCATCGTCTCGCCACAGAGCGACTTCGCCCGATCCCAAGGCACGGTCGTAAGAGACGTCGAGGCCTGCATCAAAGTCGGACTGAGGAAGGGCAAACGTCGCGATGTAGAGCGTGTGGTCGTCGATGGACCCAGCCGCATAGAGCCAGTCGCACGAGAAATGGTTGCCGTCTCCGAAAAAGTCGACCTGCCCCGCGCCTACGTTGCTCCCGGGGTCTGGTGAGCCCGACCCCGAGTCATCCTCTCCCGAGCGGGTGGAGTCCGCACCGGTGACGGTGCAAGAGAAGAGCATGACGAGCAGCATGAACGACCGGTAACTCGCCCACCTCTGGGGCCCGACGTGCCTCCGTTCAACCCGCCTCAACCCCAATCTCCCCAAGCCCGCCCAACGGCACCGCCTTCCGCATCCCCGGCTTCAACCGCACCGCGAACTCCGCCACGGTCCCCCCGCTGCTCCCGACGCGCACCCTCGGCCCCGCAGCGTCCCCGGCCGCGATCTCGGCGGCGAGCTGCGCCGTGACCACGTCCATCGCGGCCACGGGCACCACGAGCACCAGCAGCGACCGTAGGTTGTAGAACCCGATCTCGCCGAACAGCTTGATCGGGATCGTCAGCCCCTCCCCGTCGGGGATCGCGAGCGGGTACACGTCCACGACGCCGCCCAGAACCGGCCGCTGGAACTTCGGCCCGATCATCAGCGAAGACAGCAGATCCGCGAGGTCCACGCCGAGCAGCGCCTTGAGCCCGTCGAAGGCGAAAGGCCCGACGCGGACGGCGGTGGTCGGCACGGTGAGGTTGACCCGCATCGCGGCGGGATCGGCGCGCAGGGCCGCGTTCATGGGACCACCACGGTGCGGGCAGGCAGCACCTCGGGGATGAGCGCGTCGCCGGTCCCGTGGTCCTCCTCCTCGACAACCTCATCGGCGTCTACGGCGTCAGCGAGCTCGCTGTCCTCGTCGTCATCGGGTTCGTCGTCGGCCTCGCGGTCGCCCTGCACAGCGGCGCTGCCGCTGGGTCCCGACTCCATGAGGTCGAGCATCTCCTCTTGGCCCGTGGCGATGACGACCAGCGCCTTTCGGATGCCGGGGAGGTGGCGGAGCGCACCGAGGGCCTTCGAGTCGAGCGCCGGGAGCCCGGCTTCGATGCGGCGCAGGCAGCCGTAGAGGTCATCGAGGGCCTGCACCTGACGGTAGGCGAGGTGCGCTTGGTGGAACGCCTGCTCGTCGGGGGAGAGGGCGCAGAACGCCTCCACCGAATCGACGAAGCTGTCTTCGGACGCGGTGTCGAAGCTCTGGGCGTAGAAGGTACGAAGAACGTGGGCCCAAGCCGGCGAGCGGTCGGGGGTCAGTAGGGTGCGGGCGCGGGGCAAACGGGTAGCGGTCTCCGGCATCGGAGCCTCCTTTTCGGGCAAACGTGGACGGGTGGATCAGGCGGCGGCGGATTCGCCGGCTGGCGGGGGAGTGGGCGGCGCGGTCGCGGACTGGGCGGCCATGACGAGCAGCGCGGCGAGCTCCTTGCGCGTCTTCTCGTCGCGCAGGATCTTGCGGACCTCGGGGTTCTTCATCGCGTCGAGCAACTCCGGCGAGGCGTTCACGATTTCGGCCAGCTCGATCATCTCGGGTGCCATGCCGAACTTCGCCGTTGCCAGCACGCGGCCGAGGCCGCCCAGCTCCGCGATGAACTGCTTGCCGAGCTCCTCGCGGACGCGGCCCTCGCCGTCGTCCCCGCGCTGGTGGGACTCGAGCTCGTAGGCGCCGATCTTGAGGCTCGTGAGCTGCCCGACGATGTGCTCGTTGGTGCGCTGCGCGCGGGCGATCTGGCCGCTCTGGCTGGTGATGTGCGCGTTCTGGAGGTTGGCGAGGTGCGAGTAGGTGGACTGCACCAGCGCGATGAAGTTCTGGTAGCCCTCCCGCTCCCTGACTTGAACAGGGGACCCTCTGATTAACAGGATGCATAAAACACGGTTTGAGGCTGATAAAACGCTTTGGTTTAGGACGGGCCGGCGACAAGATTCAAAATTACGTCAATAACGATGCTTGTAACTATAATAAAACAAATATCAAATAATGCAGATTCAACGCCGACCTGACAATCTCTTCACATTAAGAAGGACCAAAGTCAGAAGGTGC
>CAIUMM010000099.1 GCA_903900265.1 uncultured Pseudomonadota bacterium
CCACGACCACGACAGCAGCCGGCCGTCGGGCAGCGCGAGGGCGCCGTTCACCGAATCCGTGTGCCCCTCGAGCGTCACAAGGGCGGCGCCGGAGGACCAGTCCCAGAGGCGTAGGGTTTCGTCCCACGACCACGAGAGCAGCCGGCCGTCGGGCAACGCGAGGGCGTCGATCACCGATTCCGTGTGCCCCTCGAGGGTCACAAGGGCGGCGCCGGTAGCGCCGTCCCACAGGCGTAGGGTGTGGTCCCACGACCACGACAGCAGCCGGCCGTCGGGCAGCGCGAGGGCGCCGTTCACCCCCTTCGTGTGCCCCTCGAGGGTACCAAGGACGGCGCCGGTAGCGCCGTCCCACAGGCGCAGGGTTTTGTCACCCGACCACGACAGCAGCCGGCCGTCGGGCAGCGCGAAGGCGCCCTCCACCGAGTCCGTGTGCCTCTCGGGGGGCACCAAGGCGGCACCGGTAGCGCCGTCCCACATCCGCAGGGCGCGGTCACGCGACCACGACAGCAGCCGGCCGTCGGGCAGCGCGAGGGCGCCGAACATCCCTCTGGTGTGCCCCTCGAGCGTCGCGAGCGCGGCGCCGGTGGCGCCGTCCCACAGGCGCAGGGTGTGGTCCCCCGACCACGACAGCAGCCGGCCGTCGGGCAGCGCGAGGGCGCCCTTCACCGCCTTGGTGTGCCCCCCGAGCGTCGCGAGCGCGGCGCCGGTGGCGCCGTCCCACAGGCGCAGGGTGTGGTCCAACGACCACGACAGCAGCCGGCCGTCGGGCAGCGCGAGGGCGCCGTTCACCGTCCACGTGTGCCCCTCGAGGGTCGCAAGGGCGGCACCGGTAGCGCCGTCCCACAGGCGCAGGGTGTCGTCCCGCGACCACGACAGCAGCCGGCCGTCGGGCAGCGCGAGGGCGCCATTCACCGTCGACGTGTGCCCCTCGAAGGTCACGAGCGCGGCGCCGGTGGCGCCGTCCCACAGTCGCAGGGTTTTGTCCCACGACCACGACAGCAGCCGGCCGTCGGGCAGCGCGAGGGCGCCGTTCACCGAATCCGTGTGCCCCTCGAGCGTCGCGAGCGCGGCGCCGGTGGCGCCGTCCCACAGGCGCAGGGTGTGGTCCCCCGACCACGACAGCAACCGGCCGTCGGGCAGCGCGAGGGCGCCGTACACCCAGTGCGCGTGCCCCTCGAGTGTCACGAGTGCGACGCCGGTAGCGCCGTCCCACAGGCGCAGGGTTTTGTCATGCGACCACGACAGCAGCCGGCCGTCGGGCAGCGCGAGGGCGCCGTACACCGAATCCGTGTGCCCCACGAGCGTCACAATGGCGGCGCCGGTGGCGCCATCCCACAGGCGCAGGGTTTTGTCCCACGACCACGACAGCAGCCGGCCGTCGGGCAGCGCGAGGGCGCCCTTCACCCCCTTCGTGTGCCCCTCGAGCGTCACAAGGGCGGCCCCGGTAGCGCCGTCCCACAGTCGCAGGGTACCGTCACCCGACCAAGACAGCAGCCGGCCGTCGGGCAGCGAGAGTGCGCCATTCACGCCGCTCGTGTGCCCCTCGAGCACCCGCAAACATGGGCTCGCCGCCGCGTGCGCCACGCGCTGGGACCGCTTCAACCATACCCAGTCACACGCCCCCTTCTCCAACCAAGCCTCCGCCGCCTTGGTGACCGGGCTGTCATCCGCGTGCTCTACCGCCAGTTGCAACAGGATCCGGTTCGCGGGCCACTCGGCGTCTCCACGCCTGAGCATGTGCTCACGTTCGCGCATGAACGCCTCCCACAGCCCGAGCGTGCGGTCCAAGGTCGCCCCCTGACGCGCCCGCTCCCAGTCTGCGTACCACTCACCCACCGCGCGGCCGGTCCCGGCGAGACGCTGCAAGCGGGACATCGTGCGCGCAAAGTCGGTCATCAGCGTTAGGGCATCGGCGCCCCGGTCGGCCTCGAGCAGGTGCCGCACGCCGCAGCGGTACAGGTAGACCGCCACCTCTTCGGCGCGTTCCGGGGTGCTGGCCAGATCCGCGAGCGCCGACCGGGTGACCGCGACGGTCTGGCGCAGCTCGGGCGCGCCGAGCATGTGCGTGCGGAGCGAGTGGTGGAACAGCGCGTAGCCCTCCTCGCCGTCGGGATCGGGCGCGCGCCGCACCATGGCTGCCAGCGCGGCGATCGCGCGCTCGACCAGCGCCACGTCTACTGTGTCCAGCAAGCCGCGCAGCCGCAGCAGGGTGGCGATCTCCAGCACCGTCAGCGGCTCGTGCGCCAACGCTAGCAGCACCAGCGTAGGCGTGGCCACCGCTTGCAGATCCCCCACCGCAGCCCGCCGCAGCAGCTCGTCGTGGTATTGGTGAAGGCCCGCAGGCAGCGCGTCCACCGCGTCTACGCTCAGCTTGCCCGCGTTGAGATCCCCAACCACATAGTTGATGTAGATCGGCAAGCCGTCGGAGCGCTTGGCCACCGCCGCGATGAACGCGTTGTGCATGGCGCCGCCCTTGTCCTGATCGCGGCCCAGCAGGCGCTTGCGGACGGGACCGGTGCGCTCCAGCAGCAGCGCCCGTACGTCGTTTTCGGACATCGGTGGCAGGCCGTTCGGGAACGGATCGGCGGCGTTTTGCGCTCGGAAGGCTTCGGGGATGCCGCGCTCGGGCCGGCCGGCGCCGATCACCGAGACGCGCTCGTTGACGATGCGAAACACGACGTCGTCCATGAATCGCGGGTCCACCTCGACTGCCTCGTCCAGGCCGTCGAGCAGCAGCAGCACCCGCGCCCCGTCGCGCAGGCTGGCCAGCAGCGTGCGCACCTCAGTCACCGGGTCGACGGCGTTGTTTTGCGCGTCCTCTTTGAGCTCGGCGGGGGCGCTGACCCACGGCGTGCCGATCAAACGCTCCCGCAGGTAGGTCAAGAACGGCGTCCTGCCGCGACGGTCGTCGCCCGCGCGGAACCGGTAGGGCAGCACCAGCGTGTCGGGCAGGTCCCCGCGTTCGGCCTCGTCGAGCACGTGCTCGCAGAGCGAAGCCATCAGGTTTGACTTGCCCATGCCGGCAGCGCCGCCCATCCACAGGTGGCCTGTGCCTCCGCGCGACACGGCGTCGATGAGCGTGGCCAGCTCGGCTTCACGTCCGATGCGCCGTCCCGCCTCCTTGCGGACCTCCGGTTCGAAACCCCGGATCACCAGTCGGGTGTCCGAGGCGCTGGGCGGCGGTGCAAACAGGTTGCGGAACGTCTCCATGGCCTCGGGGGTGGAATCGAAAAGGCCGCCGTCTTCGCCCATGCGCAGGTACTGGAGGCGCACCTCCCCCCGCCGCACGTACAGCTCGAGGGCGTCGCGCTTGGGATCAAAGGCGCCTAACGGGCCAAGATGAAGCGTCTGTTTCCCGACCACGAGCCACGCGCTCCCAACCGGTGCGTCGCCCGGTATCGCCGCATCTTCGATGGTCTCCTGCGCGTGCTCGCCCCGCAGCACGACGCGCGCACCTGTCGCCGCCACGGCGATCAGTCGGGCGTCGCAGAGCCAGCGGAGCGGGCCTTCCGCGAGCGCGACGACCTTCGGCTTCCAGACGTTCAGAAGCGCGTCGGCTTCCCGGCGCCCCATCGGCCCGCCGTGCGCGAGCCGGTTTCGCAGCGGGAGCAGGCCGGCGTCTACCGCTGCGCCGCTGGGGCCCAGCAGGCTATCCAGCGCCGCGATCGTCTCCGAGAGCGGGAGCGAGGATGCCGCATTCGGGGACGTAGGTCGGTGCTTGGCGACGGCCCGCGCCATCCCCATCCACTTACCGAGCGTAGGAAGCTCCACCTTGTCCCGAAGCTGGCGCAGCAGATCCTCTGGCGGCTTGGGATGCTCGGTTAGGCCGGTCATCACGCACAGCTTGAGCGCGATCTCCACGAGATCGCAGGCCGCCCACAACGCCAGCACCGGGTTGGGCTCCTGAAGCAGCTCGGCGAGCGGCAAGGCGAGCAGCGTCGGCAAAGCGTCTACAAGCTCGCCTCCCGCAGCGGACTCGGGGGTGGAATCAGCGTTCTCGGACGACAGCGGCTGCTGGCAGATCGGGCACGGCATCGGCGCTGGGAACCCGGCGCCGGAGAGCGCGATGGCGCAGCCGGAAGTGGTACAACGGAATTGCAAATGAGGCTCCGGACGGTGGACGACGGTGGCGGTGAAGTACGTTCGAGTCAACGGCTTGCGTGCTTCACGCTAAGCGAAGCCGCCTACCGACTGCGCCTCTCCCCCAAGGATCCGACAGATGAACGTCCCTGCTTTGGCGCACATAATCACCTGATACTGGGTGTCGGGACGGAGCACGTCGGGGCGCGTTAGCACGCCGAACAGGTGATCGGGCGAGGTGCTTCCGGGGATCCCTGCTCCCACGCCCGCGAAGCGCCTTGCGCTGTCTGGGGTGAGGTCATCGTCTGCACCGTTGCACGCGGACATTTCAGGGCTGACGTAGTGGTTGGTGACGTACACCGGGCCGGCCTCCACCGCCGCCCTGCGAACGGTGGCTGTTGTGGCGCCGCGCTCGATCACGACGCGCTCATCCGGTTGTGTACCCACCAGCGTGTACAGCACTGGCGCGGCGATTTCAACGTGAGTGAGGTAGTCGAGGGCATCGGCGTAGGTGGCGCAGTGGTCGAGCGCGTGGCGCACCGCCCACGTGACCGGCATCGCCCCGCTCCCCAGTCGGAGGGCGATGGCCGCAGGCGTCGAATCGTTCTGGTGGATGACGAAGTTGATGGACACCGAGAACCGCCCCCGGGCCATCGCGGTAAGCCCGCCATACAATCCTGGCCAAAGCAGGCTCAGGTACGGCCCCGCAGGAGCGCCGCGGAAGCGACCGATCACCAAGGTGCGCTTCAGCAGGGTGGGGTCACCCAACTCCCAGTCGAGGTTGCGCGCGTGGATTGGACCGTCTTGGTCAGGGCCCCGCACTGCGAGTGTTGAGCAGCCTACGTGGGACAGATCGTAAGATAGGTTGGCGGTGCGGACTTCTGCCTCGGAGACCCCGCCGATCGCAGCGAACGCCGCACATTCATCGCCGTGGAGGTTTCCGTACAACGTTCCGCCTACGCCAACGGCGTTGCGAATCCCCCACCACGGGATGCGGCCCAGCTTGGACTCGCACTCATTGTTGAACGCGGACAGCAGGGCTTTGACCCCCGCTGCGTGCGGTGCAAAGGCCTCGTACCAGCCTTGGCTTCGGGAAAGGTCTACATCAACGACGGGGATCATTCTTGGCTTTATGGCTCTGAGACTCTTAACTCAAAGGCAGCGAAGATCGGCCGGTGGTCGGAGAGGCTCTCATCGATGGGGACGCGCGCGCTTGTGCAGACGACGCCGAGGGCCGCGACATGGTCGATGGTAGCACCTGAGCCGGTAGCTGAGGGGCGAGTGACCGGCTCATCCCGCAGGTCGGCGAGCGCGAAGTCAGCGCCGAGACCCGAGGCGACCACGCCAGCTTCTGCGTTGAAGTCACCGCCTACGATCGCGACCCCTCCGCTGTTTTCTGACGACGCGCTCCGTACAAAACTTGCGAGTGCAGCGAGCTGCGGCGCGCCCAGCGCACCGTAGCTGACGTGGGTTGAGGCGTAGAGTACGCGACCCGCGCGTACGGCGAGAAAGCCCTTGCCTCGGTCGCCCGCAAAAGTCTCTGCTGCGAGGACCGTCGCCTCGCGATCAGCGGTGATGATGACAAGATGCTCGCTCATCTCAGTCATCGTCGTCGCTGTGGCGACTTTGAAAGACGGTATCCTTGGGTAGCTATGTACGTGTACGGCGCCGATGGCCATTCCGGCCGCAGTGACAGCCTCCCGCACCGCCGTCATCACATCGCCGCTCACCTCCTGAAGCATGACTGCATCTACGCCATCTTCAAGCCAGCTGCGGATGCGCGCAGCAACGCGTGCGCCCCGCACGGTCTCGTCGGGGAAGTCGACGATGCACGGCTCATGGTAGTTCTCAGCATGAACGCGGTGCAGCACGTTCCAACAGGCAATTCGCAGGGTGGTCAGGGTAGTACCTCGTCTGGGTTGACGATAACCGACTTGCTACGCGAGGTCGACGGCGGTTGTAGGGGGCCGCAAGCTCGCTCAAGAAGGCTCCGCATGGGCTCTCGAAGGCGGATGCCTACCACCGGCTCGGTTGAGACCTCGGCTGCGTTAGCCTGCTGCGCTTATCTCTCAACGTTGACTTTTTGGAGCCTTCATGTCGATGATCCTCTACGGTGCCCGGCTGCACTCTGGCCGCATGCTGGACACGCTCGAGCACTTGTTCGCCACCAACCTGAAGCGTCAGGATGCGGGCGGCACAGCCGTTCCGATCTGCATCTGGGGCACACATGGGCTGGGAAAAACAACTGCTGTGAAGGATTTTGCGCGGAAGCGCGGCTGGAAGATGGCGTACTGCGCCCCCGCTCAGTTTGAGGAGATGGGGGATCTACACGGGTTGCCTACGCGCATGGACCCGGACCCGAAGGTGAGCGGGGATGAACGAACGGTTTTTCTCCCTCCGGACTGGGTCCCTACCGAAGATGGGCCGGGCATCCTGATGCTGGATGACATGAACCGCGCCGACGACCGCATCCTGCGTGGCATCATGCAATTGCTGCAAGAGTTCGAGATGTTCTCTTGGAGCTTGCCGCCCAAGTGGCAGATCGTGTGCACCTGCAACCCCGAAGGCGGTGACTACGCGGTCACGCCGATGGACGACGCGATGATCACGCGTATGCTGCACCTTACGCTGGTCTTTGACGTCAAGTCCTGGGCAGTATGGGCCGAGGAGGCGGGGGTCGATCCGCGCGGCATCGCCTTTGTGCTCGCCTACCCGGAGCTGGTCAATGAAAAGCGCACCACGCCGCGATCGTTGGTTCAGTTCTTCGACCAGATCAAAGACATCCCCAACCTGGCCGCGCAGCTCGATCTGGTGCAGGTGTTGGCGATGAGCGCGTTGGATGAGGTCACCGTCGGCGCGTTCATGCACTTCGCGACGCAAGAGGTCGGGCAGCTGATCACCCCCGAGGAGGTGTTGAACGCGGAGAGCTTCGATGTTCCGGCCCGTCGCATCAAAGAGCGCGCCTCTGGCAAAGACGGCAGTAAACGGATGGACGTGCTGTCGATCCTGTGTACGCGGATGCAGCTGCACCTCGCCCGCAAGGATTACCAGCCAGGCGCCTTGCATAGCGCCAACCTCGTGGCTTTCTTGTTGCTGCCCGAGCTCCCCAACGATCTTCGCTTTGCGCTGCATCGAGATTTGGTCGCGCTCGGGCCGCGTATCTCCGAGCTGATTCGGGACCCGAGGCTCGCCGCGCTCGTGCTGAAGGGCATGTAGACCGCATGCCGCCTGAGAAGCCCTCCGTCGCGAAAAAGGCGGCAGCGAGCGCGCTCGCTGGAGAAGAGCACGTCAGCCGAGCGATCATCGCGCTGTATATGGCAGAGCCTTTCTTCGCCCACGTCTTGCAGGGGTTGGTTCGACGCGTCGACGCGAGCACGCCTACCGCAGCGGTGGCGCTCGTCGGCTCGACGATCGAGCTTTGGGTGAACCCGGAGTTTTTCGCGTCTCTGGGCAAGACCATGCGGGTCGCGGTGATCAAGCATGAGGTCCTGCATGTGGTGCTCAAGCACCTGCTGAGGGGCCGCGACCGCAAGCCGCTGTTGTGGAACCTCGCGTGTGACGTCGTGGTCAACGCCCTCGTTGGAAAATGGCCGCTCCCCGAAGGCGCTATCACCCACGCGACCTTCCCCGACCTCAAGATCCCCGCAGATGCAACCGCGGACCAAGTGTACGCGTTGCTTCGTGCCTTGCAGCGGGAGATGAACGCGCAGCCTTCAGGCAGCGGCGCGGGCTCGGATGGTGAGCCCGGCTCGGATGGTGAGTCCGGCTCGGGCGGCGAGCCAGACTACGCGGCGACGTCAGCTCCGGCCAGCGCTCGTGCGCTTCACCGTCTCGGGGCTGCTGGCAATGCGGGTTCCGACGATGGCGCGGTAGGCTGCCACAGCGACCACTCCGCGTGGGATGGGCGCCCGAACGCCAAGGGCGGTGGTGGCGCACCGGACGGCGCGTCGAACCCGTTAGCCGCCGAAGCCGGCATCGATGGAATGGTAGTCCGGGCAGCCGATCGCACCGATCCGCGTTCATGGGGCAGCCTTCCCGGGCTGGTTCGGGATGCTGTGATGGAGTCGCGCGCCCGTGGGGTTCCCAAGGTCGATTGGAAGCGAGCGCTGCGGCTGTTCGCGTGCGCTACCGGGCGCACAAAGTTGAAGTCTACGCAACGCCGCGAGAGCACGCGCTACGGCAACACTGCGGCGCTTGGAACTCCGCCTGACCCAAGAGACCCGACCCAAGGCAGATTGGTGCCGGGCGTCAAGATTCAACGATTGCGCTCGGTGCTCGTAGCCGTGGACACCTCAGGCTCGATCGGCGAGGCCGAGCTTGATGCGTTTTTCAACGAGATTCACGGCATCTGGCGTTCGGGAGCGGCTGTTTACGTGTTGAGCTGTGACGCTGCCGTTCATGATGCATTTGAGTACAAGGGCAAGGCTCCAGCGCGCCTCGGCGGGGGAGGGGGTACCGCGTTTGAGCCGGTGTTCGCGTGGATGGCAGCCAATCGATCGCGCCGTTTTGACGGCGTGATCTACTTGACCGACGGGTGCGGTCCCGCGCCGGAAACCAAGCCTCCGTGTCGGGTGTTGTGGGTGGTCACCGCGGGTGGCCTGGTCGGCGAACACTTGCTGTGGGGGCGGCATCTTTTGCTGGAGCTGTGATCCGCATCTGGGGATCTTCTGGGGTCAGGTGACCGTCAGGCCAGTCAGGCCGGCGAGGGGAGCAGGGTCGGTCCCCCAGCTGAGCTTGAGTTGGGTTCTCCCGTTGAGCTTCCCCGAATAGCGCATGGCGTACAAGGCGACCATTTCCCGGTGCGCCGCCTTCACCTTCGCGTGAATCTCCCCGCCCACTTGGATGGTGTGCCGGGCGTTGATCTCGGTTCCGCTAGCGAGCGTCCCCCACAGTGCAGGGTCTTCCAAAGAGATGAGCAGCTCCATCCCTTGCATTACCGTCGCAAGGTCATGCGCTCCGTAGAGCTTTCGCGCAGTCGCCAGCAGCCTGCGATCCAAGGGTAATGCGGCGAGACGACGCGCTTCCTGCAGGGCGCGAATGGCGTCCATGCGGTCGCAGGTGTTCAGCCCGGTGAGCCCAAGCAGCGGCGTCAGGTCATGGAGGTCTGGACAGTTACCGAGGTGGAGGTAATGCAGGGCGGTGAGTCCGGCGAGCGGGGCCAGGTCGGTGAGCTTCGCGCAGTAGCCGCAGTTCAGGCGTGTGATCGCCGTCAGGCCCGCGAGGGGCGAGAGGTCGGCGAGTTCCACGCAGCCGTGTAGACCCAGTGCGCTGAGGGCCGTCAGTCCGGCGAGCGGAGCCAGATCGGTGAGGCGCTCGCAGTTGCTGAGGTCGAGGCTCTGGAGGGCTTTCATGCCGGCGAGGGGAGCGAGATCGGTGAGTTGCTCGCCGCGGTGCAGGTCCAAACTTGTGAGCGCGGTCATTCCGGCGAGAGGCGTGATGTCGGTGAGCTCCTTGCATCGGAGTTCTAGTCTTGTGAGCTCGGTCATTCCGGCGAGGGGCGTGATGTCGGTGAGCGACGACGAGGCCACGCAAAGGCGGGTCAGGGCGGTGAGCGCCGTCAGGGGGACGATGTCGAACAGCTGATGGCAATAGCTGAGGTCCAAAACCGTGAGCGCTGTCAAGCCCGCGAGCGGCGAGAGGTCGGTCACCCGAGGACAACTGTTCAAGGTCAACCTGCTCAGCGCGGTCAGGTTGGCGAGCGGGCTTAGGTCCTCGAGCTCGGGGAGGCCACATAGCGTGAGGCTCGTCAGCCCCGTCAGAGTCGCGAGCGGCGTGAGATCGGTCACCCGTGCGCCGTCGGGTATGGAGAGGCTGGTCAACTCGTTCAGCCCCGCTACCGGGCCCAGAATGGTCAATTGCGTGAACCACCGCAGCGAGAGGCGCTTGGTGTGCGCGAGCTTGCCGGCGTAGCGCATCGCGTAGAGCGCGACGTTGTCGCGGTGCTCGGCCTTGACCTTGTCTTGAATCTCACCGCCGATGGTGATGACGTCGGCTGTCTGGTTGGGGGTGACATCCGTTCCTTTCGCCAGCACCTGCCAGAGCGATGGGTCGTTCAGCGCAACGAGCAGCTCCATTCCCTGTTTGACTGTCGCCCAGTCTTTGGCGCCGTACAGCCGCCGTGCGGCGGCGATCTGCGTGCGGTTCGCTTGGGCTTCGGGCGTGGTGTCGGGCATGGGGCGGGCTCCTGGTCGTCGGGTATGTTTGATACCCCCTGCCGGCAAGGGGACGCGTAGACCCAACGCCTCCACGGCGATAGAACAGCGCCTTACGAAGTGAACGCATGTCCGACCTGAACGCCTACGACGACCTTCACGCCCGGATCGTCGCGTGGGCGCAGACGCTCGATGTTGCGTCGGCGGCACCGTTGCTCTCCGAGCTGCGTGCGCTGCCGCTGCTGAAGGGCAAGGCGACTCCTGCGGTGGCGTTGATGCGAAAGTTGCAGACCGTCGCCGAGGTAAAGGCGAGCGACGAGCGCTACGACGCATCGCAGGTGCCGATCCTTCAGCTTGTCGCTACAGACCCCTCCGTGGGCTGGCCTTGGTGTTTGCCCGTGCAGCCTTCCTCCCCTGCTGCGGACTCCGGCGGTGACGCGGAGTGTCGTCGGCGCCTAGTGAAGAGCTTGTACGGCATGTCGGCCGAGCAGTCGCGGGATCGAAGCCGAGGGTTGGCGCACCTCGCTGCGATCGTCGCGTGCTTGCCTACTCCGGCGGGTCGCGCCGCGCTTTGCTGGCTGGAGAGCGCGTTCCGGCTTCGCTTGCGCGAGATGTGGGTTCCGGCGGCGTTGGCCCAGGCTGGACTCGTCGCTGCGAATGTAGCGGGCGGCGGCCCTGTGGCCCTCCTTCGGGAACGTCTGGAAGCGAGCGCAGTCCCGCTGCTGGCGCCGAAGCGGAAGAGCGCGGGCGAGGACCACTTGCGTCGTCATGTCCGAGTTGCGGCGATACTGGCCGCGCTGTTCTCGGGTAGTTTTGCTGGCGGGGATGCAGACGCTTGGCTGGAGAGCGCCAGCGCCGACTATCACACGCTTACTGCGGTCGCCGTGGCTCTTTTGGAGCTTGCCGAGGAACATCCTGACCTTGCAGCGCGCGGCTATGCGCTCGTCGCGCAGGCGCTGGATCGCATCCGAGCGAAGTTTCCGAAAGAGGTCACCTACCAAGCCTGGGAGGTCGCGCGCGCCCTCATCGATGCAGTTGGATCGGGCGAGCCTTCGCACGCTGCGTGGACGCTGCTGTTGGACCTGTCTGCGCCGCACGCGGCACGCACTGCGTCGCTCTCAGCGGGGGATCTCTACGACGCAGGCGCCACCTTGAGATGGATGCGTGCTCGCGGCGATGATGTGGGGTTGATTCAACGGCTCCGCGCAGGGCGATTGGCGGGACAACCCGGCGTTGCGGCCGCAGCTATCGGCGAGTTTTCCAGTTGGGGTGACCGCGTGGCCTACGCGTTCCGGACCTTGGCTCCGCATCGTCGGGATGGGCTGCCCCGCTCGGAGAGCCTTGGAGCGTTGGTCGAGCTCTGTTGGTTGGTTGATTGGCCCGATGCGGCGGATCTGGTTTGGGCGCATGTCGTGCGCGGCGCGGATGCCGCTTGGTTCAAAGCCAGCGATGGCTCGGTTGATGCAGTCGCTTGGGCCGACATCTTCGCGATCGCATGCGACCTCGATGCGTTGTTTGCTCAGGCGCTCCACCAGCGTCCGATCGACGCCTCCCAGGACCACGGAGCCCGTCCCACCACCGGACTGGAGCGGCTGCTCCGCACCCGATGGCTCAAGCGCACCGCTGTGAACGGTCTGACCAGCACGTGGAAGGTGCACCCGCACTTGTCCGATCAGGCTGGGAATCACGTCGTTGCACGCCTTGTATCCAGCGAGGATGACGCTGCTGTCGCGCGCATCCTGCTGTCGGTGCTCTCGGCGGATTCGCCGCCGGACGACGCCCGAAGCGCGCTCTCGGGCGTAGAGAAAGACAAGTTTTGGGACTACGTGCTGAAGTGGTGGCCGGACTTTGATGGAAAGTTGGCGCCAGCAGGGACCCACCCGTTGTTGGATCCGCTTGTTCGGTGGGAGAGCGAGCGCAGCAGCTCAGATATACACGAGGTGCTACGCCGAGGAGAAGTTCTGTTTCGGGACTTGTCCGTGGCGTTACCCACGCTTCAACCGGTGTGCGCCCCGATCTCGCGGGTCGCTACGCTCCTTGAAGCCGCGTGGTTGGAGCGTCCGCAAGGCACGGGCACCACCCGTTGGCGCGTGGGTCCGGTCAGCGCGTCCTCTCCCGAAGCCAACGTCGCTTCGCCCTCGGCAATGCGGTCTTGGTGTGACCAGCGCGTGGTCGGCTTGGCTCGCGCGATCGCCGAGGCCTCATCGGCGATCGTCGCGATCACGGGTGAGCCGTTCGCTCCAGACCTGCAGCTCGAGAAGGTGCTGCGTGTGCGTCAGGAGAGCGCGCATGAGGTGGAGATGCCGCTGGTCGATGAGGACACCGCGGCCGAGTGGCGGTCGGCGCTCCATGCGCTGCGCACGCTTGCAGCGCCGTTGCCCTGGCATGTAGAGGGTGCGGTGGACGCGCTTGCCGGCGCGGTGGAGGAGTGGATCGTCGCCGGTGAGGCCAACCGCGTTCGTCGCAAGCAGCTCGTCGAGGACCTTCAAACGGCGATGAGTGACGGCAGCGAGGCTGAAGTCTTAAGGCTGGCCTTTGAAGAGCGTTTGTTGCTGGGCAAGGCTGAGATTGGCAGGGTGGGTAGGTATTTCCTGCGGCGACTGCGGCTGACGGAGGCCAAGCGGGTGCGGGCCTTTTGTGACGAAGTTCCGCAAGCGTGGCAGTACTTCGCGCCGCTGTTGTTGGGTGTGGCTGGGGCGCCGCTCAGCAGCATTCAGACCAACATGATCTGGGAGCCGCTGTTGGTGGATGCGCACGCCGGAGACTACACAAAATATGCGTTCGTTGTGGCACCCATGTTCCTGATCTCCTTGTACTTGCTGTACTCGGATGTCAAAGTGCGCGCCCCGGACCTTGACTTCAAGCAGATCCTTCGACGCGGAGGTTTGCCGCTGCTGCTTTTGCTGTTGGTAAACTATGGCGGAAACTGGGTAGTCTGGTGGTCGGTGTCGCGAGATGTAGCGCTCGAGGCCGGATGGTTGGTCACGACCGTGATGTGGGGCACGTTGTCGTTGTTCTTGGGCATCTTCCTTGGCTTGATCGCCCAAGGGCGGGGGATGGCGGAGGACTAAGCAGCTCAGTCGCCGCTTAGCTCCGCGATCGCCGCAGCCAAAACGCCGTTGTGGAGGATGGCGTGCAGCTGGTGATCCCCTCCCGCTACGGTCACCAATCGAACGCCTGTCCCCCCGGTCGCGGCCAACGCTACGCTGTCTACGTAGGGGACAACGTCGTCGGCATCGCCGTGGATGATGATGACGCGGGCACCGTCCGGCAACGCACGATCGCCACCCAGCTTGGTGGCTGCCGGAGCGATGAGCACCACGGGCCCGTTGTAGGCGCCCTCCAAAAGCAATTTCACCGCGACGGCGCCGCCGTAGGAGGAGCCGATGATGAGGTCCGGTTTGTGCTGCGCGACGGCAGCGCGTGCTGCAGGCATTGTTTCAGCGACGACGACGGTTTCCAGCTGCGGCGTGACCGCGCCGTAGCGCTCGGCCAGCCACCTTGCTTTGGTGCCGCCGGGGCCGGACTCGCGACCATGAAGAAATAGGATTTGGTTCATTTGGAGACTATAACCCGGGTGACCGGGGCGGCGATATCACTCCAACCCGCCCACCCCCACCGATTTCAACGCACGCAACCCCGCCAACACCCCGAGATCCGTCACCCTCTCGCAGCCGTACACATCCAGCGTCTCCAGCGCGTGCAGCCCGGCGAGCGGCGTCAGGTCCTGAATCCGATCGCAGAAGGACACGCTGAGCGTCGTCAGCCCGGTCAGTCCCGAAAGAGGCGCGAGGTCAGTCAGCCGATCACACCGCGACACGTCGAGGGTTTCAAGGCCGCGGAGGTCGGCGAGCGGAGTCAGGTCGCTGACCCCTTCGCACCCGTAAAGTTGCAAGGATCGCAGCCCGCGCAGCGTAGCGAGCGGCGCGAGGTTGGTCACTTGGGTGCAGAAGGACAAGTCCAAGGTTGTGAGACCGTGTAAACCGGCGAGGGGTCCCAAGTCGGAAAGCTGCGCGCACCAGCTCAGGTTCAGCGTTTCGAGCGCTTCAAGACCGGCGAGGGGAGCGAGATCCTGTAGCTTTGGGCACTCCCGCAGGTCCAACGCCCGCAGCGTTTTCAGCCCAGCGAGCGGCGCGAGGTCCAGCACGTCATCACACGCTTCGAGGTTCAGCTCTTGCAACGCATGGAGTCCCGCGAGCGCCGAGATGTCGCGCAGCGGTTTGCATCGCGCGAGGTTCACGGATTCGAGCTCGTGCAAACCAGCTAAGGGCGTCAGGTCGGTGCAGCTTCCGTGAAGCACGGTGAGCGCCCGGACGGTGTTTGGGATCCGGGGCGGAAGTTCGGCGAGGCAGACCAGCTCGGGGGCGCTGACCCAGCGGCTCGTAGCGCCAGCGCGGTAGAGGCCGACCGCCGGCACCCCGTCGATGACGACCGCGCCCGGAGTCAACTGCACCCGAACCTCCGCGGCTCGCGACTTCCAACGCAATTGGAGGTAGCGACCTCCCACGGCCAACACCAACCGAAGTCCCGTAGCCGCTTGTACGCTTCGTCCCTCGCTATGTATCAAGGCGACGCTGGGTTGACCGTCCGCGCGCACCTCAAGGCTCGCCGCGCCGAAGGTCCCCGCCCAAGCGCTGAGCGCGTGCATTGAGCCTTCGGGATCTTCAAGCACGAACGTGCATAGGGAAGGCGGTCGCAAGCGGGCTCCGGGTGGCTGCACGCGGCTTATAAGGCCGTTGCCACAAGGAAGCCCGCGCCATGGACCGCTACCACTCTCCACAAAGGAGCGCGATTTCCAAAGAGTCCGCCCAGATCCTCCGCGCGCTGAAGCGGCGGCTCACGTCCCCCGACGTTGCGGAGGTGCTCGCGGGGATCGAGCTGCTGCGTGGCTTGGATGCCCCTGAGGTCTTCGATACGTTGTTGGATGGAGTCCAGCTCGCGAAAGCGTTCGCGGCGGACGGCCCGGCCGAAGCGTTGGGGCAGGTGTTCAAGGGGGTCAAAGCTCCCAAACGAACGCTGGCTCGTTGGGCATTGGCGTGGATCCTTTGCACCGCTCCGGACCAGGGCCTCGCGGGCACGCTACGCGAAAGGCTGCGGGATCTGCGGCTACAGTACGAGCCTGAAATGGCAGCGCTGCCGGTACCGCCTTTTGGAAGGCTACCGGCGCTCGAAGGGCTTTGGGTGGTGGGCTTGCCCTGCGCGGACCTGACTTTCCTTGAGGGCGCTGGGCGCCTGCGAAGCCTGAACCTCGAATACTGTCACGCCCTTGAGCGTCTGGATGGAATTGACGCGTGTCCCGGGCTGCTCCTTCTGGAGATCAGCGCGACGACGGGCCATTGCGACCTGGTCGACCTTGAGCCGCTGCGGGGCTGCGTGGGGTTGAAGACGCTGCACATCGCCTGTCGCACCGTAGCGCTACGCTCGCTCTCCGGTCTGGATGCGTGTAAAGAACTAAGCAGCCTAAGGCTGTATAGTTGCCCGAATCTCAGCGACTACGGCCCGCTCGCTGGGCTGGTGGAGCTTCAGGACGGCTTGACGGTGTCGAGCAACGCGCCGGTGCGCGATCTGGGCTTCGTGTCCCGACTCCAGAAGCTCACCCAGCTACGTCTGAAGCTCGCGCCCGGGGCGGATCTTGGGCCATTGTTGAGGCTTGTAGGCTTGAAGACCTGCTACCTGACGCTCCCCGCTTCGGACTCCGACACCGAGCTGGATCTGTCCGCGCTGCGCCACGTTCAGGATCTCGACGTCCGCCAGCCTGGGCTCCCAGAGAGCGCCGGCGTGCTGGAATGGAACGGCGAACTTCCGGCGATCGAGAAACTCTATCTGAAGGGTCCGCAGCATCTGGACGGCTTGTGCGCACCCAAGCTGCGGAGTTTGTGGATCGACGGGGGGCGGATCGGCGACTTTCGGGCGATGCCGGCGCTGAAAGCGATGGGTCTGAAGACCACCGTGCGTTCGTTCGACGGCGCCGAGCGCTGGTCCTTTTCGTCGCTTGACCTTCGCAATTGCACGTTTGCGTGCGGCTTGGGTCCTGTAGCTCGGATCTCCGGTCTCACGACCCTCTTACTCCCGTCCCATGTCACCCCCGATCAGCTGTGCAGCCTCGGCAACGGCCACGCCATCGAGTCGCTGACGCTCGCCCCTGGCTTCACAGGGTCTCTTGAGTTTCTGAACGGGTGGAGCACCCTGTGGGTGTTGGTGCTCATCGGTTCGGGCAGCTTGACCGAGATCGATGTACTCACGCAATTGCCTGCGCTCGAGACGGTGTATCTGCGTGAATCGGCGGTGGTTCGCGCTGACTTTCCGCCGTCGCTCTCCCCCAAGCTCGACTACCGGTTGCTGAACGTGTGAGCCCGGCCGAGGCCGCGACGGTCGAGGACGCAGTCTCGCCGATCATCGGACAGCCCCCCTACCGGGTTCGTGGACGCGATCCTACAGCTCCGTTACCCAAACGATGTCACGGAGCGGGTTCTCAACGCGTTTGCAACTTGGGGGAATCATGAAGCGGTTTACCTTGGATCAGCTCACCTTCGCGATGATTTTCGGCGGTCCGGCCGGCGGCGCGCTCGCCGTGGCCGAAAACTACCGTGCGGTAGGTGAGTACGACAGCGCAGCGCGATCCGTCTTTGCTGGGGTGCTGCTCACCGGAGCGTGCTGCGCTTTGCCATGGTGGGTAGACTCGCTGTGGACTGCGCCGATTGGCGGGATCATCGGGTTCTCGATCATGCGACTTTGGCTGCGGCACGGGGACCCGAGAGCCCGACCGCGCACGGTTGAGCTTCGTCACTCGACGTTCGCGTTAGTCGGGGTCATGCTGGCTGGGTGGAGTTCGTTCCTAGTGACCTTCCTCGCCACATTCCTCTTGTTCGAACTCTAAAACCAACACGGGCTCCCCCAGCGCAAAGCCGGGAGAGCCCGTGAAGCGTCGCGCCGCAGCGCTACACGAGGCCTTGATCGAGCATCGCGTCGGCGACCTTGAGGAAGCCGGCGATGTTCGCGCCGTTGACGTAGTTACCGGGCGTGCCGTAGCGCGCCGCGGAGTCCACGCAGGCCTTGTGGATGTTGATCATGATCGTGTGGAGGCGAGCGTCGACCTCTTCGCTCGTCCAGCCGAGGCGCATGGAGTTCTGGCTCATCTCGAGGCCGGACGTGGCGACGCCGCCTGCGTTCGAGGCCTTGCCGGGGCTGAACATGATCTTGCCGGTGTTCTCCATGAAGAAGTCGACGGCCTCGAGCGTGGAGGACATGTTGGAGCCTTCGGTCACGCAGATGCATCCGTTGGCGAACAGAGCCTTGGCCTCGTCGAGGTTGAGCTCGTTCTGGATCGCGCAGGGGAGGGCGACGTCGACCTTGACCTCCCACGGGCGCTTGCCAGCGATGAACTTGGCGCTGGGGAACTTGTCCGCGAAAGGCGCGACGGCGCGCGGGTTGGTGCGCAGCATCTCGCCCATGTAGGCGGCCTTCTCGGCGTTCAAACCTTCTTCATCGAGGATGTAGCCATCGGGGCCGGAGATAGTGACGACCTTCGCGCCCAGCTGGGTGGCCTTGAGCACCGCGCCCCAGGCGACGTTGCCGAAGCCCGACACCGCGACGCGCTTGCCCTTGATGGTGTCGCCCTTGGTCTTCAGCATCTCTTCTGCGAAGTAGACGACGCCGTAGCCGGTGGCCTCAGGACGGATGAGGCTGCCGCCCCAGTTCAAGCCCTTGCCGGTGAGCACGCCCGTGAACTCGTTGGCGAGCTTCTTATACTGGCCGAACATGTAGCCGACCTCGCGGCCGCCTACGCCGATGTCACCCGCAGGGACGTCGGTGTCTGGGCCGATGTGGCGGAACAGCTCGGACATGAACGCCTGACAGAAGCGCATGATCTCGGCGTCGGACTTGCCGGCGGGATCGAAGTTGGCGCCGCCCTTGCCGCCGCCCATCGGCAGGCTGGTCAGGCTGTTCTTGAGGATCTGCTCGAAGCCGAGGAACTTCAGCGTGTCCTGGGTCACGGTGGGGTGGAAGCGAATGCCACCCTTGTAGGGCCCGATCGCGCTGTTGAACTGGACGCGCCAGCCGTTGTTGATCTGGTATTCGCCTTTGTCGTCCTGCCAGCAAACCCGGAAGGACACGATGCGCTCGGGCTCAACGAGCCGCTCGAGGATCTTGTGCTTGCGGTATTTGGGGTCGGCCTCGACCACCGGGGCCAGGGAGTGCAGGATCTCGGTGGCCGCCTGGATGAAGAGGGTCTCCCAGGGATACTTCTTCTTGAGGCCTTCGAGAACTTCGGTGACGTACTGGCTCATGGTGGCTCCATGTGGACGAGGTGAACGGGCGTTTTCAGCGCCGCAGTAGCCGATGACCGGGCTGCGGGGCCGCAAGGCTATCACGTCACGCGCGGGAGATTCGTCAGAGGGTAGACAACTCCTGCCTGATCGCGAACTCTGTCCAGTCGCGCGCTCTGAAGGCTGCCGAGCGCTGCCTCTGCGGCGAATGGCGATAGTCGGTTCCATCGTGTTTTTGCTGCTGATCTTCGCGTGCGCGGCCCCGCAGCCCCCCGACCTGTGGCTCGGGGGGGATTTATTTTATGGCGACCGTGATCCGGCGGCGCTGCTCGAGCCCTTGGCGCCGCTCGTAGAAGGGGCGCGCGGGTACGTGAACCTCGAGGGCCCCGCGGATCGCTCTCCCGGCGGTGGCGCAGCTTCCTGGACGGACGCAGACGGTAGGGTGCACCTGCACAACACCGTGCATGGCATCACCCCTGAGTTGGGCCTTCTTGCCGTCGGCGTCGCGAACAACCATCGCTTCGATGCGGCTGACCCGGATGCAGCTGACCGCGCGCTGATCGCTGATGGGGTCGCGGCGCTCGGCGCTTCGGTGGTTCACCTCGGCGCGCTTCGGGTGGCGATGGTGCAGGTGGACCTCGCTCCCGATCTGCCGCCAACGTTCGCGGCGGAGGCTGCAAAGCTGCGCGCTCAGGCAGACGCGCTGGTCGTTGCTTTTCACGTCCGGGGCGTCGCGTCCTATCTGCCGAGTCCGGCGCTACGCACGGCGGTGTCGGCCGCTGAGCAGGCCGGGGCGGGGGTTGTCGTCGCGCACGGAACCCACGCGATCGGGCCCGTGGAGCGCCGTGGCGGGATGGTCATCGCGTGGGGCCTCGGTAATGTCGCGATGGCGTGTGATTGCACGCGCGAGACGGACGCGATCCTGCTGCGGGTTCGGTTTACGCCCGAAGGTAAGGTCGAACATGCGCGCGTGCTGCCGATCCGCGCCGGCCTACAGGGCGCGCCCGCGCAGCCGTCTACAGACCCGCGCGGCATCCTCGATCTGCTAACCGCGATTGGATCTACGCCGGTCGAGTCGGACGGTAGCGGAGGTTCGTTCTGATGGAATGTGGGTTGGCCCCGCCGGGGCCGGCTTGACCCTTATCAGGCACCCGAGAACCACTCGTCCGACGCCTGTTGTTGGAGGTCGGTCAGGGGTCCGCCAACGCTGTCCTCAACGGAGCGGATGAGCTTGATGTTGCGTTGGTCAATATCGGAGAGCCGGCTGTCTGCGTAGGTTGCGTCTGGCTGGTACCATTCCATACGGGAGAAGTACTCGGCGAGCAGCTGGGACTTGAAAGCACGACCGCGGCGCGCATACACCGTATTTCGGAGGATCCGTAGGTCGCGTTTGGAAAAGTCGCGCAGGGCGTCTACCGTCAGCAGGCTGTCCAGACGGGAGGCATCGTCCAGCGCGGTGACGTCGACCTTCTCGGTAAACCAAGATGGGATCTGAAGCCCAGCGTCGCCGGGAAACACGACCCCAATGGATCGGTCAAGCAGCATCAGCTCGATCAAATCCTTCTCGACTTGATCCCGCGGGGCGCGGTTCGGCGGGGCGCTGCCCAGCTGTGCAGCAAGTCGCCCGGATACTTCCTGTGCCCGTGTGCGCAGCTCGCTTTGGAGCAAGGATGCCTCGTATGCGGCGATTTTTTCAGCGTTCGCCCTGTCGACTGGGGTGAGCGCGCTTTCGTCCATAGTCGCCCGCGCTTGATACCATGGCTGTGCGGAGAAATGCTCATTGAGCCAGCGCTTTCGGAATGGGTTTCCAGCGCGCGCGTAGATGGTGTTGCGCATCAGGGTGAGCTCGCGCAGGGTTCGTCCCTGCAGCGCGCTGTCGGGGAGCGCGTTCGTGAAGTACGGGATCGGGGAGTCAGGCCCGGGAGCTGCTTGCCCCGTCGCAGCGGAGCCCGTAGGCAGGCTCGCGGGGGGCGCGCTTGGCGGAGACGCAGTGGGCTCGCTCGGGGCCGTGGCTGGGCCGCCGGCACACGCGAGGGACATCAGGCCGGTGAGCGCAAGGACTTTGGAAGTGCGCGACATTTTGGAAGTATCTGACATCGCAGGTTGACTAACCAGTTTTGGGATAATGCTCGAACATGCCCGCTCCGCTTGCTCTGATCTGCCTCGCTGCCCACTATGTCGGCACGGTGGTGGAGACGCCCGCGGGCTGGGCGTTGCGGCTCCCCGACCAATCGGAAGTCGTTTGGGACGATGGGCGCGAGAAGTCCTTTGCGGAGGCGCTCTCTACGCCCGATTTGGAGGACACGCTCGCGCAGCCGTACCAACCGGGGCCGATCTTGCCGGTCACCGTGCCGGACCAAGACCCGGGGCGGATCCGATCGGATGCGCTGCTCGCGGCGACGTACGGCGGGAGCGCTGAAGCCGTAGCATTACAAAGTGTTCTTTTTCTGGGTCAGACGGTTCGAGTTCATCCTCGAGCCGCGCAGGCGCTTTCCCGTGTTTCATCAAAGCTTGATGGGCACATGGACGCTGCGACCGCGGCCTTTGTGACCGGTCCGCTGGGCGGCACCTTCATGTGGCGCCCGATCGCCAACACCAACCGTCGTAGCGCGCATTCCTACGGCATCGCGATCGACATCTCTGTGAAAGGCAGCGACTACTGGGAGTGGCAGAAATCGGCGGACGGCAGCGTACGGTGGCGAAACCGGGTGCCGCAGGCGATCGTCGCTGCGTTTGAAGCCGAAGGTTTCATCTGGGGTGGGCGCTGGTATCACTATGACACCATGCATTTTGAGTACCGCCCGGAGCTGCTCGATCCCGCTTGCCGCTTGCCCTAGAGGGCTGGAGCTGGCGCGTCGCGCGCCGCTGGGTGAGGAGGAGAGATGCACGTCACCGACGACCCCGCCGCCTCGGACACCGCCGCCTCGGACACCGCCGCCTCGGACACCGCCGCGCTGGTGAGCATGCTGCGGGGAAAGCGCGTGGTCGCGTTGACGGGCGCGGGGTGCAGCACCGAGTCGGGCATCCCGGACTACCGCGGGCTGGGGTCGAAGGTGCGCAACCCGGTTCAATACCGGCCGTTTCTCGAGGATCCCCTCGCGCGGCAGCGGTATTGGGCGCGCTCGATGGTGGGCTGGCCTCGGTTTTCTGCCGCTGCGCCGAATGAAGGCCATCGGGCGTTGGCCGCGATGCAGCGGGCGGGTGCATTCGGAGGGGTGATCACCCAGAACGTCGATGGTCTGCATCAAGCCGCGGGACATGAGCGCGTGATCGAGCTTCATGGCTCCTTAGCGGAGGTGCTTTGTCTGCAGTGCGGCACGATCGAGGGGCGCGCCACAGCGCAGCAACGGCTGTTGGCGTTGAACCCGGGCTGGACAGCCTCCGCGGAGCTTGCGCCGGACGGCGACGCCGAGCTGACGTCCGTAGACGGTTTTGTTGTTCCCGATTGCGCGCGGTGCGGCGGGATGCTGAAGCCGAACGTGGTCTTTTTTGGCGAGAACGTCCCCGCCGTCACCGTGCAAGCGGCCTTCGGGATGCTGGAAGACTCTGAGGTTCTGCTCGTCGTCGGTACGTCGCTGACGGTGTACTCAGGCTTTCGGTTCGTGCGGCGTGCGGCGGAGCGCGGAATGCCGGTCGCCATCGTGAACATTGGCCCGACGCGTGGAGATCCGCTCGCGACCCTGTGCGTCAATGCCCCGGCGGGCCGAATCCTCGGCGGGCTCGCTAAGGCGCTGGCGTCATGAGCGGCGTTGGCAAAGGCGTTGGCAAAGGGGCTGGCAAAGGGGCTGGCAAAGACGTCGTGGTGATCGGGGCGGGCTTCGGAGGCCTCGGTGCTGCGCTCGCGTTGGCGGAGCGAGGCGCGCGGGTCACGCTCTGCGAAGCGCTGACCTACCCTGGCGGGTGTGCGTCGACGTTTACCCGCAAAGGTGTGCGCTACGAAGCGGGCGCTACGCTGTTCTCAGGGCTCCGTCCCGGCCAGCTTTTCGGCGACTGGATCTCCCGTTTTGAGCTTCCCGTAACCGTCGATTGGATCGATCCGGTGGTCGAGACCCGCTCCCCGGGGCTGTCCCTGCCCGTGGACCGCGACCGGGCCGCCTTTGTAGAGCGGCTCTGCGCGCTGCCCGGGGCCCCGGCGAACTCCCTGCGGCGATTCTTCTCGGAACAAGGCGCGCACGCGGACACGCTTTGGGAGCTCTTCGATCATCCCGAGCTGCTCCCTCCGCTGTCCTTCGGGAGCTTGCTGCAGCATGTTGGCCGCGTTCCTCGCTATGCGCCGCTGCTCCCGCTGTTGCTGCGGCCTTTGTCCGCGATGGTCGCGCGCCATGGGCTCGGCGACTTTGAGCCCTTTCAGACCTGGCTGAGCGGGGTGTGTCAGATCACCGTTCAGTGCCCTCCGCAGGAGGCCGAGACGGCTTTTGCGGTCGCAGCGATGGACTACTGTTGGCGTGGTACCGGGCACATCCGTGGTGGGATCGGCACGCTCGCCGATGGTCTGGTCACCGCGATCGGGCGGGCAGGAGGCGAGGTCCGGCTCGCGAACCGGGTGTCGGCCTTGCGAAGGGACGGAGGTTCATGGGTGGTAGAGACCCGGCAAGGGCCAGTCGTCGCTGACGCGGTGGTCGCCAACCTGCTTCCCGGGGATCTCGCTCGACTCCTCGGCGGACACAAGGCGCTGGAAGAACGCCAAAAGCCGGTAGCGGACGGATGGGGTGCGGTGATGCTCTACCGCGTCGTACGGGGCGAGGACGGACCGGCGCATCACCTGGACTTGACGCTGGATCGCGCCGCGCCGTTGGTGGATGGGAACCACGTGTTTGTGTCGGTAGCAAGCACTGAGGATGAGCGGGGGGCTCCTCCCGGATGGCGTGTGTTGACTGCGTCAACGCATGTTTCGCTCGCTCGGCTTCGTACGGGCGATCCTGCGGACACCGTGGCTCGAATTCAGCAACACATGCGACACACGATTGGTGTGTTGGGGCCCGAAGTGAACGACGTCGTCAGCGAGATGACCGCTTCTCCTCGTACGTTCCAGCGCTTTGTGCGTCGAGCCGAGGGGGCGGTAGGTGGGGTTCCGCGCAGGTTCGGGCTCGCCGCGTGGGCGCAGCTGGGGCCGGTGTCTCCAGAGCGCGGGCTGTGGTTGGTCGGGGATTCGGTGTTTCCCGGCCAGAGCACCTACGCAGCGGCGTTGGGCGGTGTGCGTGTGGCTGAGGCGATGTTGCGCGGCGGTTGACGGCTCGGTTGGGGTGCGCACTCCGTAGGTGGAGTGACGGCCATGTCCGAGACGATGGCGCCGGTAGATACGGCGTGGCTGCATATGGAGGACCCAGCGGATCCGATGACCGTGGTCGCCGTGCTGTGGTTCGCCGTCGCGCCGCCTTGGGGAGAGGTGATCGCGCGCTTTGAGGAGCGCGTGGTTCGGCGCTTCCCGCGGTTTCGACAGCGCGCCGTGGAGCGCCGCTTGGGTCGACCCGTATGGGTGGACGATCCACTATTTTCCATCCAGGCGCACGTCCATCGCATCGCCCTGCCGCCTCCGCACGACTCCGGTGCGCTTCAGCGGCTGATCGGCGATCTCGCTGGGACGCCGCTGGATCTGCGCTTTGCTCCATGGTCGCTATCCCTTGTCGATGGCTTCGGGGCTGGCGGTGCGATGGTGGTGCGTATCCATCACTGCGTTGCGGATGGGCTTGCGCTCTCCGAGGTGCTTCTGGGCCTCACCGACGGGGCCTCGCTGGAGCATGTACAGACCGTACGCGTGGCGCCTGAACCGCGGGGTCGGAGGTACCCGGCGCGGGCGTATGGCGCGGCTCTGGCAAAGCTGCTTTTGTCCGCCCCAGATGCGCGTACCGCGTTGAAAGGGGAACTAGGCTTGGTCAAACGGGTGGCTTGGTCCGCGCCGATGCCGCTCTCCGCCCTACGAGAGCGCGGTCGCGTTGAACACGCCACCATCAACGATGTCGTCATGGCTGCGGTCGCCGGGGCGCTACGGCGTTGGCTGCTAACGCACCAACAGCAGCCTGTAGATGTGCGGGCTTTCGTACCCCTCGACCTTCGCAGGGGGGACCAACCCGCCCTTGAGCTTGGCAACCGCTTCGGCCTTGTTTACCTGCAGCTGCCGGTCGCCGAGCCCGACGCGCGGATGCGGCTGCGCGCGAGCCACCAGCGCATGGCGGCGATCAAACACAGTCCGGGGTCCATTTGTTCCCAGACGGGTGCTTATTGATCCTTGGTGCTCTCTACTTTTCCGCTCTTCTGTTCAACGTCTTCTTTCAGCACGTTCTCGCGGATGAGGATGGCCTCGGCGCCGCTTAGCTCGTAGTCCGAGTTGGCTACGCCGGGCCGGGCCAGGTTGGACTGGACTTGGAGCGAGTCGGTGTAGGCTCGGCCGAAATCGTATTGCAGGTGCAAGGGCTGCGCGCATCCTGCGACGCAGGCAAGGCCTGCCACCAAAGCCAAGCCGCAGACACAGGTGAGGGGAGGGGGGATTTGGACGTTTTTCATGAAGATCCGAGGTGAAGCAGCCGCGCCAAGGCGGCGGCTGCGGGTTTGTGATCGGCAGATGCTGACAGCGCAGCTTGATAGTTGGTGAGCGCGCTGGCGGTGTCTCCGCGCAGCTCGCACGCGACGCCCATGTTGTAGCGCGCGTCCGCTTCCGGGCCGGCCGCGCCGAACGCTGCCATCGCGTCTCCATCCCGTTCCAAACGGGCAAGCGCAAAGCCGAGATTGTTCCGGCTACGTGCGCTGGACGGGGCCTGCACGATCGCCGCGCTGAACATCTCCACCGCGCGCTGCGTCTGCCCCTTGGCCATCAGCAGATAGCCAAGATTATTGAGCACCTTCGCGTCACGCGGTGCCAGACGGTGCGCGTGCTCCAACGCCGCGGTCGCGCCGCCGAGGTCCTTCGCGTCGGACAGCACGAGCCCCAATACGCTCCACGCTTCCTCGTTGCGCGGCTGCTTTTTGACGACGCCCCGCAGCATGTCCGCGGCCTGCGTCGTCATGCCCTGGGCGTGCATCGCCCGCGCTTGCAGCAGGTCCAGCCGCGGGCTCTTGACCCCCGCAGCTCGAATATCGGTCGCGACCCCCAAGGCCTGAGCGACGAGGCCGGCGTCGACCAAGCCCTGCAACACGTCCAACTGGGCCGTGGCGCGGGCTTCGGGTTGGCTGAGGTCCTTCGCCAGCACCTCGTGCTGTGCGGCGAAGGCGGGAGTGCCCATCATGGGCTTGCCCATCAACGCCAGACCCGTGACCACCGTCGCGGCACGCCGGAGGACGGACATCATGCGCATCGCGCGCGGTGCGCCGCTCATCGTTGCATCCCGACGGCGCCCGTAGGCTCCGCGGTGCGTGACCCTGGAGCGACGATGGAGCCCATCAGGAACAGGTCGAAGTCGTTGGGGTTGTAGTTTTCGGTGCTGCCGGGGAGGGCGGGCACCTCGCCAGGCACCATCGGGCGCACCAGCTCGGGGGTTACGAAGATGACGATCTCGGTCTCCTCGCGGCCGTGTTTGACGTAGCGGAACAAGCTCCCGAGGATGGGGATGTCGCCCAGAATCGGGATCTGGGACCGGTACGCTCGCGTGCGCTCTTTGAGCATGCCGGCCATCGCGAAGGTCATGCCGTCGCTGAGACGCAGGTGGGAGTCGGCCTTTCGAGTCACGAACGCCGGGATCTCGATGCCGGTGAGCTTGAGTGAATTCGCTTCGTCGAGCTCGCTGACCTCGACATAGGTGCGCATGTCAATGACCGACCCCGACAAGACGGTGGGCACAAACACAAGCTTCACGCCATACTCTTTGAAGTCGACGCTGATGCGTCCGTTGGTTTCCCCGATGGGGATAGGCACCTCCCCGCCGGCGAGGAACTCGGCCTGCTGGCCGGAGAGCGAGACCAGCGTGGGCTGCGCGAGCGTGCGGGCGAGGTCGTACTCCTCCAACACCGACAGAATGGCTGTGATGTCGATGGGGCCGGTGGTGATCAAGCCAATGAGGTTGAAGACCCCCGCCGCGGGCGACGTGACGGTGTTCCCGTTGATGTTGGGGTAGGCCGTCGCCGACCCGGTCTGACCGCTCGCCGCGCCGGTGGACCCCGGTCCGGAGATCGCGAACTGATCCTTGGACGTCTGGCCGAGGATGTTCAGCCCGAGCTCCCTCAGGCCTGTGCGGCTCACCTCGGCGAAGGTCACGTGCAGCTGCACCTGACTGTCGCCCTTCACGGTCATGAGGTTCACAAAGTCCTTGTCGAAGATCCGCGTGATGTTTGCGACGCGCTCCGCGGATTCGATGTCGGTCAACTCGCCTTCGACGACCACGCGGTCTTTCACGGCGTAGACGCGGGGCGCCACGCCGGTCACGGCGGCGTTCACGCGCCGGGTCAGGTCGGACAGGTCGTTTTGGACGCGAACCTGAAATACCCGTGGATGGCTCGGATCATCGCGGTACCACATCCAGAGGTCGGTGGACCCGACCGCGAGGCCGAGCACCTGCACTTGTCCTTCTTCGAGGAGCTTCAGCTCCGCGACGGCCGGGTTGGAGATCAGCACCCTAGAGATGGGCCGGTTTTCCTTTCGGATCACCGACTCGCCAACGGGTACATCGATGAAGGCGGGCACGGTAGGCTCTTCAGCCTGTGCGGCGCCGATGGCCTCGTTCGCGAAAAACGAGAGCGCCAGACCAGGCGCGCCCGAGAGGCCAAGTGGAGCTTGGGCGAGCCCAAGCGTGAGCAGGGATGGGAACATGTTTGCGACTCCGGTGAGCGGCGCCATGGTTTCGTAGTGAATCGGGTCGGCGCTCAGCGCACACAAAGCAATGCGCGTGCCGTAGGCCAAAGGTCGCGTTTGTAGCGCTAAAGTGGGGCAGTCCGCAGCTTGAAGCCCGCTGGAGACGCCTTCACAGCCCTTGGCATGCGTGCTCTCACGCGGTCGGTGGTTGAAATCACCCGTCCCTCGCTCCGCGATTCCCGCGCTGAAGGACGCAGTTCTGCCCCTGAGCCGGTTAGGCTGCAGGGCCACGGAGTCGCTCATGTCCTTGATTCAAGAAGTCCACGCCCGCTTCATCCTCGATTCGCGAGGCAACCCCACGGTAGAGGTCGAGGTGGTCACCGACGACGGCGTTTGTGGCCGCGCCGCAGTGCCCTCGGGCGCCTCGACGGGGCAGCACGAAGCGGTGGAGCTTCGCGACGGCGATGCGAAGCGTTGGGTGGGCAAAGGCGTAGACCGCGCCGTTGCCAACGTGCGGGACGTCATCGCGCCGCAGATCATTGGCCTCGACGTCTCCGAGCAGCGCGGCATCGACCAGCTGTTGATCGAGCTGGACGGCAGCGCGAACAAGGGACGCCTCGGCGCGAACGCGATCCTCGGTACGTCATTGGCGGTCGCGCGCACCGCGGCCATGGCGCATGGCGTCCCGTTGTACCGCTGGGTCGGCGGAACGAACGCCCGCACGCTCCCCGTACCGTTGATGAACGTCATCAACGGCGGTGCCCACGCCGACAACAACATCGACGTGCAAGAGTTTATGATTGTTCCTGCTGGATTCTCCAGCTTTGAGGAGGCCTTGCGCTGTGGCGTTGAGGTGTTCCACACGCTGAAGAAGGTGCTCGCCTCCAAGGGGCTCAACACCGCCGTCGGCGACGAAGGCGGCTTTGCCCCGAACCTCGGCTCCAACACTGAGTGCTTGGAGATCCTGTCGAGCGCGGTCGAAAAGGCCGGCTACAAGCTGGGTGAGCAAGTGTTCTTTGCGCTTGACGTCGCGGCGACCGAGCTTCACAAAGACGGCGTGTACACGATGAACGGCAAGGCGATGGACGCCGCCGGCATGGTGGAGATGTACGCTGGGCTCGTCAACGCGTTCCCGCTGATCTCGATCGAAGACGGCTTGGACGAAGATGACTGGAAGGGATGGAAGCTGCTCAACAACGCGCTCGGCAGCAAGGTGCAGCTCGTCGGGGACGACCTGCTGGTCACCAACACCTCGCGGCTCTCCCGCGCGATCCAGGAGGACATCTGCAACGCCATCCTCGTGAAGGTCAACCAGATCGGCACCCTGTCGGAGACCCTCGACGCGATTCACATGGCGCAGTGCGCCGGCTGGCGCGCGGTGCTCTCTCATCGCTCGGGCGAGACGGAGGACACCACCATCGCCGACCTCGCCGTCGCGACCAACGCCGGTCAGATCAAGACCGGCTCGCTCTGCCGCACCGACCGCACCGCGAAGTACAACCAGCTGCTCCGCATCGCCGGCGAGCTGGATCGCACCGGGAAATACGCAGGTCGCGCGGCGATTCGCGGTTGAAGCGCGGGGGCGCGCGTCGGGCTTTTTTCGGCCCGGCGTGACCCTTCGCGTTGGTTGTGGTATCCTTCGACGTACTCTGAACCTAGGTGTCCTGATGCTGCTGCTCTCTTTGCTGGCTTGTACCAACGTTGACGATCACGCATGGAGTGGCGGCGGCTCTCACTACGCGAGCGGCGAGATGTACTCTCCCGCCGACACGTCGGACACCACCGACACGTCGAGCTCTACAGACACGTCCTCCGGCGGCTCCGACACGTCTGAGCCTGAGGCCAAGGTGATGTCTGCGGTAGGGACTCCCGCTTGCCGCTTTGACGACTTTCCTCAGATCGGCATCGCCATCCAATGCACGTCTCAGTGGTCCGCCGCCGATGCGGCGACGCTGGAGGGCGGGGCGGTCTTTGTGAACCTGCTGGACGCGGATGGGCAGTCGGTGCTCAACACCACGCTCGCGATCTCCGAGATGGCCGGCGGGGACGCCGTGGCGCTGCTGGATGCGACCACCGTGACGCTGTACCTCGGAGATGTGGACTCGGACTCCGACTATACGGTGTACATGTCGGTCGAGAATTTTGAGGGCGACGCCAAGTCTCCCGAGTACGCGTGCCCTGTATCTGCGATGTGATCGCGTGATCGTGCCCGTGGAACTACCGAATGAGTAGACCTTCGGGCGCGTTGTCAGCTACATTGCCGAGTTCGGAGTTCTCATGCGCGTCCTATTGATCAATCCCGCCATGAACATGGCCAAGCTTGGGCGGTTCGCGGGGCTCTTGGAGCCGATGCCGCCTACCGGCATCGCGTACATCGCCGGGGCGCTCGTCGCGGCCGGCGTTCAGACCCGCTTCATCGACATGTTCGCCGAGAAGTTGGACGGCAAGCAGGTCGTGGAGCGCGCGCGTCGTTTCGCGCCCGATCTCGTCGGCATGACGGTGCTCACTCCCAGCGCGCCGACCTGCGAGGCGCTGGCGAAAGCCCTGCGCATCGTGCTCCCCAACGTCAAGATCGTCTGGGGCGCGGTGCACGCCGACGTGTTCGCCAAAGACATCCTGCGCGCCGGTTCGGCGGACTTTGTCGTTCACCATGACGGCGAAGACACGATCACCGAGCTCGTTCAGGCGCTCGAGAGCGGCGAGACCGATTTTGGCAAGGTGGACGGCCTGACGTGGATGGACCACGGCGAGCCCGTCACCAACAAGATGCGCGCGCTGCGCCGCGACCTTGACACCCTCGCGTACCCGGCGTGGGATCTGACGCCATACCATCGCTACGGCTTGTTGCCGTTCGCGGACATGGACAAGCCGATCCTGACGATGACCGGCTCGCGCGGCTGTCCGTACCGCTGCGACTACTGCTCGCTGCTGCACTCCGGCAAGGTGTACCGCCGGCGCGATCCGTTCAAGATCGTTGACGAGTACGAGTACCTCGTCGATCGATATGGCGTGCGTCAGATCGGCTTGGTCGATCCGATCTTCCCGCTGATCATCAAAGATCTCCGTCCGCTCTGCGACGAGCTCGTGCGTCGCAAGCTCGACCAGAAGTGCTCGTGGCTCTCTGAGACGCGCGCCGATCGTCTGGATGAAGAGACCTGCCGCTTGATGTACGAAGGCGGCTGCCGTCGCGTGCTGATGGGCATCGAGTCGGGCGTCGACATGCTGCTCGGCAACGTCAACAAGAACCTCACCACCGAGAAGGTGCGCTGGGGCGTCGAGAACGCGCGCAAGGCCGGCATCCAGACCGTTGGCTTGTTCATGATCGGCATGCCGGGCGAGACCCCGGAGATGACCCGCGAGACCATCGAGTTCGCCGTGGATCTGAAGCTGGACTTTGCCAAGTTCGCGATCACCGTGCCGTTCCCGGGCTCCAAGCTGTTCGAGGACCAATGGCAGAAGACGCTGTTCCGCGATGACTGGGAGAACTACACCACGTTCAACCCTGACGCCGACCGGCTGATCTACCACCCCGAGGGCTACGACCCCGAGCTGCTGATCAAGATGCAGTCCTATGCGCTGCGCCGCTTCTACATGCGCTACGAGCAGGTGCGCAAGCAGCTCGTCGAGCTGAAGACCATCAACCCGAAGATGATGCTCTACGGGTTGTACGGCATGGCGATCTGAGACCGTCCGCTCCGGCGAGCTGACGGCGGCTCACCAGCGCGCGATCGTCCAACCGCGCGCCTTGGCCTCACGCGCCAGCCTCGGGTCCGGGTGCACCGCTACGGGGTTGCCCACCGCAGCCAACACCGGCATGTCAGACCAACTGTCGGTGTAGAAGCTACAGTTCGCTAAGTCGTGCCCCAGGCTCTCGGCGAGTCGCTTTGCGTACGTGAGCTTGCCGGCGGAGAAGCACAGCGGAAGCACCGGCTTCCCAGTGAACCGGCCGTCTTTTACCTCGAAGCGATTGCAGAGGATGTGCGGGATCCCGAGCAAGTCCTGCACCGGCTCGCAGAGGTACGGCGACGACGAGGTGAGCAGCGCGAGCGTGTCCCCGGCGGCGACATGCGCCGCGACCGCGGCGTGCACCCCAGGGCGAACGTGATGGGCGACCTCGCGCTGGAAGAACGCGTGCGACTCGGCGCGCAGCTCGGGCTCGGATTGCCCCTCGAGCGTGGCGATGGCGTCGGTCAAAACGCCCTCCATCTTCCCGTACCCGAGGTGGTACGCCGCCAGCCACAAGCCTGCTTTGGCGGCTTGAATGCGGGTGATGCGCCCCTTCTTGTACTCCGAGCGCACCCACAGCTTGCCCGCGTTCACGCTCAGCACGGTGAGGTCGAGGTCGAAGAACGCGATCCCGGGAGGCTTAGCCGTCATACCAGTCCGGCTTCACCAGCTGCTGGTAGCGCTCTACGTTGAGGGGGTTGATCCGCTCTTTGATCGCTTCGATCGCCACCGACGCCGACACCTTCGCAAACCAGATGTACATGTCGCGCTTGTAGGGAACGCGGGACATCAGCCCCTTCATCAGCCACTTGTTGTTGACGAACTTCTTGTTCATCTCGTACAGGGAGGTCGCGATCTCGTCGCGGGTCATGTACTTGGTGTCGAGCACCGGAGAGAGCCAGTCGAAGTTGTCGAAGTCTTCTTCGGTGATCCAGCCTTTCTCGATCGCCTCATCGTAGATGGGCGTGCCGGGGACTGGGGTGATCGGGTGGAACGCGGGGAAGTCGATGTCCAGCTTGGACGCGAGCGCCACCTGCTTCTGCAAGCTCTCCGGGCTCTCGTCCTTTACGCCGACGATGAACGTCGCTTGCACAAAGACGTCCGGGTACTTCTCCTTGAAGATGCGCAGCGCCTCTTCCGCGACGCCGCCGGTGTAGAAGCGCTTGTCGAGCAGGGTGAGCGAGTCGTCTTCGGCGCGCTCTACGCCGATCAGAATGTGCGAAAGTCCAGCCCTGATCAGCTTTTCAAGGATGCCCTTCTTCTCATCGCGCACGATGCAGTCGGCGCGCATGAACGCGAACCACTTGGTCTTCATGCCGCTCTTCAGCATCGCGTCGGCGAACTGATCATTGAAGCGCGGATCGATGTTCCAGCTCTCGTCGACCCAGACGTAGCTGCGCTTGCCGTAGCGGTAGTAGAGCTCGGAGATCTCCTCCATCACGCGCCCTACCGACTTGCTGCGCCAGCGTGGCGAAAGCTGGGCTTTCCCGTTTTCGTCGTACTTGCGGTCGGCCATGACCGTCCACCACGCGCAGAAGCTGCACTTCGAGACGCAGCCGCGGGAGTGGTGGATCGTCGTGCCGCCCGGCGAGAACAGGTACCGGCTTTTGCCGTACAGGTGCATCGGCAGCATGTCGTAGGCCGGCATCGGCAGCAGATCGAGGTCGTGGATCAGCTTGCGCGTCGGGGTGCGCACTGACTTTGCCCCGTCGTAGTAGGCCAGACCGTCGACCTTGGAGAGATCGGCGTCGGCGGTGGCCCAGGCGTCGACGGTCTCGACGATCGTCTGCTCGCCTTCGCCGATGCAGATGGCGTCGATGTCCGGTGCGGTACCGTCTTTCTTTGCGCGCGAATAACGGTGTGACAGGTTCGTAAAGTGGCCGCCGCCCGCGAGGGTTTTGGCGCGCGGCGTGACCTCTTTGCACATCTGGAAAAACCGAAGCGCCTCGCTGGCGTACAGCGCGTGGTTTTCCCCCGACGCGATCACGTCGGGATCCAGACGCTTCAGCTCATCGGCGAGCGAGCTCCAGCCGATGTGCAGCGGCATGCAGTCGATGACGTGCACGTCATGACCGGCTTCTCGGAGAGGAGCGGCTAAGGTAGGTAGCGCCTGCTGAAGCAGGAAGTTGTCGCCCTCGCTGGTGTAGGGCCAATACTTTCGGGGGGGTTGGACGAGGACGACGCGCACGAAATGCCCGGGGAACAGGTTCTTCCTAACCTACACGGCAACTGCGCGTGCCGGCGACTGTGTGCACGCGTCGGAACGGTGCTGCGGCATACTCACCGACGCTTTGGTCGTGCGACGCCCACCCAGGCGCGATGCAGCGGGGCAGACACCGGATCTGCGGCAAAACGTTGTTCCCAATCCAACAGTTGCGGTAACGCGCTGCGCCCTTCGTCTTTTCCGGCGCCGTGGGCGACATCGGCGCCCACGAGCAGCTCGAAGGGGCCGGAGAGCACCCAGTGCGAAGGGACAAACTCCACGTCCCAACCCTCAAACAGCGTGCGCACTCCGGCTTCGTCGTAGCAAACCACGTGACGGTCTCCGCCGCGAAACGCGACACCCGAGAAAAACCCGTCGCCGAGCCCAGGGATGACGTCGGTAGAGAGCGCCCATCCGTACCGCGCTTCGAGCGAGAACAACACGTACCCATCGGGCTTCAGGCGCGAAGCCACCGCCGCGAGCACCTCAGTTGGCCGCTCGACGTAGTTCAAGATCTCCGCGAGCACAGCGACGTCAAACCCCGCCTCAAACCCCTCTGCGACCGCGGGCAGCGCCTCTGCCGTGGTCCAGTAGGCGTCCAGTCGGCCTTTGCGACCCGCGCCATGCCACACCGCGTGGCGCAGCGAGCGAAGGTCGCCGTCGATGAGGCATACGTCATCGCCTCGGTCTAAAAACCACGTCGCGAAGCGCCCAACGCCGCAGCCGATGTCCAGCACGGTGCGCCTCCCGGCGGCGTCTGTCGGGAGTCCGCGCAGCGCGCCCCAGTGGTGCAGCGTCAACGCCCGCTCCAACATTTTCTTTTCATGTACGGGGCTGTCGGGGGCCAGCGTGTCGATGTAGTCCGGGTATTCAGCCCATCCTTCGGCGTAGCCGACGAGGTTTGCCAATACATCCACCGGTTCCCGGCCGCCGCGGTACAGCGCGCGTAAGCGCAAGTCTCCAGGGGGAAGGTCGAATTCTATGCCGTCCCACGCGTCGAGATCGCGAGCAGCAAAGGGAGGGCCGGGGGGTAGAAAAGGGGCGCCCGCGAGGGGCACCGTGGCGCGAGCGAGAGACATTTGGCGCGCCTATCCGCCTTCACAGTGTGACGTAGATCTTGACAACGCTACGCGTACCGGCGACACTATGGACACACCCTTTGGAGGTCTCATGAACTGGCGTCCCTCTCCCCGTCCCAAGCCCGGTCCGAAGAAGTAACTTCTCCGGTCGTCCCGAACGGGAGGTCATTCCGACCTCCCGTTCTTGTTTTTGGCGCTCGGTTTCTGGATTGCGTAGTCGGCGTTTATCGGGCGAGCCGGGCCTTCGGCAGGAATACGCGGGCCCCAGCGCCGCCGTAGTGGTGCGTCATCTGCTTGCCGACGAAGTCGCTGGACTCACGGCCATCGCCGAGGGCGACGGAGATGTGGCCCGATGCGCTTGTGCCTTTGCCCCAGACGACGATCGCGCCCGCGGGCAGGGAGGAGAGATCGCTCGCGGAGCTCTCGGTGAACAAGGTCTTGCGCGCTGCGAGCTGGGCTGCGGCTTGGTACGCGTGCTCGCCGCTCAGGAAGCGGCCGATGACCGCGTCTACGGCGTCCGCGACGCGCCCGTAGCAATGCCCGCCCGGGCGCGGGTTTCCGCCCGAGATCGCCGCTGAGGCCCGCGCGAGCGCCTGACCCAGCGCAGCGTCATAGCCCTCGGTCGCGGCCCCGGCAGCGCTTGCCGGCTCGACGTCGCGGGTCGCATCGGTCGTGCGAACGCCGAAGGTCGCCACTGCGCCTTCAAGGGCCCCGCGGAGCGCGGCGTCGAGCCCCGTCGTCCTTCCGAGCGTCCATTGCGCGTTCTGGGCTTGCCGCGTGGCGTCCGTGAGCCTCCCGGCTTCTTTGGCCTTCTGCGCGCCGGTCAGCGTCTCGGTCACGGCGAGCGCGGCGAGCGCAGCCTGCAACAACGCGCGGTCTCCGCCGCCGGACAAGAGCCTGCGCTGGGTGCCGGCGATCTGGCGCAGCTCTTCCGCCGCGCCGTTGAGATCGCCTGCGGAGATTCGTGCGGTGACGCCCGCCAGCTCGGAGGGTGCCGGCGCGGGGGCTGCACCTTCTTGTGGCGCCACCTGCCTCGCCGTCGGCGTGGCGAGCGGGGAGAGGCCGGTGTCTTCCAGCATCGCAGCGTTGGACTGGGGGCGCGCCTCGGGGCGCTGCTCGGGCTGCGCGGTCGGCGCCTGAATCGGAGCGATTTGCTGGCTTTGGCTAGGCATCGTCGGGTTCTCCGTTCTTCGTCGCGGTCTCGAAGCTGATTTTTCCGCGCTGGAGTATATCCGATGTACAAAGGGCTGGAGTTGCGGCGGACGCGCACCTACGCAGCGCCCTTCCGTTGGTGTAGACTTCGCGGATGCCCAACGCTTCCCACCGTCGCTCTATGGCCCCTTTCGCATCACCTCTCCGGCTGTGGACGGTCGCCTTGCCGATCCTGCTCCTCGCATGTCGGGAGGAGTCCAAGCCGGTGCCGCAGGAGGACTCTGGCGCGCCGGACTCCGCGTGTACCGCGTCCGACTGGTACCAAGACGGCGATGGCGACGGCTACGGGGTGGGCGGCGCGGTCAGCGCCTGTGAGCAGCCCGCTGGGACCGTGGCGGTCGCTGGAGACTGCAACGACGCCGATGCGGCCGTGCACCCGGACGCGCAGGTGGATTGCACCGGCGGCGATGGCAACTGCGACGGCATCGCCGATGATGCGGACGCCGACGGGGACCACTTCCTTGGCTGCGAAGAGTGTGACGATGCCGATGCCGCGGCCTATCCGGGGGCGGTCGAGCTCTGTGACGGCGTAGACAACGACTGCGACGCCGCGACCGACGAGGACGCAGCCGACGCGCCGGCCTGGTACACCGACGGCGATGGGGATGGATTCGGCACCGGCTCGGCGATCTTCGCGTGCGAGGCGCCGGAGGGCGCTGTGGCGTACGGCGCGGACTGCGACGACCTGCGCGCCGCGACCTTCCCGGGCGCCGACGAGGAGTGCAACGAGGTCGACGATGACTGCGACGGCGTGGTGGACGACGACGCGGTGGACGCGATCACCTGGAACATCGACTACGACGGCGATGGCTACGGCTCTTCGGCCTACACCACCATTCGCTGCGAGGCGCCCGCGGGATGGGTAGCCGACGCCAGCGACTGCAGCGACACCAACGCCAACGCGCATCCGAACGCGCTAGAGACCTGCAACGCCATCGACGACGACTGCGACGGCGTCACCGACGAAGACGACGCTGCCGACGCGCTCATGTGGTACCTCGACGCGGACGCCGACGGCTACGGTAGCATCGACGCGACCACGTTCGCGTGTGCGCTCCCGGATGGGTATTCCGCCTCCGACGACGACTGCGACGACGGCGACGACACGATCTCGCCCAGCGCGACCGAGTCCTGCGACGGCGTCGATGAAGACTGCGACGGCACCGCCGACAACGGCGCGGGCGGCAGCGACGTGACCTGCGCGGCGCGCTCCTGCGAGGCGATCTTGGAGGAAGGCGCGTCGGTCGGAGACGGCCTGTACTGGCTCGATCCCGACGACGACGGCGACACCTCCGACGCGTGGCAAGCCTACTGCGACATGACCGCGGACGGCGGGGGATGGACCCGCTTGTACGGCTCGCTGTGGCCGTACTGGTGGGACCCGAGCGACTGGGAGGACGTGGGGAGCGCCGAAGACGACGTCTACTCGAAGCTCGGGGAGCGTGCGTACTTTGAGGACGGGGCAGGGGAGACCACGTACCGCGTGGACGTAGGCAACAGCGGCACCTGGAGCACCGCGACGCGCGCACACTACACGGTGTGGTCACAGGGCCACGATCCCTTCACCGACACCACCGATGGCAGCGACTACACCTACATCGCCGGCGCGGAGTCCACGACCTGCAGCGGCTTCAACGGCTTGCACGACAAGCTCTACGCCAGCGTTGGCCTGTACAGCCTGACCAGCGACGTCGATAGCGGCGATGGGGTCGGCTGCTGGTGGATGCAGATCGTCCCCACCAACCAGTACGTCGATCCGGTCAGCTTTCCCGGCTACCTCGAAGGCTACAACGGCCCGAACACCCATGTCTGGCAGGAGCTCTGGGTGCGCTGAACGGCTCGCGGTCGAGCGCTATTGCCCGGCCAGCCACTCGCCGGGGTCTTGCGGCGTGCCGTTGTACCGCACCTCGAAGTGCAGTCGCGCTGCGCTCTCATCGAGCAGGCCGGTGGTGCCTACGAGTCCGAGCACATCGCCCGCGGCGACGTCCTGCCCCTGCGCGACGCGCAAGCCGTTGGCGTGGGCGTAGAGAGTCGCGTAGCTGCCGTGCTGCAGCATGACGACTTGGCCGTAGCCTCGGACATATCCGGAGCGGGTGACGGTGCCCGCGTATACGGCCCGGAACGGTGTCCCAGGCGGCGCCGCGATGTCGTACCCGAGGTTTTGAAGCGTGTCCCCGGTCACGCTGTCGGCGTATGGGCCCCATCCGAGGAACAAGCGCCCCCGGATCGGCCATGGGATCTGGCCCCGAGCTTCGCGAAAGCCCTCGGTGCCCGGGGTGCTCTCCGGCATCGTGCCTTCATGAAGCGCGACCGAAGTGTTGAATTCGGACCGCGCTTCGGTGGACTCGTCCCGGTATTTGCCGGTCATCGGGATGCTCTCCCGGACCATACGCAGCAGCTCGACCCGGCGGGCGCGCTCTTCTTGCCAGGTCGCGCGCTGGGCGTCGCGCGCGGCGCGAAGGGTGTTGAGCTCCTTCATCTCGGCTTCGGCGGCGGCGGCCGCTTGAGTGCGCTTGTCGACGAGGCCTCGGAACGTGGCGATCGATGCGCGCTGCGTGGTGACGCTGGCGAGGAGGTAATGCACGCGGCGGCGGAGCTCGTCGGGGCTCTGGGCGTCAAACAGCAGACGGGCAAACCCGCGCCGTTGAAGCCGGTAGGCTGCCCTCATCCCGCGGTCGACATCTTCGCGGCGCCGCTCGACCTCAGCCGACGCGGTGGCCTCATCGGCGTTGTGCGCTTCGACCGCCGTGAGCAGCGTAGCCTCTCGCGCGGCCATCGCTTTGTCGGCTTCGTCGAGCTCGGCGAGCTTGGCGTCGTAACCGGCGATCTCGTCGAGGATGCCGCGCGTGGGCTCCAACGCGGTAGCTTCGGTGCTGATCGCGAACGCAAGCCCGATGGCGGCAACGAGTCCGCCCGCCCAGCGGAGGGTCACGGCAGTCCCGCGAGGAAGCGCCGCACCGCGAACCAAGAGGCGCCGGCCCCGACCGCCGCGCCGAGCACCAACAAGACGAACACCTGCGCGGCGGGCAGAAACGTAGGCGCCGTGCCCATCGCCAACGCGAGCAGGTCATGCAGGCGCACCAGCAAGCCCTGATGGATCGCGTAGAGCACCGTGGTGGCGACGGTACCGCCCAACAGCCCCTGCAGAACCCCTTCGATCAGGAACGGCCCGAGGATGTATTGCTCGCTGGCTCCAACGAGCCGCAGGATCTCCAGCTCGTCCTGCCGGGCGTGCACCACGAGGTGAATGGTGTTGGCGACCAGAAACAGCGTAGCGATCACCGTCGCGACGCCGAACGCGACGCCTAAGGCCGTGAGCAGGGACAAGAAGGTGTGCACTCGAGACACCCAGTCTTGCCCGTAGTCGACGTCTTCCCAGCCGCCTTGGGCTTTCAAGGTCTCGACAAACGCCGCGATCTGCTGCGGGGACGTCTGGTTGTCCTTCAGCGTGATCTCCAGCGAAGCCGGCAGGGCGTCCGGGCCCAGCTCCTTCAACACCGGATCGAGATCAGGGGCGCGCTCGGTCATCCAGACCGCCGCTTCGGCCGAGCTGATGTGCTCGATCTTCGCGACCTCGCTGCGCTGCTCGAGCAGGGCTTTGACCGTGTTTTGCGTTTCGGAAGACACGCCAGCGGCAAAGTACGCCGACACATGTTGATCGGCCTGCCAAGTGCCGATCATCCCGTTGACGTCGCGCACGACCATCGCGAACAGCCCCAACAAGATCAGCGCGGACGCGATGACGCCGGTAGAGACCGAAAAAAAGTACAGGTGCTCACGGATACCGCGCACCACGCGACGCATCGTCTCCATCAGCGGGCCTCAGGGGGCTTGGGCCCGCGCCGGACGTGGCTCTCGTGGCTGGTCAGCTTGCCCGCCACGAGCCTGAGGACGCGCTTGGGAAAGCGGTTCATCAAGCCCTGGTCATGGGTCGCGACCAGCACGGTGGTCCCGCGCAGGTGAATGGCTTGCAGGATCTCCATCACCTCCACTGCCATGCCGCCATCGAGGTTGCCGGTGGGCTCGTCGCAGAGGAGAACGGCGGGGTCGTTGACGATGGCGCGGGCGATCGCGACGCGTTGCTTTTCACCGCCTGAGAGCTCGCCCGCAAGCGATTGGTCGCGGCCTTTGAGCCCGACGATGTTCAACGCCGCCGACACCCGCCGCTCGATCTGGTCGCGCGGCGCGCCGACCACCTCCAACGCGAGGGCGACGTTGTCCGCGACGGTCCTGCGCGGCAACAGCTTGAAGTCTTGGAACACGATGCCCATGTTCCTGCGCAGCTGCGCGACCCGCTCCCGCTCCAGCGTGGTGACGTCCAGCCCGCCGACCAGCATCTTGCCGCTGCTTGGCCGCTCTGCGCCGTAGAGCATCTTCAACAGCGTGGATTTTCCAGCGCCGGAAGGCCCCGTGAAGTAGACGAATTCACCCTTTTCAATATGAACGGACACGTCACGCAGGGCGTCGTGGGCGCCGTAGGATTTCACGATGTGGTAGAGACGTATCAAGCCAGTCCTGCTTATCTCCGTCCGGAGCCCAAGGCAGGGGAAGCTTTAGGAAACGGTCGTGCGCGTCGGTGTATTTGGTGGCAGCTTCAACCCTCCGCATGTGGGACACGCGATGATCGCGTCCTACCTGCGATGGACGGAACAAGTGGATGTCGTGTGGTTTGTCCCCGCGTTTGAGCACGCTTTTGGCAAGTCGCTCGCTCCGTGGGAGCAGCGCGTTCACGCGTTGAAGGCGCTCGCTGCGTTGGTCGGCGCCGAGGTCAGCACGGTGGAGTCCACCTTGCCGCGACCGAGCTACACCATCCGCACGTTACTCGCGTTGCAAGAGCAAAACCCGTCGGTAGAGTTTCGCTTGATCATGGGCGCGGATGTGCACGCCCAGCTCCCGTTGTGGAGGGACCACGAGCGCATCGTCGCCGAGTTCAACCCCATCGTCGTCGGGCGCGACGGCTACGCGCCGGTGCCTGGCGTGCCGTCTTTCCCTGCGGTGAGCAGCACGGAGATCCGCGAGCGCATGGCGCGCGGAGCCTCGGTGGATGCGCTGGTTCCGCGCGTGGTGCTCGAGGCCTGGGCTCAGGGAGCCGGTTCTTCTTCTTCCGCCGGCTGAGCCCGACTCGGGTCCGGCAGCAGGATGTAGCCCTTCTGCAAGTCGCCAAGGAACGCGCAGGCGTCCGGTCCAAGCTGTCCCAGACATGCGCCGACATACGCGACCACGAGCGCTTCGATGCGCTCCTCCAGCTCGCCGACGCGCGTGCCGTTCAGGTCCGGCAGGTGCGCCTCAAGGATGCCATCGAGCGCATCTGAGGGCTCCAGCATCGGCGTGCCGTCCATCATGCGCTCTTGGATGAGCTCGCGCAGGCGGTCCACCGACTCTTTGCGGCTGCCGATCGGCCCGGACTTGATGCGCACGGGACGGTCGAGCCCGAAGAGCATGATCTGTGCGGCTTGGAAGTGCGTTTCGATCAGGCGATCCGACTCGCTGCTGGGATCGGGATCGAAGCCCATACGCATCCACGCCTTGGCCATCGTGCGGGGATGGCTCGCGGAGATGTTGTTGTTCGCGTACTCGTCGATCTTGAAGCGCCCGAAGTGCTCCAGCAGCAGCTTGTCGCAGGGGCGGGAGCCGGAGAGGTTCTCGATGATCACCGGCGCGTTGACGGTGAGCGTGCAGTGGCCGCGCCCGCGGTTCTTGTTCAGCCAGCGGATCACATCCTCATGGGTGCGCAGGCTGTCCGAAGACACCATGATGATGTTGCCTTCTTCGGTCACTTCGAGCACCACGCCCCCCGAGGGGTCGCGCGGGGTCCAGCCGAGATCCAAGCCGAGATAACGAATTGTCCGCAAATCTTCTCCTTCTACCTGACGTTGCCGCCAGAGCTATTTCCAACGATTCAAGAGGCCGGTAAGCGCGAGCGGGATTCCGCGTACCCGTTCAGCGATGCTGGCGCCGTCTCGGCCCAGCTCCACCAACCCGCGGGCCATGCTCACGAGGGAATCATTATAGGGGTACCACCACATTTCGCGTTTTTGGCCGGTGCGGTCGACGCAGACGGTGCGCACCACGGTCAGACCCTCGAGCCCGAAACGCGATCCGGTGACCCCGTAGCCGCTGTCGCCGCGCCCGGTCCACGCCGCGCCGCCCATGGGGCCGGTGAAGCAACAGTTGTTGACGAAGATCACGCCACAACGGAGCTGCCGCGCCACCGCTTCGGCGCGGGCGAGGTCCTTGCCCCACACGCTGCCGCAGAGCCCGAACGGCGTGTTGTTCGCTGCAGCGACCGCCTCTTCGACGGTGTCGTAGGGGAGGATCGGCAGCACGGGACCGAAGGTCTCCTCCACGAGCACGGCGGCGTCGGCGGGGACGGCGGTGAGGACGGTCGGGGGGTAGTAGTAGCCGGCGCCGGTGGGCGCGCCGCCGCAGTGGATGGTCGCGCCAGCGGCTCGGGCGGCTTGGACTTGACCGTGCACTTTTTGCAGCCCGGCTTCATTGACCAGCGGTCCTACATCGTCGCCGAGGCGCAGCGCGCGCGCCGCGGTGGTGACGCGCTCGACGAAGGTGTCGTAGATCGAGCGATGCACGTAGCAGCGTTCGATCGACGCGCAGTCTTGGCCGGCGTTGTGAAACGCGCCCCAGACCACACCGGCGACCGCGCGGTCGAGGTTGGCATCGGGGAGGATGATGGCGGCGTCTTTGGAGCCGAGCTCGAGGGAGCAGGGGATGAGCAGCTGCGCGGCTTGTACAGCGACTTTTCTGCCAGCGCTCAAGCTGCCGGTGAACACGACCTTGTCGGGATGCGCCGCGATCAGCGCTTCCCCCACGCGCCCATCGCCTTGCACGGTCGTGACGAGCCCGGCAGGCAAAACGGCGTTCATCACCTCGGCGAGCAGCGCGCCGGTGCGAGGGGCGTGCTCGCTGGGCTTGAACACCACCGCGTTCCCCGCCAACAACGCCGGTACGATCGTGCGCAGCGGCAGGTTGAACGGGTAGTTCCACGGCATGATCAGCGCGACGACGCCGATGGCATCCAGCTCGAGCCAAACCTGCTTGCCAGGGTAGTTGAGCGGGTTCAGCGCCACGTCGATCGGGGCGAGCAGGTCATCGATCGCGCCGAGCCAGTGATCAAAAAGCTCGCCAGTGGTGACGATCTCGGAGGTCCAAGCCTCGCCGAGGGGCTTGCCAAGCTCTTCATGCAGCACCGCACCGATGGCATCGGCGCGCGCCAACAACGCAGCGCCCAACGCGCGAACGACTGCCTTTCGAGCGTCCAGATCGCGCTTGGCGAATTCGGTCCCCGCGACGCGTGCCGCAGCGACGATGCCGCTCAGGGCTTCGGGACGCGTGGTGTCTGCGGACCACCCGGTGTCCTCGCCGGTTGCGGGGTTCACCCCGACGATGCGGCAGGTACCCGCGGTCGCGGTTTCAGCGGGATCGGTGGACATACGAGACATCCCCGCTTCCTATCTCATCTGCTCACTGAGCGCGCCCAATGTACTTCAGGAAGCGCTAAAAAGGCCTCTCGTAAGGGACTGTATAGGTTCTCGATGGCGTCGTTGACCATTTCAGCGGCTTCCTCTCGCGCTCCCGGGCCGCGCACGCTGTACAGCAGGTGAAGCAGCAGCGTGCGGTCGCCGGAAGCGCGCGCGCTGGCTTCCGCGAGCTGGAAAAGCCCTGCGTCGCGTGCTCTTCTGGCGCAGACCGTGAGCAGGTCCGCTCGCAGGTGCGTCACCGTAGGCGAGTCGAGCTGGCCGGCGATCCCGGTGGCGGCGTGAACATCTCCCGACAGCGCCGCGGCCATGCCCGCGTGGTAGGCCCGCAGCGGGAGGTCGTCGGCGCGGGCGGCGTCTTCTTCCGCGCGTACGTGCACCGCGTGGGCCGACGACAGGTCGTTTTGCGCGCGACGCAGGCGGCCAAGCAGCTGGCCGAGGCCGGCGCGCACCGACCACGGGGTGTGCAGGTCCGCGGCGCGATGCATCACGGAGATGCGCCCCACAGCCTCTTCGATCCTGCCTGCGCGCAGCATCACGTCGGCGGAGGCCAGCTCCAACAGCGTGTGGACGGGACCGCGTGGAACGTGCTCCAAATCTGCCTGTGCTTCGGCGAGCGCGTGCACCGCGGCCTGAAGCGAGAGCGCCGACGCATGTCGGCCTGCGACGTCCACGCGCAACGTTGCGCGGTGAACCAGCGATAAGCTTGGATCGGCTAAAATCTGCCGGGCGCGGCGGCTGGCGTCGATGCGCTTTCCGCTTCGCCAGTCGAGGTCGGTCAGCGCGCGGACGGCCTCGGCGCTCAACCGGGCCGATAGGTCGGGGCTGGTGGTGACGATGCGCAGCAAGCGACGGCGCGCAGCCACCGCATCCCCCTGGCGCAGCGCGCGCAGCCCCAACACCCACGCCCTGCCTGCGCTCCATTCGCCCCCCAGCTCGCGCACCGCATCGAGCAGGCGAGGGGGCAGCGCTCGCCCGTAGTAGAGCAGCGCCTCGGCCTCGACGAGGATGTGCAACGCCCGCTCCCGCTCCCGCTCCCGCTCCTGTGGAGTGAGCCCGGTCGCTTCGGTGCGCTCCAGCACGGCGTGAAGCTCGCGCCACGACCGCGACGGAAGGTCGTTCCACACGCGCGTGAGGCTCGGCTCGCCGTCTGCCGGGGCAGCGGCTGCGGGATGACGCAGCCAAACGCGGTCGTTGGCGTCGATGGAGGCCAGCCCATGCCGAAGCAGCGGGTAGATGGCCTCGGGTGGGCTTTGCGCGACGCCGAGCGCGGCGTGCGTCAGCACGTCCAGCACGCGCCGCGAGGCTTCCGAGAGCTGTCGCAGCACACGCCGCTGCGCTCGGGGATCGTGTCCCAGCGTGTCTGTTCGACCGTCCCACTCCCAACTCGCGGCGCCAGACTCGTCTGCGCCGGTGCAGGTGAGCGCGCCGGACATCGCGATGCGCTTCATCGACATCACGGTCAGCCCGGGCATCCCGCCCGTGGCGGCCTGGATCGCGTCGACCAGCCCGATGGGCGGCGCTGGGGTGTCGAGCATGCGCGCGACGACCGTCGCGGTCTCCTCCGGGGTGAGCGGGCGGAGGTCGAGGCGCACGCCGGGCAAGCCCATGTGCGCTTCCGAGGTGGTCACCACGATCACCGCGTTGGGAGTCGCTGCGCTCAGCTCCGCGACCCATTCAAGGAGACCCGAACGCACGATCCGCGGACCTGACAGCCCCTCGATCACCAGCATGACTTGGGGTTTGCCGCGGGCCTCCCCGGATAGTCCCTGCACCGCGCCGGCGATGCTCGCGGTGGTCGGCGACACCGCGCCTGCCCAACCGTCGAGGCTGCGGCACAGCTCGCGCAGCGCCCACTCCCGCGTGGCGTGCGGCACGAGGCGAAGCGTCACGTGCTCGACGCCTTCCGCGTCTGCGAGCCGGCGAGCTTGCTCGGCGGCCGCGGCGAGTCCGCTGCCTACGGGGCCGACAAGCTGCAGCAGTCCTGCGCCGCCCTCGCTGGGGCGATCCGCATGCAGCGCGCCCAACACCGCGCCGCGCACGCCCTCTCGCCCGATCGGGGAGCGCGGAGCGCACAAGGTGCGCGCGATGATCGGGACCGGGGCGAGGTTCAACAACGCCAACGCGACCGCGGCCGAGGCTGGGCGATCTGCCGGGTCCCGGGCCAGCAAGCGGTCCACGCAGGCCGCAAACGTGGGGTCCACGTCGTCGCAGCGCGTCGCGATCGGAGCCGCCCGGCCCGAGCGATGCGCTTGCAGGTATCCGGCGCGCCCGCGGGCCTGATACGGGCGTTGGCCGCACAGCGCCTCGTACAAGGTGATGCCGAGGGAGTAGAGATCGGCGCGGAGGTCCACGCTGGCGCCGGAGAGCTGCTCGGGCGCCATGTAGGAGTGCGTCCCGACCACGACGCCCAGCGTGCTGGTCAGCGGGTCCGTCGCGTCTACCGCGAGGCCAAGGTCGACGAGCACGACCTTGGGTTCGCTCGCGGCGTCCGGGCCGGGCGCGACCACCCAGATGTTGGAGGCTTTGAGATCCCGGTGGATGATGCCCTGATCGTGGAGGTTCATCAGGCTTCCCAGCAGCTGAACCGCGAGCGCGCGGGCCTCAGCCTGCGGGAGCGGCCCCCTCGCGATGCGACGGTCGAGGCTCTCCCCCTCTAAGAGCTCCAAAATCAGCGCTGGCTGCGGCTCCAACACCACGTGAAAGCATCGCACCAAACCGGGGAGTCGTACGCGCTCGAGGATGTGACCTTCGCGCAAAAATCGACGCAGCAGCGTCTTTCGGTCGGGCTCGCGCAGCACCTTGACGGCGACGAGGCCGGGAGCGCGCTCGCCGGTGTACGGCGCGATGCCGTCCCAACGGGCCCGCCAGACATCGGCGATGCCGCCTTCTCCGATCCGGTCGATGAATTCGAGGCCCGGAATGACCGGCGTCAACGCGGCGCTCTCGAGCGCATCCACGCCACGATCGGGTCCCAGACCCAGCGGGGCGCGTAGATCCCAGACACGAGGTCGAGGTGGCCCCAATGGTGTCCGGTCTCGTAGTCATCGAGCAGCGTAAAGGTTTTGTCGGTGCTGCCCGATCGCTCATACGCGACCCGCGCGTCTTCGGGCGGCATCAGGTGGTCGAGATCGCCGGCGATCACCAACAGCGGCACGTCGGTCGCGCCCCACGCCGCGTCGTATTCGAACACGCCGCTCGAACCCCAGCGCGCCATGTCCATCCAGACGTTCAAGCTCGTCCAGTCAAAGCCCCGGGCGAGGCGCTCAGCGAGCAGGTCGGGCTCGAGGCTGCCGGGAGCCCATCCCGAGATCGGGAAGGCATACCCCGCGATGTCGGAGATGCTGTAAAGGCGACCCAACAGTCGTCCCGCCAGCTCGGTGCGGATGTTGAGCGCGCCAAAGATGCCGCCGCCGCCCGAGGAGTTGCCGAGCACGCGAGAGAGCTGGCACAGCGCCCACAACGCGCGATTCGCTTGGGCAAAGGAGTATAGCGCTCCGATGCCGACGACCCCGCTGACCGGGGCTTTGGTGGCGGCCGCGTAGCTGACCGCGCCGCCCAACGAGTGACCGAGCCAGGTGGCAGGCCCTAAGGCTTCGCTGAGCCGCGCGGCGTCGTCTACGTAGTCGGAGAACCGCTCGGAGCTAGTCTCCCCGCGGGAGAGCCCGTGTCCGCGCAGCTCAAAGTTCCACACCTCGAAGCCTTCCCCCGCCAGCCAAGCCGAAAAGCTGCGCTGGGAGCTGTGCCACGTGTACCGGTTCTGCGCGAACCCGTGCACGAGCACGACCCGCGGCGCGCCGTCGTAGGTCCATTTTCGCGTCAGTGTCAGCGTGCCGAACCGCACGCGTTGCTTTTGGAGCGCAACGCGATGTCCGGACTGCGTGATCTGCTCGACGGACTCGATGTCGCCGTACTCGAGGACCGCGCTCACGCCGGGGTCGTCAGCAGCCGGGTGATCTCCTGCACCGTCTCGGCGTTGCCGATGTAGAGCGGCGTGCGCTCATGCAGCGACGTGAGGGTGCGGTCCAGGATCGGGCCGTGACCGTCGGTAGCTGCGCCGCCCGCCTGCTCGGCGAGGAACGCCAGCGGGAAGGCTTCATAGAGCAGCCGGAGCTTGCCCTTGGGCGCCTTTTGGGAGGGCGGGTACAGAAATACGCCGCCTTTGACGAGGTTTCGGTGAAAGTCACCCACGAGGCTGCCGATGTAGCGCGCCGACCAGCCCGTCGCGGGGTCTTTGGTGGTCGCCAGCCAGCTCCCGAGGCGCTGGTCCCACGTGGCGGAGTAGGCCTCGTTGCAGCTGTAGGTGCGCGCGGTGGGATCCAAGCGGATGTCATGGTGCGAAAGGAAGAATTCGCCGACCGTGGGGTCCAGCGTGAACCCGTGTACGCCCCGCCCCGTCGAGAGCACCAGCACGGTGCCGGCGCCGTAGACGATGTACCCGGCCGCGACCAGATCACGCCCACAACGCAGCGCATCCTCGGGCTTGCCAGGACCTCCCTCGCTTTTGCGCCGAAAGATGCAGAAGATCGTGCCGATGCTGGCGTTGGTGTCGATGTTGGAGGAGCCGTCGAGCGGGTCCATGCAGAACACGTAGTGGCCGGGAGAGAATGGAGGTGGGATCTGGATGATCTCCTCTTCTTCTTCGCTCACCATCATGCAGACCACGCCCGCGTGCTCGATCGCGCGCTTGAAGGTCTCGTTGGCGTACAGATCCATCTTCTGGACGAACTCGCCCTGAATGTTCATGGTGCCGGTCGCACCAAACATATTCGCCAGCCCGGCGCGGTTTACGCGTGCGCTGACCAGCTTGGCGGCGAGCGTCACCTGATTGATCAGGGTGACGAACTGCCCGGTCGCTTCGGGATGACCCCGGAGGGTCTCCAGCAGAAACCGGTCCAAGGTGGTGCCTTCTTCAAACTGGCTGTGGTTCAGAGGATCAGTGCTCATCTGCACGAACTATCCTGATAGTGCGGCGCGCGGGATAAGCGGGCGACAGTGCCTACGTTCCCGCCTTCGCTGCGCCTCGTCGCCACCCCATTGTGGGCGTTGGCGCGTCTATGGGAGTGGGCGATCGAACGGCAGCGTCCGTACCTCGAGCTGGACGCGCGCGGCAAAGGGCAGGGGATCACCGTCGAGCAGATCGACGCGTTCACGCGCAGCGACGCGCGCGGCCTGCACCTCGTGCTGGATGGAGCGGCGATGGGCGGCTGGGCCACGCTGGAGGGGCTGCGCGGCGCGCTCGGACGCGCCCGCGGGAGCGGCAAGCTGGTCACGGTAGAGGCTGGGCGCTTCGGAAATGCCGAGCTTTATCTTGCCTCGGTAGCAGATCGGGTGTGGATTCATCCTACGGGTGAGGTCGCTGCGGTGGGCGTCGCGGCGACGTTGATGTTTGGCGGCGGGTTTCTCGATAAGCTGGGCTTGAAGTTCGACGTGGAGGCTGCTGGAGCCTACAAGAGCTTTGGGGAGACCTTCAGCCGCGCGTACTCGAGCCCGGAAAATCGCGAGGCTACGCGCGCGCTGGTGTCGGACCTGCAAGCGCAGCTGGATGCTGCGGTCGCCGAAGGGCGTCATCTTGGCGTGGATGCGGTTCGTGCCGCGTTGGCCAACGCGCCGTTGTCGGCGGCGGACGCCGAGGCGGCCGGGCTTGTCGACGGCGCGCTGTACCGCGATCAGGTGGAGGCGCAGCTGGAAGGGCTCTACAGCGACGCTCCGCGGCGAAATTTTCGAACCTGGGCGCGCGCGCAGCGCGTGCGGCGCGGGCTGGAGCAGTGGATCGAAGGCCGTCCACGCGTCGTGGTCTTGCACCTCGAAGGCAACGTGATCGACGGCGAAGGCGCGGACGGACTCGCGATTGCGTCCGGCCCGGTGTGCCGCGCCCTGGAGGACCTGCGGAACGACGAGCGCGTCGTCGGCGTAGTGCTCGCGATCCGCTCGCCCGGGGGCAGCGCCACCGCGAGCGACGCGATCTGGCGCAGCGTACGCCGGCTCGTCGAGAAAAAGCCGGTGGTCGCAGCGTTCGGCGATGTCGCGGCCAGCGGCGGCTACTACATCGGCGTTGCCTGCAATGAGATCGTCGCTCGGGCCGGCACGATCACCGGGTCGATCGGCGTCGTCGGCGGCAAGCCGGTGATCGGCGGCCTGCTTGGTCGCCTTGGGGTCAGCACCGAGGTGGTCACCGAGCGCGAGACGGCCGATATGTACAGTGTGTTTCGCCCGTTCTCGCCGCCGCAACGCGAGCGCTTTCGCGCGAGCCTCGATCGCTTCTACCGCACCTTCGTCGATCGGGTGTCCGCGGGCCGCCGCGCGCCTTGGAACGCCGTCGAGCAGCACGCTCGGGGCCGCGTCTGGACCGGCACCGCGGCCTTGGAGCGAGGCCTCGTGGATCGCATCGGCGGCGTGGAGGACGCCGTAGCCCGCGTTCGTACGCTGACCGCCGCGCCCGCGGTCTCCCGAACCGACCAGTGGTTGACGCCACAGACTCCCTTGCTCAAACGCTGGTTGCGTCGGGCGCTCGGCGCCGAAGCGGCCACCGCGCTTCCGGTCTCGTCGCTCACGGCGCGGCTGTTGGGGCAGCTCGATGGTGTAGACGCGATGCTAGACGTCTGGCAGGACGGGCGACCTCTGGCGTGGTTGCCGTGGCGGGTGGACCCTTGATCGGCGGTCTGCTCCTGCTGTGCGCAGGCCTCGGCTGGTCCGCACCGCTCCCATCCGAGCCTTCGTCCGACACCGCGCAGGGCCCCGCCGATGCGTCGGCAGACACCGGCGGGGCCGATCGACCCGGAGGCTACTCGGGCGCGCCAGACTGCGGCTGCAGTGTCGCCGGTGCAGCTGCGCCGTGGTGGTTGGCTGCGGCGAGCGTTGGACTGCTGCGCCGCAGGCGTTGATGGGCGAGACCTTGATCTCGTCGCTTGGGCGGGAGCGGGTCGCGATCGCGTTGATCGCGGCGCTGGTGGTCGCCAACTGGGGGGCTCCAGCGCTCGCGCCGCTGTCGATCGCGGTGGTTTTTGCCCATGAGTGCAGTCATGCACTCGCTGCGGTGCTCACCGGCGGGAGGGTGCTCGGCATCGAGATCGGCATCGACGAGGGCGGCGGGACGTGGACCGAGGGCGGCTGGCCGCTGTTGGTGTTGAACGCCGGGTATCTGGGCTCCTTGGCTTCGGGATTGCTGCTGCTGCGCGGGGTGCGCTGGTCGGGCGCGTTGTGCGCCGCGATCGGGGTTCTCAGCGTCGTTGTCGCCGTGGTTTGGATGCCTTGGCGCTCGTTCGGCTTCGGCTTTGCCGTGCTTTGGGGCGGCGCGCTGGTCGGGTTGGCCGCATGGGCTGCGCCGTGGGTCACCGCCGCGATCGTCCGGCTCTACGGCGTGTTCAGCGTGCTCTACGCCCTCGGGGACGTCCTCGCCGACGTGTTCGGTGCGCCCGCAGGCTCGGTCAACGACGCGACGCTGCTGGCCGCGCACACCGGCGTTCCCGCGACGATCTGGGGCGCGGGGTGGCTGTGCGCGGGCGTGCTCGCGATGTGGTTCAGCCGGAGACGCGCATGATTTCGCTCCCGCCGGTGGTCTCGGCGCGCACCCGCTTGCTGATCCTTGGCAGCTTTCCGGGGGCGGCGTCGCTGCGGGCAGGGCAGTACTACGCCCATCCAAGGAACCAATTTTGGCCGATCCTGTCGTCGCTGTTAGGCGAGGATTTGACCTTGCTGACGTATGCGCATCGGCTGGAGCGTATGCTCGACCGGGGCGTCGGACTTTGGGACGTCTACGCGAGCTGCGAGCGTAAAGGCAGCCTTGATGCGGACATCCGCGCGGCGGTCCCCAATGACCTGACCCCGCTCGCCCGTCTCGCTCCGGCCTTGTGCGCCGTCGGTCACAACGGCGCAGAGAGCTTTCGCCACGCCGATCGCAGCGCGGTTTTAGGCGTGCCCACGCACCGCTTGCCCTCGACCAGCCCTGCACACGCGAGCTGGTCGATAGAGCGCAAGCGCGCCGCGTGGGGCGAGGTCTTCCGGGTCGCGGGCATCATCGACGTCCTCCCCGCGGTCCCCGGCCCACCCGCGGACTGACTACTTCGACTCGTAGTCTTCGAGGGGCGGGCAGGTGCAGATCACGTTGCGGTCGCCGTAAACATTGTTGATGCGCGCGACGGTAGGCCAGAACTTGTTGGCGCGCACCCACGGGGCCGGGAAAGCCGCCTCGGAGCGGGTGTACGGGTGCGTCCAGATGTCTGCCGTCACGGCTTCGGAGGTGTGCGGCGCGTTCTTGAACGGGTTGTCGGTCTTGGGCCACTCGCCGCGCTCTACCTTGGTGATCTCGCCGCGGATCGCGATCAGCGCGTCACAGAGACGGTCGATCTCGGCCTTCGACTCGGACTCGGTGGGCTCGATCATCATCGTGCCCGCCACCGGGAAGCTGACCGTAGGGGCGTGGAACCCGTAGTCCATCAAGCGCTTGGCGATGTCCTCGACCTCGACGCCGCTGGCGGCCTTCAGCGGGCGCACATCCACGATGCACTCGTGGGCGACGCGGCCGTTGACGCCGGTGTACAGCACCGGGAAATGCGCGTTCAAGCGGCTCGCGATGTAGTTCGCGTTGAGGATCGCGATCTCGGTTGCGCGCTTCAGGCCGTCCGGTCCCATCATGCGGATGTAGGCCCACGGGATCGGGAGGATCGACGAGGAGCCCCACGGCGCCGCGCTGATCGGGCCGATGGCCTGCGGGCCGCCGGGGTTGACCACCGGGTGACCGGGCAGGAAGGGCGCGAGGTGCGCAGCGCAGCATATCGGTCCCATGCCGGGGCCACCGCCACCGTGGGGGATGCAGAAGGTCTTGTGCAGGTTGAGGTGGCACACGTCAGCGCCGATCTCGCCGGGGCTGCACAGGCCTACCTGCGCGTTCATGTTCGCGCCGTCCATGTAGACCTGTCCGCCGTTCTCATGGATGATGCGGCAGATGTCCTTGATGGCGCCTTCAAACACGCCGTGGGTGGACGGGTAGGTGACCATCAGCGCGGTCAGGTTGGCGGAGTGCTCTTCCGCGCGGGCCTTCAAGTCGGCGACGTCGATGTTCCCGGAGGCGTCGCACTTGACCACGACCACCTTCATGCCGGCCATGACCGCGCTGGCGGGGTTCGTGCCGTGCGCGCTCGCGGGGATCAAGCACACGTTTCGGTGGCCCTGACCGCGCGCCTCTTGGTAGCGACGGATGACCAACAAGCCCGCGTACTCACCCTGGCTGCCGGCGTTGGGCTGCAAGGACGTGGCCGCGAAGCCGGTGATGTCCGCGAGCCACGCTTCAAGCTGCTTGAACATCACCTGATAGCCGCGGGTTTGGTCCGCGGGCGCGAAGGGGTGGATGCCGCCGACGTTCTTCCAGGTGACCGGGATCATCTCGGTGGTGGCGTTCAGCTTCATCGTGCACGAGCCGAGCGGGATCATCGAGGTGGTGAGCGAGAGATCCTTGGACTCCAGCTTGTGGATGTAGCGGAGCATCTCGTGCTCAGACCGGTGTGCGTGGAACACCGGGTGCGTCAAGAAGCTCGACACCCGCGCGAAGGCGCCGAGGTGCGGCGCGCTGTAGACCGCCTCGAGCGGGAAGCCCATGCCGTCGAGCCCTGCGGCTTGCGCGAACATCTCGAGCAGCGCGTGGATGTCGGCGGGCGAGGTGGTCTCGTCCACGGCGAGGCTGACGGCTTGACCGGGCGCGGACGCTGTGTTGGAGATGTCGCGCAGGTTGAACCCTGCGGCGCGCGCGAGCGAGAGCATCGCGCTCGCGTTCGCGACGTTCACCGTGACCGTGTCGAAGTACGGCTGCGCGTGGGTGAGCGTGTAGCCCAGACGCTGCAAACCGCCGGCGAGCGTGTGCGTCAGGCCGTTGACGCGACGCGCGATGCGCACGAGGCCTTCAGGCCCGTGCCACACGGCGTACATCGAGGCGATCACCGCCAGCAAAACCTGCGCGGTGCAGATGTTGGACGTGGCTTTGTCGCGGCGGATGTGCTGCTCGCGGGTCTGGAGCGCAAGGCGCATCGCCGGCCGCCCGTTGGCGTCGATGCTGACGCCGATCAGCCGGCCCGGCATGTGGCGCTTGTGCTCATCGCGGGTCGAGAAGAACGCAGCGTGGGGGCCGCCGAAGCCGAAGGGGACGCCGAAGCGCTGGGCGGTGCCGACGCAGATGTCCGCGCCGAGCTCGCCCGGGGGCGTGATCATCGTCAGCGAGAGCAGGTCCGCCGCGACGGTGACCAAGCCGCCCGCTTGATGCACGGCGTCGATGAAGCCGCTGTGGTCGCGGATCGCGCCGTCCGTGCCGGGGTATTGCAGGAGCGCGCCGAAGATCGTGGTGGAGAAGTCCCACTCTGCGGGGTCGGCGACGATCACTTTCAGGCCGATGGCCTCCGCGCGCGTCTGCACGACAGCGATGGTCTGCGGGTGACAATCCGCTGCGACGAGGAACGCGACGGCGCCGCGCTCCTGGGCCGCGGCGGAGATGCCAAAGCTCATGCTCATCGCTTCGGCAGCGGCCGTTCCTTCGTCCAGCAGCGACGCGTTCGAAACCGGCAAGCCGGTAAGATCGCACACCATCGTCTGGTAGTTGAGCAGCGCCTCCATGCGGCCCTGCGAGATCTCGGCCTGGTAGGGCGTGTATTGGGTATACCAGCCCGGGTTTTCGAGGATGTTGCGCAGGATCACCGGCGGGGTGATCGTGTCGTGGTAGCCCATGCCGATGTAGCTCTTCAGCACTTCGTTCGCCGACATGATCGACGCGAACTCGCTCAGCGCGTCACGCTCCGAGGCTGCGGCCGGTACCTTCAGCGTCCGGTTGGAGCGGATGTTCTCGGGCACCGTCTGCGTGATCAGCGCCTCGAGGCTGGGGACGCCGAGGGCGTCGAGCATGGCGCGCTCTTCTTCAGGGCGAGTGCCGATATGGCGACGAGCGAAAGAGTCCTGACCGGGGAGAAGATCGTCGAGCGACATAGAGGCCTCGTTGTTCGGGGCCCGATCTAACGCGCCGGGCCGCGCGTACAACGGGTTATCTGCCTCGCGTTACGGGTGTCCTATGTCGTTGCCGCTCTGTATTCTCCTCGCTTTGAGCAGCAAAGTTTCTTACGCAACCCCCGCCGCACGCCCCTCTGCGGCCTCGGAGGTGGAGCGCAGGAATGATGCTGCAGGCTCGTTGGGTCGCGTAACTCAGGCCGCGGCCGACGAGTTTCAGGTTCCGACCTCGCTTTTGCTCGCGCTGGCTTGGGAGGCGAGTCATTGGAACCCCGATGTGCGCTCGGAGTGGGGCGGCTACGGGCTGTTTGACCTACGCGAAGGCGCGCAAGACCCCGCGATCGAGCACGCCGCTGCGCTGCTGGAGGTCGATCCCAACCGCATCATCGACGACTGGCGGCTTCAAGTTCGCGGCGCCGCCGCGATCCTCGCCGACCACGGGCGCCGCTCGAACAGCGGCGTGCTTCCGGATCGCGCCGATCCGATGCGCTGGTGGGACGCGGTGCGAGCGTTTTCGGGGCGGGAAGAGCCGGTGCTGCAGGAGCAGTTCGCTCGGTACATCTTCGAGGTTTTGAACGCGGGCGTGTCCGCGGACACCCGCTGGGGCTCGATGACGCTCGCGCCGCAGACCATTGACCTCTCCGGGCGCACTTTTGAGGCGCCGCCGTGTGCGAGCGACTCCCCGCTCGCTGCCACCTACACCGCGGCTTCCTCCGAGAATTATTCGGACTACAGCCGCACCGGGGGCGACATCGACATGGTGGTGATCCACACCATGCAGGGCAGCTACTCGGGCTCCATCAGCTGGTTCCAGAACCCCAGCGCGCAAGCGAGCGCGCACTACATGGTGCGGTCGTCCGACGGTCAGATCACCCAGATGGTCAAGGAGGCCGACGTCGCTTGGCACGCCGGAAACTGGGACATCAACGTCCGCTCCGTCGGCATCGAGCACGAAGGGTACATCGACGACGCCTCTTGGTACACCGACGCGATGTACCAGAAGTCCGCGGCGTTGACCGCGGACATCGCCGCACGACAGGGCATCCCGCTGGATCGCAGCCACATCATCGGCCACAACGAGGTGCCCGATCCGGACGGGAGCGGCTACGGTGGTTCCGGTGGTCATACGGATCCCGGGAACTATTGGGATTGGGACTACTATATGTCGCTGGTCGGCGGCGAGAGCGGGGTGGGCGGCGGCCAGATCATCGGCGCGGTGCGTGACTCCGACATCTACAACGGGGCCAGCCTCGTCGGCGCTACCGTTTGGATCGACGAGACGGGCGACACCACGACCGTCGCGGCCGATGGCTATTACCGCTTCGACGATCTGCCGTTCGGCAGCTACACGATGCACGCCTCTTATCCGGGCTATGCAGAGGGAACCTGCGCAAAAACCACATCCTCGTCGCAGGACTGGTGCTCGATCGCGCTGTACCCGGACGACGGCGCGGACGACACCGGGGCCATCGTAGACTCTGGCTCGGACTCAGGCCCGGACGTGCGTCCGCCCCCCGACGCGATCGGCGAGGCGGTGCTGGCCGGAGAGGTGCCCATGGGGTGTGGTTGTGCGACCGCGCCGAGCTCAGGTGCCGCGGTAGGCGGCCTGCTCCTCGGGTTGGGATTGGTGGTGTCCCGGCGGCGCGCCTCGTGAGTCCGCGGTCCGGTGCATCCTTCGCCGACGGTGATGTGGAGCGCATTCAGACGGTGCTAGACGGCCTCGGCTACGGCCGGGACCCTGAGGGGGACGGCACGGCCGCTCGTTGGTTGGAGGTGCTTCGGGACTACGCGCCGCGAGGGGAGGGGCCGGAGATCAAGGCGCTCTACACGCAGTCTTGCGGGCCGGTGATCGTGCGCGCACTGCCCTTCCATTCGTTGTGCGTGCATCACCTCTTGCCGTTTTTTGGGACCGCAGACATCGGGTTCGTCCCCCGCGGGCGCTTGGTAGGCATTGGCTCCATCCCGAAGGTGCTGACGCACTTTGCACGCCAGCCGCAGCTGCAGGAGCGACTCGGGGAGCAGATCGCGCAGCATCTTGCGGCGGCGTTGGAGGCGCCGGTCGCGGTCCGCCTGCGCGCGCGTCATATGTGCATGGAGATGCGCGGCGCGGCGATCTCCGGCGAGGTGGAGACGCTCTCGTTTGCGGGGCCGGACCCCGAGTCGGTGATGGGGCTGCTGGGCCCGGCATGATGGGTCCTACCCCCGCGCGCGCTGCGGTTGCACCGGCGATTCGCATCTCCGGTCTCGGCTACGCGCCCGGCGGCAACGCGATCCTCGACGGGTTCGACCTTGAGCTTGCGCGTGGAGGCACCACGGCGTTCGTTGGCGCCTCTGGATGCGGAAAAAGCACGCTGCTGCGCTTGATCGCCGGGCTACGTACGCCTACGGCGGGGCAGGTGGTCGGGACTCCTGAACGGCGCGCCTACGTTTTTCAAGACCACGCTCTGCTGCCTTGGCTGACGCTCGCCCAGAACGTGATGCTGCCCGGTCGATACCGCGCGGGTACGGCGGCCAATCCAGCGCCGATCCTCGCGCGTCTGGGGCTCACCGAGCACGCCCAGAAGCTGCCGCACGCATTGTCCGGCGGGCAGCGGATGCGCGGCAGCATCGCCCGTGCGCTCTACGCTGCGCCGGAGATTGTCTTCCTGGACGAAGCCTTCTCGGCGCTCGATGGCATCACCCGCGCCGCGGTGCAGGCTGATTTTCAGCAGGTCGCGGCGGCGGAGGGCTGGACGGTGCTGATGGTCACGCACGATCTGCTTGAAGCCACGACGATGGCGGATCGCGTGGTCGCGCTGCGCGGACCTCCGCTGCGCGTGGTGTACGACGTGCAGCGCGCTCCCGCTTCTCACTTTGAAGCTGGACTTCCTGCAGCGTTGACCGCGGCGCTTGGAGCGGCGCGATGAGGCGCTTTGGGCCATCGCTGGCGGGCGTGCTGCTGGCCGCGCTGGTGTGGACGTTGGCTGCGAAGGCGGCTGGGCCGCTGTTGCTGCCTTCGCCGATGGCGGTGTTGGGCTCGTTGTGGCAGGATCAGAGCCGTTTGTTCGTCGCTGCGCAACAGACCACGCTCGCGGCGCTCGCGGGGCTCGGCATCGCGGCGCTCGTTGGACTGGCCACCGCCACCGCGTCGTTTTCGTCCCGGACGGTAGGCGCGCTGCTGTCGCCTTGGCTGCTGGCGCTGCAGGTGGTCCCGATCGTCGCGATCGCGCCGCTCTTAGTGGTGTGGCTGGGCTACGGCTTGCCGGTCGCGATGACGACGGCGTTTATTGCCAGCGTTTTCCCGGTGCACGCCGCCGGCCGCTCGGGGCTGCTCGCGGCGTCCCAAGACCAGGTTGACCTGCTCCGGCTGTACGGCGCGTCGTCGCTGCAGATCCTTGTGCAGCTGCGCTTGCGCCTCGCGCTGCCCGGCTTGTTCGCGGGCTTTCGCGTAGCCGCGGGCCTTGCGGTGATCGGCGCGATCATCGGCGAGTTCGTAGGCTCAAATGGCGTCCCGCCTACGTTGGGGCAGCTTGTGGTCTACTCCGCGCGCTCGGCGCGCACCGACCTGTGCTTCGCAGCGATCGTGTGCGCCGGATTGCTCGCGGCCTCCCTGCAAGCCGCCATCACCGCGATGGAGCGGGTGATGATCGGCCGCTGGTACGGCAGGTAGCGCTACTTCGAGTAGACTTCGTACTTCTCGGGGTGCATGTGGAGCAGCGCCCGAACGACGATGCGGCGCTGCAATCGAGCTTCTACCGCCTCGAACACCGTGAACTCCTCACCGTAGAGCATGTCGGCCACGGAGGGGTGTACGTTCACGTAAAGGGTCTGAGCTGCGAGCGACCGCGTGGACTCGCGTTGCAGCTCGCGGAACACCTCGTAGCAGATCGTCTGACGCGATCGCACATTACCGCGGCCTTCGCACACCGGGCAGGGCTCGGAGAGGTAGCGGACGAGGTCTTCTTGCACGCGCTTGCGCGTCATCTGCACAAGGCCAAGCTCGGAGATCTTCAGGACGTTGGTACGAGCGCGGTCCTTCTTGAGCTCTTCCTCGAGGGTGCGGTACACCTTCTCGCGGTTCTGCTCCTTGTCCATGTCGATGAGATCCATGATGATGATCCCGCCGATGTTGCGCAGCCGGAGCTGGTAGCAGATCTCTTTGGCCGCCTCAAGGTTTACGCGAAGGGTGGTGTCCTCGAGGCTGGCGTTGCCGACAAACTTGCCCGAGTTGACGTCGATCGCGGTCAGCGCCTCGGTCTGGTCGATGACGAGGTAGCCGCCGCTCTTCAGCCACACGCGACGCGAGCTGGCGCGGGTGATTTCGCTCTCGACGCCGAAGTTGTCGAACATCGGCTCGTTGCCCCGGTACAGATGCACCTTCTCCTTCAGCTCGGGGCTGAACTCCTGCATGAACTCGTTGACCTCTTCGAAGAGCTTGGGATTGTCCACGACCATGCGGTCGACGTCGTCATGGAACGCGTCGCGCACGATGCGCAGCACCAGCCCGTGGTCGAGGTGCAGCGGGGCAGGGGCCTTCTTCGAGGTGGCGGCGGCCTGGATCTTCTCCCAGGTCGCGACCAGATAGTTCATGTCTTGCTTGAGGGTTGCATTGGTCTGGCTCGCGCAGACCGTACGGACGATGAAGCCCGCGCCCTTCGGCCGGTTCTTGTCCACGAATTCACGAAGACGACGGCGTTCGCGGTCGCGGTCGATGCGACGCGAGATGCCGACATGATCGACCGTCGGCATGAACACGAGGTAGCGTCCGGGAAGGGTGATGTGGGTGGTCACCCGCGCCCCCTTGGTGCCGATCGGGTCCTTCGCGACCTGTACGACGATCTCCTGACCTTCGGTCAGGAGATCTTGAATCGCCGGCTGGCCCGGACGCGGCGCGCCGCGCGGAGGGCCCTCTTCGGCGACGGTCGCGTCCTCGTCGAGGCCGCGATCATCGTCTTCATCCTCGTCGTCGTGGTCGTGCGACTTGCCGTCGAGGAACTGGGGGTAGATGTCCCCGACGTAGAGGAAAGCGGCGCGCTCCATGCCAATATCGACGAAGGCAGCCTGCATGCCGGGGAGCACGCGGACGACCTTTCCGAGGTAGACATTTCCGACGTAACCGCGGTCTACACCGCGATCGATGTGCAGCTCCGAGAGCTGCTGGTTTTCCATCAGCGCGACGCGGGTTTCCTTGCCGGTGGAATTGACGAGAATTTCGGTGCCCAAGGGGTACTCCAGGCGACCACCGCGGACGTATTCAAAGCAGACCCACCACCCGACACGGATGGCGCTACAACAGGGGTTCCCGATTTCGCAGCCACCGGCACAAATCTCGCGTGCTTCCAGCGAGCGCCACCCGTTTCAGGGCGACGATGCTCGGCATTGAGTGGCGGTTGGGGGGCGAAGGGAAGGACCACGAGGGGGACGGCTCCGAAGCGACGACCGCAAACTGCGGCGGACACGGTGGCCAGAGGTTTAGAGGAAGTTTCAGAGAGAGATGCGAGAGGAAGAAAGCAATCAGAGAAGCAGAAACGAAAAAACGGAGAAAGCGTAGATGCAGAAAGGGGGGTGACAGATTTGCCACCTGCACGTCAAACGTCGCACGGCAGACGGTCCGCGTCAATGGTGTGGCTCCGGCTTCCCACCGTGGCCGCGTCTCCTGCGGCGGGATCGCGCGCCAGCATGCTCCACTCAGGATAACGTGCGCCATGCTCGCTCGACTTCGTCTCGTTCAAGGCATCGTCAACCGCACGTTCGGGTTTTCTCCCCGCCCGTTCGTCATGTTCTTTCTTTTGGGCGTCCATGGTGCGTTTAGCGCCGTCTCGCGGGCGTTGGACAACCTCGTTCATCCCAATTGGCCTTCGACGAAGCTCGGATCTCCGGTTTTCATTGTTGGAAATCCACGTTCGGGGACGACGTTTCTGCATCGGTTCATGGTGGAGCAGCGCCTTGGCGTGGGGTTCCAGCTGTGGCAGTTGCTGTTCCCCTACTTGACGGCCCGTTTTTTCATTCGTCCTTTCGTGCCGCTTCTGGAGCTCGTATCGCCTGCGCGCTTTCATGCGTCGAAGGCCCATCCGACCTCGATGTCCTCGGTAGAGACCGACGACGTGTTGTCTTTTTTTCGCTTCGTCGACGGGTTGTTCCTCTACGGGTACTTCCTCGCGTGGGACGAGTACGACTGGATGCCCGAGCTGGAGGTACAGCTCGGACAGAACGCCAAGCGCGATTTTGACTGGCTGCGCGACTGCTTGAAGAAGAACCTCATGTGGTACGGCCGGCAGGCTGGAAAGGCGCAAGCTGAGCGCAACATCGCCAAGTTGTTCAGCATGGCGTTGCGCCCGCAGGCCGCGCTCGCGGCGTTCCCGGACGGCAAGTTCTTGTACATGGTGCGGGATCCGGTGAACGTGATCCCGAGCGGGATGTCGCTGCTCACCGGCGTGCTGAAGAAGGCGCTCCCCTGGGACAGCGCGACGGACGCCTCCCGTGCGCGCTATTTGGAGCGTATCTATCAGGGCAGCCTGCAGCTGTATTCCCGCTTCCATGCAGCGTATGTGGCTGGGGAGATGCCGCCCGAGCGGGTGTACATCGTGCGCTATCATCGCTTGATGGCCGAGTTTGACGTGGTGATGCGCGAGATCTGCACGTTCATCGGTCAACCGCTCACGCCCGAGCTCGAGGCGCTGATCGACGCCACCGCCAAGAGCCAGCGCGCGCGGAAGTCGGAGCACGACTACGACCTCACTGAATACGGGTTGACCAAAGAGCGGATTCAGAAGGATTTTGCGTTCGTGTACGACACCTTCGACGTCCCGCGCACGTAGGCACTGGAGTCCGCTCGCGCGCGACGGATTTCGCGTGAAACGGGGTGGGAAGCCCTGCCTCGGCGCGCTAAGCGCCCGCCATGTACGAGTTCGACCCCACCCGAATCGCCAAGGCCCAAGCGCTCGCTTCCGAAGGCATCGCC
>CAIUMM010000100.1 GCA_903900265.1 uncultured Pseudomonadota bacterium
CGAGAGCCCCGGCTGGGTGAAGGTGGTTCGCGAGTTGGTCGATCTCGCGCGGTTCAGTAGCATCAACCTGCTCATTGGTGGAGAGAGCGGCACGGGTAAGGAGCTGGCTGCGCGCCTCGTTCATACCCTCGATCCGCGTCCCAAGAAGGGCGCGCTGGTCACCGTGGATTGCACGACGATCATCCCCACGCTGGCGGGGAGCGAGCTGTTCGGTCACGAGCGCGGAGCGTTCACTGGGGCAGAGCGCTCGCGGGAGGGCGCTTTCGCACGGGCCCACGGCGGTACGCTCTTCCTCGATGAGATCGCGGAATTGTCGCTGCCGTTGCAAGCGGAGCTGCTTCGAGTCGTTCAGGACGGCAATTACAAGCCCGTCGGCAGCAACGTGTGGTGCGAGGCGAAGTTTCGGCTGGTTTGCGCGACCCATCGGGATCTGCTCGCGGCCGTCGCGGCCGGTACGTTCCGGCAGGATCTCTATTTCCGAATCGCGGGCACGATGATTCGGCTGCCGCCCCTCCGGGACCGCCGCGAGGACATCTCCCGTCTCGCGACGCATTTCCTCGCTCAGCTCGAGCCGGACTGCGTCGGGTTCGATCCACTGCTGACCGCGTATTTAGAGTCCCGACCGTGGCCAGGAAACGTGCGCGAGCTTCGTCATTACGTACATCGTCTCGCTGCGCGTCACTGCGGCAACGGCCCGGTCACGATCGGCGCTGTGCCCCGGGAGGACCAGACGGCTCCGGCCATCCAACCGGTGCCTCGCGTACAGGAGCGCGCGCGTGCGGCACTTGCTGCGCCGGGAGCGGTCCGCGCGGACGCGTCGAGCTTGGAGCGGGCGGTGCGCGCCCTGCTGCGTCAGGGGCTGCGTTTGCCGGAGATCGCGCAGCGCTTCGGCGATATCGCGGTGGATCTCACCTTGAAGGATGAGTCCGGCAATGTCCATCGGGCCGCGGTGCGCCTCGGCGTGACCGACCGGGCCTTGCAGCAGCGGCGGCAGCGGCGGCCGGCGGCGCGGTCTCCGGTCGCGGCGCGGGCGTTGAGCATCGTCCCTCGCCAGCACTCGGTGATGACCTTCAATCGCGGCGCCCACTACACCCTGTCGCCCGAGAGCAGCACGAAGTCCTCGTACATGTTCCGAAGGGTGTCGATCTTCGACGCACGCGCGGATGCGTCCTCGCAACGAGAGGGTACAGCGAGCACCAGCTCGCCGGCTCCCGCGTCGGATCCCGGTCAGTAGCGCCTCTCCTGCACAACGCTGAGGGCTGGCATGGTCCTTGCTTCGTCTGCGGCAGGAGACTTTCCATGTTGTTGGCTCGGAGCGGCGCTCGTCGAGGCCTGCGTTGCTAAGCGTGCGTGATGCAGCGCGTGGCGAACGGGTAGGCGTGCAAGCGTGCCACGGGGATGAGCTCCTCGCAGACCTCGCAAATGCCGTACTGTCCAGCGTTCATCCTTCGAATCGCGGCGGTGAGCGCGGCGATCTCCTCGCGCGTGGCGCCGTCCAGGCGATCGACGACTTGATCGTCCTCGGCGGAGAGCGCTTGCTCTTCGATGTCCGCCTCCAACGGCGCTCTGCGGTGTTCTTCGATGCGGTGTGCGCGCCCGCGCAGGTCCAGCAGGCGGCGAATGAGCTGTGCGCGAAGGTCTTGCATGATGTTCCTCTGCTGGAGGGGAAGCAAGAGCCGTGCCGGTGCGCTCTGCAGGCGGGCTCCCTTTGAAACATGTCCTGCACTCTGACACTCTGAACGAAGGAAAACCCATGATCAAACACATCCTCGTCGCGGTTGATGGCTCGGAACACGCGCGCCGCGCCGCGATCTTCGCGCGGGATCTCGCGCTGCAGACCGACTCCGACCTCTCGATCCTTGTCGTGGTGACTCCTCCGTCGTCCTTTGCGATCCCGCTGTTTGACGCGGTGTCCATCACCTATGCGCAGCCGGATCCCGACCATCTCGCCGCCGCTCAGCGCCTGATCGACGCGCTGATCGCTGACCTCGGCCACGGGCGCGCCGTCCCACACGTGTTCGTCGGGCCGGATGCGTCAGACGCCATTGTGGCAGAAGCGGGGCGTTTGGAGGCAGACCTCATCGTGCTCGGGGCTCGCGGGCTCGGCCTCGCGCGGCAGCTGCTGCTGGGCTCGGTCAGCGAGAGCGTCCTCCGCAGCGCGACACGGCCGGTCGTGGTGGTGCACTGAGCGCTTCGGAGGCGGTCATGCAACCGGTGTTGCCCGAGTTGTCCCCGGGACCGCCGCCTCAGTCGTTCCAGAAAAGCCAACTCAACTTGTTGAGGAAACACAAGGAAACTCGCTGAATCTGCCTACGATGGCGACGGCATCGCGATCGTACGCACCGCGCGTGCTGGACGTCCCGGGAGCGGTGACGAAGGTGGGCTCCTGGACCCGGACGGGATGCTCGCTGGTCCCGCGTCCCAGTTCTTCGCCGGTTGTGGAGTCCGGTGCTTGTGTTCTGCACGCTGCGAGGGAGCTGACGAGGAGTAGGGTTACGATACGTCTGAGGGTCATGAACGCTCCGTTGACTGGGGCCAAGCAAAGAAGATGCCATGTGCGGTTGCGGCGATCTGCGGGTTTTAGCCCTCAGGTGTGACTGCCGGCCCGGGCTTTTTCACACACCCCCTGGGCAATACCACCCACTCTATCGGGCGGTTTGGGCGAAATGGGCTTGTGAACAGCACTACTTCCATGGCACGACATGTGCAAAGATGGCGATTCATCTGGACCGTCCGTGCCCCATCCTACTCCCAGCGCGCTCGCCGATCGTCGCTTTCGCCCGTCGTTCCGTCGACCGGTTGCGGTAGCGTTCGGTCCTTCCGTTGCGCAAGCGCCGACGGGATGTGTTTCATTGAAAGTATTCGACATAGAAAGTGGTTATTTTTTGAGTGTGACAAAATGTTTTGTGGAATTCCATAAGACGCAGAGTTATCGCAATCTTGTAGCCAACAGCCGTACGCCTTTCCCCGAGGCGTACTTCAAACCCTTACCCTTTTGGAGCTTTACATGAGCCAACGCGCACAAGCAGCCATCAACTCCCCCTGGTGGCCCGAGTTTCTTGCGATCAAAGACGGTCACAGCTTTGAAGAATTGGCCCGTCGTTTCGGGACGAATGTATACACCTTGCGTACTGCGTTGGGCCTCGCCGGCGTCAGCAAAACTCTGCTGCCGCCCGGGCCGCGGCGCCCCGACTCCGTAGCCGCGGCGGCCTCGTCACGAGGCTTGCCGGTGGTCGTGGTCGCTGCGATCGCCCCGTACGCATCGCTGCTGGGCACCGTTCCGGACTCTGCGGTCGCTGCGATGGCGTTGGTCACGGACGCGGAGGTGGCTGCGTTCCGGGTCATGAACGGCATCGCGCCTTTCGATGAGCCCGCTCCTCCCGCTCCTCCCGCTCCTCCCGCTCCTCCTGCGCCGGTAAAACGTCCGGTTGGGCGTCCGCGCTTGCATCCCCGCCCCGATGGCGTTCCCGTGCGCCCGGCCAAGCCTGCGGCTCCCAAGGCCTCAGCCTCGAAAGCCGCTGACAAGCCCGTCAAGTCGGCCAAGGCTGCTGCTGCCGTTCCCGCCAAGCCCGCCAAGCCCGTCAAGGCTGCGCCGGCCAAGCCTGCGGCCGTCAAGGCTGAGGCAGCGTCCATCCAAGCGGACGTCGCGCCGACCAAGCCCGCGCCTGCGGTCACGTCGGTGGCGACGGGTTTCCGTCCCTCGCGGCTGGACGCCTACGCGCATCTCGTGGGCTCGGTGCCCGACTCCGAAGTCGCGGCGTTGGTCAAGATGTCCGTCGAGGGCGTTCGCCTCTACCGTAAGGCGAGGGGGATCCCCTCTTCCTTTGAAGTGAAGGCAGGGGCGGCTGCTCCTGCGGCCCCCGTGAGCCAGCCCGCAGCGGTCGCCGCACCGGTTCAGGATGTTGCGCCGAAGGCGGAAGGTAAAGCCGCCTTCGTGAAGGCCATCTCCGCTCCCCCTGTGGCGGTGGCGAAGTCCGAGGCCGCTGAGGTTCCGGCGGTCGCGGCGGCGGCACCCGCCGTCGTTGTCCCTGCGGTGGCGGGCGTTGCGGCGTCTCATCGTGCGTTCTCGGTGGTCGCGGTGCGTGGCGACGAGCAGCGCAAGTTCGCCGTCGTAGGGGCGAGCATCCTCGACGCGTTGGACATCGCCGTCCGTGCGCTGAGCGCGCGTCAGGACGGTCCTTGGCGGGTGGGCTCGATCCGGGAAGGCATTGAGGCGTTGACCCTGCCCGGGTGAGCGTTTCGCGTTGTTAGCGCCTGATCCTCAGCTTGCGGAGGATCGGGCGCACCTCTTCCATCCCCATCGCCGCGGTGACCGCGAGATAGGTGGCGCCGAACGCGCCGCAGGTGAGCGTTGCCGCGACGATGGGATGCAACGTGCTTGTTCCAAGCTTCACAAGCACGCCTGCGAGTCCCGCGACCGCGGCCGCGCCCCACAGGCGAGGGATGATCCCCGCGGCGATCCCGGTCCTCCCGATGCGCGCGTCTAGGGCGCGACGGAGCAGGATGTACTCGATCCAACCTGCGATGCCAGCGGATGCCGTGAGCCCGGCCACGCCCCACTGGGCGTCGATCCCGAACCACACCGGGGCCTGCACCGCCATCACCCACCCCAGCGCGGTGGTCAGCACCACCCGGATGAACGCGATGCGCAGCGGCGTCCGGGTGTCTTTCAGCGCGTACCACGTGGAGCTGTACAGCCGCGCCCAGGTCTGCGCGAGCAGCCCCACCGACGATCCCGCGAGCGTCGCCCACACCCGGACAGAGTCGGATCGATCGAACTGGCCAGATTGAAACAGCCCTGCAGCGATGGTGTCGCCAAGCAGCACGAAGGCCGCCGCCGACGGGATCACGAAGAAGGCGATGCGGCGCAGGCCTACCGCCAGCCTGCCGCGTAGCCATTCGGCCACCTCCGCGTCGGACCCGATGACGCTGGACATCGCCGGCAGCTCGGCCGCCGACACCGACATGCCGAACAAGCTGACCGGGAGCGTGTACAGGGTTTGCGCATAGCCGAAGATCGCCACCGAGCCGATGGGCAACAGCGAGGCCAGCACCGAGTCGATGTAGCTGGAGATCTGCATGACGCCGCGGCCGAAGAACGCGGGCCCGAAGTTGCGTGCGGTGGTGCGCACGTTGGCGTCGGCGAGGTTCAAGAGCGGGCGAATTCCAGGTGCGAGGCGCCATACGACCGGCAGTTGTACGCCGAATTGCAGCGCCGATCCGACGACGGACGCGATCGCTACGGAGACAGCGAGCTCGTCGGTGCTTTGCCGCGGGCCGAATCCAAGCAGCGCCGCGATCATCGCGAAGTTCCAAACCACGGGCGCGGCGTAGGAGAGCAGGAACTTGCGATGGCTGTTCAGGATCCCGAGACACCAAGCCGACATCGCGAGCAAGCCGGCGCCGGGGAACAAGATGCGCACGAGGTGAACGGTCAGGTCATTGGTGGGGCCGGTAAAGCCCGGCGCGATGGCCCAGACCAGGTATGGGGCGCCGATCACGCCGGCGGCTACGAGCACCGCGCAGATCAGCGCGAGCGCCGTCCCCACTGCGCCGGCGACGCGGTCTGCGGCTTCGCGGTCGTCCTTGGCGAGCAAACCGGCGTACACCGGGATGAACGAGGCGGACAGCGCCCCGTCGCCAAACAGGTTCTGCAACAGGTTCGGTATCCGAAACGCGGCGTTGAACGCGTCGGCTGCCGCAGTGCTGCCTAAGTAATGAGCCATCGCCTTCTGGCGCACAAGCCCAGCGATCCGAGACAGGAAAATTCCGCTCGCTACGAGCAGCGCGTGGCCGCCTTCACGGGCGGGCTTCGGGGGCGCGGTGGCATTATCGGACATGGCAGCCCCTCATAAGCTTGTTGGGGCGCGCTCGCTGCGTCAGTTGCAGGCGTCGTTTGCCGTACCCGGGGTGCCGCGGTCTCCGCCGCTCAGCGCCGTGGTGGCGTTGCACCACGCGCTGCTGCTCGCGGCGTGGCTGGCGTCAAACAGCGCAGGATCCAAGTTCAGCGCAGCGCCGCTGGTCCCACCCCAAGCGGTGGTGTACTCGAGGTCAAAGATCGAGGTGCCATCGAGCTCGAGGTAAAAGGTGTCGTCGGCGCTGGAGAGGCTGAACGTGGCACGGTCGTAGGCGTAGTCTACGGGGACGCCCCCGTTGCGAGTTTCGTCGCTGTCGACGCCGAGCACCAGAAAGCCTCCCGGATCGAGCAGCGTGGAGCCGTCGATGGTGAAGCTGTTTCCATCGTCCGAGTAGATGCGCCAGCTCGCCAGATCGATGGTGCGCGTGCTGCTGTTGTAGATCTCAAAGTACTCGCCTACGGTGTCCGAGACCGCGGCGGGATCGTAGAGGATCTCGTCTACGAAGACGTCGCCGAGGGACACAAAGTCTTCGTCTACAAAGCCGTCACAGTCGTCGTCGCGGAGGTTGTCGGTCTCCGGGGCGCTGGTCGTGCGCGCTGGGTCGGTGTCATCGCAGTCCGAGGACACGAGGACGCCGTCCCCGTCTTGGTCGTTGTCGTCTGCGCCGTCGCAGTTTTCGTCGATGCCGTCGTACCAGATCTCGGTGGCTTCGGGGTTCACCCCGGGCTTGGTGTCGTCGCAGTCATCGCCGCCGGTCGTGACGCTGTTGTGGCCGTCCCCATCGGCGTCGGTCGGGGCGGCGGGCTCGCCGGTGCAGTGTACATCGACCTGAGCGCTGCTGCCGTTCTGCGGCTTGATGTTGACGGTGACCTGATCGTTGCCCTCGTCGGCGGTGTACTGGATCAGCACGTCGCTGGTCGTTCCGGGGGGGATCATCATCTCGGCGGTGGTGACGCGCGCAAACGGCCCCCGACCCGGCGTGAGCGTGACGATGATGTCGAGCGCATCGCCCGAGGCGCAGGTGTTGGTCACGTGGATCGGGAGGCTGACGGCTTCGCCCCAGGGCGCGTCCGCGAAGTCCAGCGACGACGGCGTCACGCTCATCGCCGGGCACAGCGCGGAGCCGGTGTCGGTGTCCGCGTCGGCATCTGAGTCCGTGTCGGCGTCGGCGTCCGTGTCAGCATCGGCGTCCGTGTCGGCGTCGGAGTCCGAGTCACCTCCTGAGGGCGCGCCCGAGTCGGTCCCGAACGAGCACGCCGCGAGCGTGGGGAGCCCGCAGAGCAGGGGCAGCAGCAGTACGCGGCTGGAAGGCAGATTCGGAAGGGCGGGGGACATCGTTGCTCCGGGGATCGCCATCATAGCTGGAGCATCGGGCCGCTGACCTGTAGCATTTCGTCACGGGCTCGTACGGTAGCGGTCAAGAGAGTGCTGCGGGTCATGGTTCCCGTTGACTTTTTCAAGATGGGGAGCAACTCTGCACCTGCTCTGGAGTCGTGGTGGTCGAGAATGTTGCTGAGTCTGTTTCCGGCTCGGGCGCTCGCTCCGGCGCTCCGCGGCCGTTGTTGTCCGCCGAGCACCTGTACAAGATCTACAGCTCGGGCGATCAGGAACTCTACGCGTTGAACGACCTCTCCCTCACCGTGGAGCAAGGTGAATTCACCGCGATCATGGGCGCATCCGGGTCGGGCAAATCCACGCTGATGAACATCCTCGGCGCGCTGGACCGACCCAGCCGTGGTGAGTTTTGGCTGGACAACGAGCTGGTCTCGGCGATGTCGGACGCCCATCTCTCTTCGCTGCGCAATCGCAAGATCGGCTTCGTATTCCAGAGCTTCAACCTCCTCCCCAGATTGGATGCGGTCGAGAATGTGGAGGTGCCGCTGGTGTACGGTCGGGTTCGGCCCGCGGATCGCCGTGCGCGCGCGGTCGCAGCGTTGCAGCAGGTTGGGCTCGGGGAGCGTCTAAACCACCGCCCGACGCAGCTCTCCGGCGGTCAGCAGCAGCGCGTCGCGATCGCTCGGGCTTTGGTCACCCAGCCCAAGCTGCTGCTCGCCGATGAGCCTACCGGCGCGCTCGACAGCGAGACCACCCTACAGATCCTCGCGCTGCTCGATACGCTGCACGCCTCCGGCCTGACGATCCTGTTGGTCACGCATGAAGCCGAGGTCGCGGCGCGCGCTCGTCGGGTGGTTTGGGTCAAAGACGGCCGCATTGTGGCAGACGGGCCCCCCGCGCAGGTGTTGGGCGGCCGCCAACCGATCGTCCCGGAGGGCGCGTGATGCTGGCGATGTTGTTGGGATATTCGTTGCTCTGTGGGCTGGTGCCGAGCGTTTCGGCGGCGGAGGTGCCTTCGCTTTCGCTCGCGGCGGCCTTGCAGCGGGTCGAAGCGCGCAATCCCGAGGTCGAGAGCGCTCAGTTGGCGGAAGAGATCGCGGCGATCGAGGCCCAGCGCGCCCGGCTGGATCGCTACAGCGCGACCGTCTCAGCGAACGGCGGCGCGAACGCGGGCGTGACCAAGCCGTGGGGCCAAGACGCCTACGCCGCGGCGGACACCACCTGGGGCGTACGCGCGACCGCGGGCCTCCCGCTGTACGCGGGCGGCGCGATCCGCGCTGCTATCGACAGCGCCGATGCCGGCGCGGGGATCGCGAGGCTCGACGGGGTGCTGACCCGCCGAGCGCTTCAGCGCGCTGCCTACACAGCGTATTGGAACATCAAAGGCTATGAGTTGCAGATCGCCGCGGCCCAAGAAGGCTTGGATCTGACGCAGCAGGCGCTCGCGATCATCGAAGCGAAGGCGAACGCCGGGCTCGCCGCCGGGATTGACGTCAATCGTTCGCGGGTGGACCTCTACTCGCAGCAGGAGAGCTTGGTCGCGCAACGCTCCGCGTTGTACCAAGCGAACCAAGAGCTGCTTCGCTTGCTCCACCTGCCGGGGGATCAGCTGGTGCTGACCGATGAGGCCCCCGCCAGCGCGGGGGATAGCGTCGCGGCGGTGTCGGAGGGCGCGGGGGACGCGCGTCCGGAGTTTCAGCGCATCGATTTGGAGCGCGCGCGGGCCGAGGCCGCGGTGCGCGCTGCCCGCAGCGGCGCGCTGCCTTCGGTGGTGCTCTCGGCCTCTGCCGGCGTGGGGTCCGCGGCTTCGGGGCTCGTGGGGGCTACGCCCACCTACGAGGCCGCAGATCTGCGGCCGGCTCTGGACGCCAGCGCCGGTTTGGAGCTGAGCTGGAACCTCTTTGACTTGCGGAAAACCCACGATTCGGTCGCGATGGCCAAGCTCGCCGCCCGTCAGGTCGACGCGGCCGCAGAAGGTCAGAAAGCGAGCATCGCCGCGGATATCCGAAAGGCGGCGTCGGCGCTGGCCACGCTGCGAGACCGGGCTCCCTTGGTCGACGCGCGCGTCGCACTCGCCCGAGACAACCTTCAGATCGTGCAGGACCTGTACGGTCAAGGATCGGCGACCATCCTCGATCTGTTCAACGCTCAGGCTTCGTTTCGAGAGGCGCGCACCCAAGGCGCGACGCTGCGGGTCGACCTCGCGATCGCGGCGTGCGATCTGCAATGGCTGCTCGGCGAAGACCCTACCGCTTCGGGACCTGTGAAATAATGAAAACCAACCGTTCTTTCAGCATAGTCGCTGCTGCTCTTGCCTGCCTGACCGTGCTCGGCTGCTCGTCTTTTGGCGGAGGGGGCGACGAGAAGTTGGATGACAACCTGATCAAGCCGGTGGCCAAGGGCGATCTGGTCGACGATGTCAGCGAGTCCGGCAAGATCACGCCGCGTTTTGACGTCGACATCAAGTCCAAGGTCTCGGGCGAGGTCCTGTCGGTGAACATCGAAGAGGGCCAGGCCGTCAAAAAGGGTGATCTGCTCTACGCGATCCTGGACACCGAATACGCGCGCAACGTGCAGCTCGCGCGGGTCTCCGTCAAAGAGGCGCAGCTCCAGCGGGAGAACGCCGAGGTCGATCGCCAGCGCAAGGAGCTTGCGTTGAACACCCGCGGCATCTCCGCCGCGGAATATGATGTCGCAAAGCGTCAAGTTGAGCTCGCCGACGTCAACATCGAGACCGCCTCGGTGCAGCTACAGGCGGCCAAAGACCAGCTCGCGTATACCAAGATCACCGCACCCATCGACGGCGTGGTGATCGTCCGCAACGTCGAGCCCGGGGAGGTCGTCACCGCCGGGCTCAGCGCCACGGTCAACGGTGTCGCGCAGATGACCATCGCGCAGATGGATCGCCTGTTGCTCGAGATCGACCTGAATCAGGTCGACGTGGCCAAAGTTGCGCTGGCCCAAAAAGCGGACATCCTGCTGGATGCGTACCCGGGGGTGGAGGTGCCCGGGTTGGTCACCCAAATCGCGGCTTCTGGCCACACCGATCCCACGCGAAACATCGACGTGTTCAAGGTGAAGGTCGAGGTCGATCCCTCCAAGTCGCCGGTGCAGATCAAGCCGGGCATGACCGCCGAGGTGCACATCCGCATCGGCACCTACGCGGACGTCATCAAGCTCCCTGCCGAGACCGTCTTCGAGGAAGAAGGCAAGTCCTTTGTCTACGTCGTCACCGAGGTGGACGGCAAGAAGACGAAGACCGCCACGGAGATCACCATCGGGCATCGCAGCGATCGGGAGGTCGAGGTGTTGACCGGCTTGGCCGTCGGTCAGCAGTACTACGCCCAGGCAAAGGTCAAGGACATGAGCGTGGGGATCGATTGATCGGCGAAACCGCGAGGCTTGCATTCCGAACGCTGCGCGGGAACCTCTTCCGGACGGTGTTGACGATGCTGTCCGTCACGATCGGGGCGTTCTCGATCGTGGTGATGCTCTCGCTTGCCCAATCGGGTCAAAGGACGCTCTCCCAAGCCATCGAGAAGATCGGCGGCGCGCGCATGATGCTCTGGGTTCCTTCGGAAGATGGCGTCAAGTCCGAGCGCGACCGGTCGGTCTACGACCGCGGGTTCACCGACCAGGATCTCGCCGCGTTGCGCGCCAACCCCTACCTCGCCAACGTAGCTACCGAGTCTACCTACGGCAGCGAAGAAGTATGGGCGCTCGCCGACAATCGCATGAAGGCGGACATCGTCGGCGTCGGAACGGGCGTGCTGGAGATCCTCGCGTGGCACGCCCAGCAGGGGCGTCTTTTGTCCGAGGAGGACGGCACGCAGCGACTGCGCGTCGCGGTGCTGACGCAGCCGCTCGCCGAGTCGATTTTTCCGGGCAAGACCGCGGCGGAGGTGGTGGGCCAGACCGTGTTTGTCGGCAAGAAGCCATACCGCGTGCAAGGCGTGCTGGAGAAGCGCGAGGTCACCGGGATCAACTTCGGATTTTCGTGGGAGACGTCGGTGTTTGTGCCGCTGTTGACCGCCGAGCATCGGGACGGTCGGCCTGAACAAGCGCGGTTCTTCGTTGGGCTCTCCACCGATCCGAAGCAGAACCCGACGGCGATCGCGTTGGCGAACGCGGCGTTGTTGAACAATCATCACGGCGTCGAGGATTTTCAATCCATCGACTTTTCAGGGTTCATCGAGCAGTTCTACACATTCTTTCGCGTGCTCGACGCGATCGTGGCGTTGATCGCTGGGATCAGCTTGCTCGCGGGCGGGATCGGCGTGATGAACATCATGCTGGTGTCGGTCACCGAGCGGGTGCGCGAGATTGGGATTCGCAAGGCGCTGGGCGCCTCGCGCACCGACATCTTGTGGCAGTTCCTGATTGAGGCCTGCACCCTCTCGCTGTCGGGCGGGCTGGTCGGCATCTCCGCTGGATTGCTGGTCACCGCGGCTGCAAACGCCGGTATCCATCATTTTCAGGAAACCTGGGTCGGCAGCTACAGCGTGCTCGGGATCAGCTTGTCTTTGGGCGTGACGACCGGCATCGGGCTGGTCTTTGGCGCCGTGCCTGCCTGGCGCGCCGCCCGGCTCGATGTGGTGGAGTGTCTACGCCGATGATGCTCGCTTCGTTGCGCACCACGCTCGACCTGTTCCGCACCCAGAAGGTGAGGTTTCTGCTGACCGTGTCGGGCATCTTCGTCGGCGTCGCCAGCCTCGTCGTGATGGCGAGTCTGCTCGAGGTAGGGCAGGGGATCCTGCAACAGTCCAGCGCCCAGGCCACCGGCGACGACGTGATCACCGTGCAGAACGACTGGCAGGCCAACCAGAACCACCCGGAAGCCAAGCGACTCACGCGCGCCGACCAGGAGGCGATCACCCACTCTACGCTGCTGTCCCCGGAAACGACGGTCACCGCGACCTACGGCATGCGCAATCGGGCGGCGTCCTTTGACCAGAAGGAGTACGAGCCGTTCACCATCGGCGTCGGGCCGGACGCGATGAGCGTGTTCAAGCTCTCGGTGGAGACGGGCAGGGAGTTCACCGAAGACGACTTTGCCGAGGCGCGTCGCGTCATCATCCTCGGCGCTGAGGCGATTGACGGCAAGCCCAAGCCGGGGGACGTGATCCGGGTCGAGGGCCGCCCGTTCACCGTCGTCGGGGTGCTGAAGAAGAAGGCGGAGATGGGGCCGGGCGGGCCGTGGAGCTGGAACCAGCGGCTTTTGTTCCCCGACCGCAGCTACATGATCAACTTTGATCCTACCCGTCGTCCATCCACGATTGTGGTCAAGGTCGTGCCGCCGCCCGAGTTTGTCGGCATGGTCAAAGACTACGCGCTGGCCACGCGCACGGTGCTGGACATCCTGCTCATGCGCGGGCGCACCGTGAAGTCCTACGAGTTTGAGGGCGTCAGCGACGGCTCGGGCACCGAGGTGATCATCGTCAACACCATCCGGGCGCTGCTGTACCTGACCACGGTGTTCAGCATGATCGTCGGTGGCATCAACATCATGAACATCATGCTCGTCACCGTGGTCGAGCGCACCCGCGAGATCGGCCTGCGCCGCGCGGTCGGCGCCTCGCGCCAGGCGATCTTGCAGCAGTTCCTCTCCGAGACCCTCGCGATCACGCTGGTGGGCGCGTTGTTTGGGCTGCTGTTCGCGGTCGGAACGCTAGGTTTTGCGTCGTGGGCGCTCACGCGCTGGCTCACCGAATGGCCGTTCCGCGTGGAGCTCTGGTCGGTGGGCCTCGCGCTGGGCTTCTCCTCGGTGATCGGCCTTGTTTTCGGCGTTTATCCCGCCTGGCGGGCCTCTCGGATGGATCCGGTAGAGGCGCTGCGCTCCGATTGACGCGGTGCCCTGCAATGAGCGTGCACGCGCCTCGGCGCGGCGGCTTGGAGGCGCGCCGGGGCGGAGGCGCTCAGGCGCGCACGGCTATAGGCTCGGGGTCCCGTGCTCCTGATTGACTACGTCGGCAACACTCCGCTCGTCCGTCTGGACCGGATCGCGCGTGGGCGCGTCCCGTCAGGCGTAGAGATCTGGGCCAAGCTGGAGTGGTTCAACCCGGGCGGCTCCATCAAGGACCGCGCGGCGCGGGCGATCATCCTCGCCGCCGAGCGCGCCGGGATCCCCGAGGGCGCGCGCCTCCTCGACGCCTCCAGCGGCAACACCGGCATCGCCTACGGCATGTTGTGCGCCGCTCGCGGCCATCGCCTGACGCTGTGCATCCCGAGCTACGCCAACGACGAGCGCAAACACCTGGTGCGCGCCTACGGCGTAGAGCTGATCGAGACCGACGCCCGCGAAGGCAGCGACGGCGCGATTCGGCGCGCACAGGCGCTTGCCGCTGCGCATCCAGACCGTTTTGTGTATTTGGATCAGTACTCCAACCCCGCCAACCCGGGCGCGCACGAGCACGGGACGGCGCTGGAGATTTGGAGCCAGACCGCGGGGCGCGTCACCCACTTTGTCGCCGGTTTGGGCACCTCCGGCACCTTTGTAGGGACCAGCCGCGGACTACGCGCCAAGAACGCCCACATCCAGTGCGTATCGGTGCAGCCTACCGGCCCCGGCCATGGCCTCGAGGGGCTCAAGCACATGGCCACGGCGATCGTGCCGAAGATCTACGACCCGACGATCGCCAACGCCGATCTCGCCGCGCCCTCGGCGGCGTCTTTTGAGCTCCTGCGCGCGCTGGCGAAGGAAGAGGGCATCCTCGCGGGGTTTTCGAGCGGCGCCGCGCTCTGGGGTGCGATCGAGGTGGCGCGGACGCTGACCGCCGGGGTGGTCGTCACGGTGTTCCCCGACAGCGGGGAGCGCTATGTTTCACAGGCCTCCCAAACCGCGATGGGGTCTCTATGCTGACGCTTTCCAACGATGAGATCGCTCGTTATTCCCGACACCTGCTCCTCGGAGAGATCGGCGTTGAAGGCCAAACGAAGCTGAAGAACAGCTCGGTTTTGTGTGTGGGGACCGGAGGGCTGGGGTCGCCGGCGTTGCTGTACCTCGCCGCCGCGGGCGTCGGTCGCATCGGCGTCGTGGACTTTGACGTCGTTGACGCGTCCAACCTGCAGCGGCAGATCATCCATGGAACGGCCACGGTCGGCCAGCGCAAGGTGGTCTCGGCCCGCGAGCGGATCCTGGACTTGAACCCGCATATTCAGGTGGAGATCTACGAGGAGGCGCTCAGCAGCGTCAACGCGCTCGCGGTCTGTGCGAACTACGACGTCGTCGTCGATGGGACCGACAACTTCCCGACGCGATACCTCGTGAACGACGCGTGCGTGATCCTCGGAAAGCCGTACATCTACGGATCGATCTTCAAGTTCGAGGGGCAAGCGAGCGTGTTCAATTATCAGGGAGGGCCGAACTACCGCGACCTGTACCCGGAACCTCCGCCTCCCGGCATGGTCCCTTCCTGCGGCGAGGCGGGCGTGCTCGGCGTGCTCCCCGGCATCATCGGCACCATACAGGCCACGGAGGCGCTGAAGGTCTTGCTGGGCCTTGGCACCTCGCTCTCCGGGCGCCTCTTGCTGTTCGACGCGCTGCAGATGCAGTTTCGCGAGCTCAAGCTCCGCCGCGATCCTGACGCCCCGGCGATCACGACGCTCATCGACTACGACCAGCTCTGCGGGGCTGTCCCTGCGCCTGCAGCATCGGACGGCGAGCGGGCCCTCGACCGTGCCTTCAAGCGCGCTTCGGTGCGCGAGGTGAAAACCCGCTTGGATGCTGGGTGGCGTCCGTTTGTGCTCGACGTGCGAACGGTCGCGGAGTCCCAAATCGTGCGCCTTGGGTTCGCGGACGCGGTGATCCCGCACGCCGACGTCGGCGCGCGCTTGTCGGAGCTGCCGAAAGATCGGGAGATCCTTGTGCACTGCAAGGTGGGCGGCCGTTCGGCTGCGGCGTGCAAGGTGCTCTCTGAGGCGGGCTACGACGTGACCAACCTCGAGGGCGGCATCCACGCGTGGGCGCAGGAGATCGAGCCGGGGATGGCCACGTACTGAGCGCGACCGGCGCGTTAGGACGCGCTCCCTATTTGAACTGGAGAACCTCTATGTCGATCGAACTGTATTGGGGGAGCGGCAGCACCCCCGCCTGGCGCGTGCAGCTCGCGCTCGCCGTGAAGGGTCTGCCCTACACCTCGCACCTGTTGTCCTTCTCGGCGCGAGAGACGCGTACGCCGGAATTTCTGGCGATCAACCCTCGCGGCAAGGTGCCTGCGCTGCGCGACGGCGACGTGGTCGTGAACGAGTCCATCGCGATCCTCGCGTACTTGGACCGCGCGTACCCGGAGCACCCGCTGTTCGGTGCCACCCCTGCCGAAGCCGCGAAGGTCTGGCGGATGGTGATGGAGTTTGAGTCGCACGGCAACCCGACGATCTCGGCGGTCGCGCGCCCCCTGCTTTTTGGGACCTGGGAGGCCGACAGCAGCAAGGTGCGCGAAGGCCTGCCGGCGCTGCACACCGAGCTGGATTTGCTCGCGGAGCGGGTTGCCACCGGAACGATGGTCGGCGACACCGTCTCTGCGGCCGACATCGTTTGGTTCTGCGGGCTGCAGCAGCTGGTGCGCGCCGCGACCCGTCCGGCCGCAGCGGGGTTTGACCTTGGGGTCTGGCCGCTGAGCGCGCGCTGGCCGGCGATCGCCGCATGGGCGCGTCGCATCGAGGCCATCGAAGGGTACGACGCCACGCGGCCTCCGCATTGGGCCGAGGGCGAGCACCCTTCGCCCGCGCGTATCGGCTGAGCTTCGGCGCCGATCCAGCGCCCGGCGGGTTTAGGCGAGCAACGCCTTTAAGCGGGCGATGTCTTCGGGCCGCCCGCGCACCTCGTAGTGAACGCCGTCGCCCTCGTGGCGCTCGGCGAGCACCTTCGACCGCGCGTGCACCTCGCCGACCACCGCGCCGCGCGCCCAGGGCACGAAGAGCTCGGCTTCTGCCATGTCGCGGTCAAACCAGCGCACGATCACCCCGTGCAGCGCTGTGACGTCGGCGGGGTCGTGCGCGCTGAGCGAGAGCGCGTCGGGGAACTCAAGGTGCAACGCAGCGCGGTCGGCTTCGGAGACGCGGTCGATCTTGTTGAGCAGCAGGCGCCAGGGCACATCCTGCGCGCCGATCTCGGTGAGCACCCCGCGGGTGACCGCGAGCTGCGCGCGAAAAGTCGGGTCGCTCGCGTCGACGACCAGCAAGAGCAACGAGGCTTCAAGCGCCTCGTCCAGCGTGCTTCGAAAGCTGGCGACGAGGTCGTGGGGGAGCTTCTTGATGAAGCCGACGGTGTCGGAGACCAGCACGCGAGGCGTGGTCTCGGGGTAGAGCGCGCGCACGGTGGTGTCGAGCGTCGCGAACAGCTTGTCCGCGACCAGCACATCGCTGCCGGTCAGCGCGCGCATCAAGGAGCTCTTGCCGGCGTTGGTGTAGCCGACCAGCGCGACGCGGAGCTGATCGGCGCGGCGGGCGCGACGAGTGCCTTGCTCGCGCTCGATGCTGGCGAGCTCGGCGCGGAGCTGGGCGATGCGGTCGCGCACCTTTCGGCGATCCAGCTCCAACGCGCTCTCGCCGGCGCCTTTTCCACCGATCCCGCCGCGCTGGCGCTCGGCGTTGCCGGAGTCGCGCATCCGGGGCACGAGGTAGACCAGCCGGGCGATCTCGACCTGCAAGCGGGCCTCGCGGCTCTGCGCGTGCCGGTGGAAGATCTCGACGATGACGCCGGTGCGATCGAGCACGGGCGCGCCGGTCGCCCGCTCGAGGTTGCGCGCCTGACTCGGCGAGAGCTCGTGGTCGACGACGATCAGGTCCGCGCGACGCTTTGACGCAGCCGCCGGGTCCAGCTGCACGTCCGCCTCGGCGTGTTCATCGCGGTCGGGATTGCCGTCGGGATTGCCGACATGATTGCCTTCATGGTCGCCATCATTCTCTTCAAACGCGGCTTCTCGCTTGGCGCGTGCCTTGTTGACCGACGCGCCTGGCGGCCCGGTGGGGATCTCGCCCGATCCGCCTGTCCACGCCGCGAGCTCGACCAGCTTGCCTTCGCCGACCACCGATCCCGACGAGAGCCCTTGTCGCCGTTGGGTGACCTCGCCGACGACCTCATAGCCCAGCGTGTGTACGAGACGCGCCAGCTCCGCGAGCGAAGCCACGTAGTCTGCGTGGTCCATCCCCGGCAGTTGTACCCCAACGAGCACGGCGCGGAGGCGCTTTTCAGTCAACGGGAACGTCCAGGAGTCGAGATGCGCAACATGCGGGCGGCTATCAAGGAACACGCCGCGGCGTGGTCCCCAGCGCTCACTGCACGTCGAGGACCTCGCACTCCACCGTCCCTTGCGGGCCGTCGATCTCGAGGGTGTCGCCCGGGCGCGCGCCTTCGAGCGCGGATCCCAACGGAGACGACAGCGCGACCACCCGAATCGTGCGCCCGCTGACCGGCACCGACGCGGTGGTCATCGGCGCGATGAACAGCAGCTCCATGCGTCCGCGCATCTGCACCTCGACCAATGCGCCGACCTCGGCCTGCGCGCGGACCGGCGGTCCGAAGCCGCTGTGGGCGGCGTGGACCTCTTGCTCCAGCCAAGAACGCGCGCGCCTCAGGTCCTCCACGCGCTCCGCCTGCCCACGCGCCAGAAACGACGCCTCGGTTGCGCGGGTGTCGTACTTGCCTTCACTGCGGGTTTCGTCCGACGAGGCTTCGTCCCGCGCCATCGCAGCGACCCGCTCCACCGCGGCGCATTGGGCTTGAATCGCGGCTAACAATGCGTGAAGGACGTCTTTTTTCTCGAAGGCGATCATGGAACGAGGACGGTCAGGAACAGCGGCGCGGGGTTGGGGCACGAGCCACATCGCAAGGCCAGCACCCACACGCTGTCGTCGTCGAAGCCCGGGAAGGGGGCCGATGGGCCTTCGAGGGCGCCCAGATCCACGGCGGAGCCGGCGGTCAGCGTGTAGGTCCACGACTCCGCGGCGAGGGCCTCAATATCGAGGAAGTTGTCCTGTAGTTCGCTGATCGGCAGGTCGTACCGAGCGACCATCAGCGAGTCCACGCGCGTGGGCTCAAACGTGCCGCCCTTGCCGTTCACCGTGAGCGCAGACCAGTCCAGCAGCCACGGCCCGTCTTTGAGCACCGGTGTCACGACCAGCGACTCCAAGTCCGCGGAAAAGTCCAGCACGGGACAGCCATCTTCCAGCACCGCGCTCGTCGGCGCATCCCCCGCGGTCGGGGTCAGGAACGCGAGCATACGGGTGCCCACCGCGACGCCCGTGCCGGTGGTCAGCAGCGCCAACCACGTGCCGTGTCCTTCATAGAACTCGTCTTTGATGTTGGCTTCGGTTCCGAAAAAGGTGAACTGATCCAGCGACACCGAGGTCGTGTCGCCGGGCTCGTAGCTCAGGTACACCCCGAGGTCGACCTGCGCGAGAGAGTCGTCCGATAGCCCTTGCTCGACTTCGGTCTCGCTCAGGTACGGAAAGCCCAGCAGCGCGGTGTTGTCGATGTCGGCGATGGGGTCGAGCGCGTGGCACTGCAGGTCGGTTCGCAGCTCGGGCCACTGCAGCGTCACGGAGGTCAGCTCGGCCAACGCAAAGGACGGGGCGTTCAGCGAGCCGGTGTAGCTGTAGTTGTTGGCGTCGACGAGCAGCACGTCTCCGGTAGGAGCCGCTTCAGGAGGTGGGCTGTCCGAGTCTTCGGCGGGAGTGGTGCACCCCAGCGCTCCAAACACCACGAGGAGGGCGAGCCGGCGCGCAGGTTCAGGGCCCATAGAAGCTGTCCACGATCTGCACGAAGGTGACGACCTGACCTAAATCGAGGTTGAGTTGCCAGGTGACGTCCCCCTCGGGCGTCACGTTCTGGATCTCCCCGGCGGTGGACCAGACCACCTGAACATTCCCGTCTTCGAAGCGGTGCACATCGCCTTTGGCGAACACCAAGAGGCGGGGGTCGTGGGTGTACTCCCACGTGGGCGTGGCGGTGCGACGGTCCACGTCGATTTGCAGCTCGCGCACCTCGGAGTAGCCGCGCCTGTCGCCGTTCTCGAAGAACAGGATGTGACCATCGTCCTGCACCTCGAACTGGTGGCACATCTCCAAGCCGTTCGAGCCGTCGGTAAAGGTAAACTCGTTGAGGATGCCGTTGATCGCCCACAACACCTCGCCAGACGCCCGGTCGATCTTGACCATGCCGCCGAGGTTCTTCATCCCGAAGTAGTAGGCGTCTTCCGAAGCGATGTAGTCGATCGCGTTCGCGTGGGTCCAGTTTCCGTTGGGATCGCTGGGGAGCGTCGCCGGGTCCCAGGAGTCCCAAGCGCTCCACACCTTCGTACGCTGGCCGGAGGGGCTGATCTCGACGATGGTATCGGCGGTTTGGCCGGGGTTTCCCCCTGGCTCCACTACGATGACCGCGAGGGTGCCATCCGGCAGCTCGGTAAAGTCGTGGTCCGCGCCCGCCACCACTTCTTCGACGACCGTGCCGCCATCCAACGACACCCGCACGATCTTGCTCTCCTCGAGGTGGTTTTGGGGCCCAGCGAGCATGTAGACCAAGGACTTGCCGTCTACCGACAGCACGCCGCGCATCAAGTTGCCTTCTTGCTCGACGAGGTGCCACCACACGTATCGACCCCATGCGTCGACCACGGCGATGGCGTAGGAGGACCCCTGCAGCGGCAGAACTTGGTAGCCCGACCAAGAAGTGGCTTCGCCCGTAACGCGCAGCGGGAACAGGCCCGCGGGGAGGCTGCCGGTGGTGATCGCCAGGTCGCGGCTGGCTTGGCTATCGGCTTCCCCGCCAGAATCGCTGCTGTCGGTGACGACGCGGAAGTTGAATTCGGTGTCGGCGTACAGGCCGAGCAGCAGCACTTCGTGCTCGGTGCTGGGCTCGGTGTTTGGCGTGCGAAGGCGGAAGGGCTCTCCCCCGCGCGGCTCACCAAACTCGACGTGACCGATCGTAGGAATATCCGTGTGCCAACGCACGATCACCACGGTGGAGACGTACTCAGAGAGCACTGCGGTGATGTCGGTAGGCGTGGCTTCGGTAGCCGGCGCGTCTACGGAGTCTGCGGTGTCCGTCGTGTCCGCCGTGTCGATGGCGATGCTGGTGTCATCGCTCGCCGCGTCGGATTTGGTGGTGGCAGGGTCCCGACATGCGGCGAGCCCAAGGGCCAAGGCGAGCGGGAGGCGAGAGCGAAGGGAGAGTGCGCGTAGGTGCATTGTCCTACTATATGGGGTGAGAAACGCGACCGCGACGGTCGCTAAGGCCGTGGAACGCAGACTGTAAGGCATCTCGCAAAGCGCGCGCTCCTCGCACATCGGCCGGCGGTCCGCACGATTCTCGGCTACCTTGAACTCGAGTGGTGTTTGATGACCCTTCGTGCGCTCGCTTTGTTTGTTCCGGTCCTCGCTGGTCTCGCGTGCACCTCAGCGGACACCGACTCCTCCGTCACGGAGACCGCGAGCGAGGGCGTCACCGGCTACCAGGTAGTCTGGAGCAGCGATCCTGCGCCGATGCAGGCGGGCGACGCGGCGCAGTTTACGCTTCAGGTTCAGGATCAGGACGGGCGCGCCATCGACGACCTCCAACAGAATCACGAGCGGATGGTGCACGCCATCTTTGTGAGCGCAGACCTGGCGTCGTTCACCCACACGCATCAGGAAGACTACACCGCGGTCACCGCGGATAACCTCCGCACATCGACGTTTTCGTTCCCGCTGACGCTGCCGCTCGCCGGCAGGTACTTCATGATGTTCGATTACGCGCATGAGAACAATTGGCTGCAATCCACCGATGACATCGTCGTCGAAGGAGCGCCCGCCCAAGCTGCGACGCCGGATCTCACAACCAACACCGAAGCCACCGATGCCGGGGTTCAGGCATCGTTGATCTGGACCAGCGCGCCGGTGGCGGGCTTTGAGGCCGATTGGACCATTCGATTGACCGACGCCGACGGCAGCGATGTGACCGATCTCGTCCCCTTTCTTGGCGCGGACGCGCATTGCATCCTCGTTAACGCCGAGACCACCTGGGGTAGCCACACCCACGCGTGGTTCCCCGACATGGCGCGCATGACGCCAAGCATGACGATGCCCCACCTGTATCCGGGACCCGAGGTCCCGTTCGCGTACACCTTTCCGGCGGGCGGCACCTACAAGATCTGGGTGCAGTTTCAGCGGGAGAGCAACCCCGGCTACGTATACGCTATGTCATTTGTATTTGACGTAGCTGGGTAGTTCCCCGCGTCGGCCTACAGAACGACCCGCAGACCCACATGTCCGCCGACGCTGTGGTCGAGGGTGACGTTCAGCTGCCCGTAGACCTTGACCATGAACACGTCGACCTGTGCGCCCGCGAACACTCGGGGGGTGAGCTCTGCGGCGGTCCCGGTCTGGCTCACACCGGCGGCGGCGTAGCCGACTTCAGAGGTTTGGCCTTGGTATTCAAAGTCGATGGGGCCGGAGACGTTGATCGTCGCCGTGGCGTCGCCCGAGAGGTTGTAGTCGGCGCCCGCGCCCAAAAACGCGGTCACCACAAAGATGTGGAGGTTGGTAGACAGCTCCATGGGGATGCTCTGCGCCGCAGCGCGTAGGTTGATCCCGCCATTCGCGGCCCACGTCAGCCCTTCTGCTGAGATCGGGTAGGACTTCTGGAGGTCGAGGGAGTAGCTTGAAAATTCGTAACCCGAGGTCAGGTCGAGGCCGCCCCAGCGGACGCCGTCCTTCTTCTCTCCGCCTTTGACGACTTGAATCTGAAGGTGGCCGCCGTAGTTCAGGAAGGTCGCGGTGAACGGTTCGCGTTGGGTGGTCGCGGTCATGCCGTTGACGTACAGGCGGAAGCGCCGGAGCGCGCTCTCAGGCGGGGAGAACGCGCCGAGGTTCAAGCCGGCCATCACGCCTACCTGAAGCGCGAAGCCGGTCTCAGGGAGCTGGTCCCCGGCGGTGAACGCGAACCCTGCGCCGTTGACCGCGGTGCCGAAGCCGCCGCCTACCGCGAAGCGCTGCATGTCTGAGCCGTAGTCTACGCCGATGCCCTTCGCGGAGAGCACGTTGGCGTTGGCCATCTGGTTCATGTATTCCGACAGGTCGACGGTGTGCAGCTCCTGCCCGATGGCGTTCGCGAGCGCATCTTCAAGCTGCGCTTCGTTCAAGCCGGCTTGCTGGGCTTGCGGCGGCAGGGTGACGTCCACTGTGACGTTCGGCGCTGCGGCCAGCGCTCCGGTGGTGAGCGCACGCAAGGTCAGACAGGCGAAGAGCAGCGACATGGCGATAGCGTACCCGGATTTTGGAATCCGGGCCGCATCAAGTTTGGCTTCGTACGACCTCGGGGGCTATTTGCCCTTTTTACCCGGCTTGGCACCGGCCTTCTTGGCCATCAGCGCCTCCATCTGGTCCATCACCCGGTTCATTTGCGCCGCGACCGCGTCGTAGGGCGCAGGCGTAGCCAGATCCACGCCCGCGGTGGTGAGCAGCTTGTATGGATCGTCGGAGCCCCCGGAGGACAACAGCGTGATGTACTTGTCCAATACGCCGGGCTTTTTCCCGAGGATGTCAGCAGAGAACTGCGACGATGCTGCGATGGACGTCGCGTACTGGTACACGTAGAAGTTGTAGTAGAAGTGAGGGATGTACGCCCACTCCATCGCATCGCGCTCGGAGATGTGCGTCACGCCTTCTTTGTCGCCGTAGTAACGCTTGAGAATATCAAGGTACGTCGCGGATAAGCTCTCGCCGGTGAGCGGCGTTCCGTGCTCTACCTGATCGTGGATGGCCATCTCGAATTCGGCGAACTGCGCTTGCCGGAAGTAGGTCGTGCGCAATCCTTCCAGCTGGCTTCCGAGGAAGAACAGCCTCTCATCGTCGTCCTTGGCGTTGCGAAGCATGGCCTGCATCAGCAGCGCTTCGTTGCAGGTGGAGGCGATCTCCGCGATAAACGTGGCGTAGTCCGCGGTCGCGTAGGGTTGCGCCTTGGCAGACAGGACGCTGTGCATCGCGTGACCCCACTCGTGCGCGAGCGTTGACACCGACTCGTAGTCGCCGTTGTAGTTGAGCAGCAGGAACGGATGGACCGCGTAGGCGGCGCCGTCCATGTAGGCACCACCGCGCTTTCCGAGGCCGGGGTAGACGTCCATCCAGCGGCCCTTGAAGCCGGCCTCCATCTGACTGGTGTAGGCCGCACCCAACGGACGCGTGGCTTCGAGGGTCAGCGCGGTCGCTTCGTCCACGGTCCAGGTCCGGTTGTTCGCGACGAGCGGGGGGTAGAGGTCGCTGTACGCCAAGTCGGTGATGCCGAGCATCTTGGCCCGCAGGCGCAGGTAGCGATGCAACGTAGGCAGGTTCTTGTTGGTGCTGCTGACCAGCGTGGCGTACACCGCCGCCGGGACGTGATCGCCGTCGACCGATGCCGCGACGCTGGTGTCATAGTGGCGTGCCTGCGCCACGAACCAGTCGCTCTGGACCGCTGCGCCGAGCGTCGCACCCAACACACCCTGATACTTTTTGAGGGCGCCGAAGAACGCGTCGAACACCAACGCCCGGTCTTCGCGCTTGGGCGATTGGCGGTACAGCGTGTAGGCTGAGGGGTCCAGGTGAACGGCGGTACCATCCGAAAGCGTGATGTCGGGCCAAGGAAGCTCGGCGTTGATGAGCAGCCCGTGGATATGGTCGGGCTCACCCCGGATGGTTCCGCTGCTCGCGAGCAGCTGTTCGCCGGCGGCATCCAGCGTGTGCGGCGCGTCTTGAACGATCGAGCGCAGGTAGTAAGCGTAGGTCTTCAGGCCCGGATCCGCTGCGATCGCGGCTTCGACGCCGGGACCACCGATCGCGAGGATCTCAGGGGCGAAGAACGAGCTCACCGAGTCGAAGTGCGTGTACGCGAGCTCGGCTACTTGAGCGCGCCCTTGCCATTCGGCGTCGCGGGTGTCGTGGTTCGAAAGGTTGCTTGCGTAGGTGTTGACCCGATTTGCAAGCTCCTGAACGGCGAAGCGCTGGTCAAGGCAAGGACGGAGCTGCTCCCGCAGGTGACCTTGACACGCGGCGAGCTTGTCGGCGTCGGCGTTCACCTGGACGACGGCCGCCTGCCAAGCCTCGATGGTGGGGTAAACCCCGCTTAGATCCCAGGTGTCCTGAACGCGCGGCGTCACCGCGTCGGCCGCTTCTGCCGCCGATGTGTACGCAGCGCCGAGCGGAATGCAGCAAAGTGCAGCGAGCGAGAAACAGGTCAGCGGACGGGTCAGCACGGAGCGAGGGCGCAAGGAGCCTCCAAAGGGGGATGCCTGCATAACCCGTGGGTTGCCTGTTGCTCAGCGCCGCCGCTTGCCCAACTCGCGAGCGACGAGGAACGCCAACTCCAGAGATTGCGCGTAGTTCATTCGCGGATCGACGTCGGACTCGTAGGCGGTCGCGAGGTCGGCTTCGGTGAGCCCACAGGATCCTCCGACGACCTCAGTCACGTTCTGCCCGGTCATCTCGAAGTGCACCCCACCGAGCACGCTCCCGGCATCGGCGTGCACGGCGAACGACTGTGTCACTTCTCCCAGAATATCATCAAAGTGACGGGTCTTCGTGCCGGACACTGTCTTGTATGTGTTGCCATGCATCGGATCGCTGACCCATGTCACCACGCGGCCTTCGCGTTGGACGCGGTCGATCAACGCCGGGAGCTTGTCGGCCACCTTCTTGGCGCCCATCCGCACGATCAGCGTCAACCGTCCGGGCTCGTTCTCGGGGTTCAGCACGCGGATCAGCTCGATGAGCTCCGCCGGGTCCATCGTCGGCCCGACCTTGACGCCGATGGGGTTCCGGATCCCGCGGAAGAACTCCACGTGCGCGCCGTCGATGTCGCGGGTTCGCTCGCCGATCCAAGGCAGGTGTGTCGACAGATCGTACCAACCCGTGCGCAGCGGCGGCCGCTCGCTGCACGCCTGCTCGTAGTCGAGGTGCAGGCCTTCGTGGCTGGTGTAGAACTCGGTGGTGGCGAGGTCCTCCAGCGGGCGTCCAAGCGTCGCGTCCAAGAAGCGCACTGAGGCGCGCATCTGGCTCACCAGCGCGTGGTATTCGTCGGTCTGGGCGTTGGAGCCGAGCCCGGACAGGTCCCAGACCTCCGGGTGATGGATGTCGGCGAAGCCGCCAGTGAGCAGGCTGCGGATGAAGTTGATCGTCATCGCTGAGCGCGAGTAGGCTTCGATCAGGTTGTTGGGGTTCGGACGGCGAGCCGCTGCGTTGAACTCCACGCGGTTCACGAGGTCGCCGCGGTAGACCGGCAGGCTCACCCCGTCGATGGTCTCCGTAGGTTCGGAGCGCGGCTTGGCGTATTGTCCGGCGATGCGGCCGATGCGGATGACCGGCTTGCCGCTGCCGTACACCAGCACGGCGCTCATCATCAAGAGCACCTTCAGCTTCGCGTCGATCAGATCCGAGCGGCAGTCTGCAAAGCGCTCGGAACAGTCGCCTCCTTGCAGCAAAAACCGCTCCCCGCGTCCAGCCTCGGCGAGCTGCTTTTTGAGCTTCTCGACTTCCCAGCTGGTGACGATGGGAGGAAGGCGCGAGAGCCGGACCAGGGCATCCGCAAGCTCGGCGGGGTCGTCGTAGTCAACTTGCTGCTTTGCAGGCTTTGACTTCCAGGATGAGGGGGTCCATTCGGTGGACATCAACGGGCTCCAGAGTGCGAGGCTGCGCAGATGTGTAGCCGATCTCGCTCGGATCGTCGCCCACCAACCCACGGTCGCTGTCGGCCGGTCGCTGCGCGGGTGCTGTAGGTTACCGCGGCGCACCATGTCCTACCGCCCTGATCCCCGCGTGCTGCGCCTCGCTGCTCCCCACGGCCCCGGTGAGCTTTGGGATGAGGTATCCCCCGCGCGCTTTCCGAAGTCCGTGCTCCGCTTTCGCAACCAGCGTTGCGCGGAGACGGTCGGCCTCGAAGCGCTCTCGCCTATGGACTGGGAACGCCACTTTTGCAGGTTTGACCCGCTCCCGGACAACCTCCCCGCGCCGCTCGCGATGCGGTACCACGGGCACCAGTTTCGCCACTACAATCCACGTCTCGGCGATGGTCGAGGATTTTTGTACGGACAGCTGCGCGGACACGACGGCCGGTTGCTGGATTTGGGCACGAAGGGGAGCGGGTCTACGCCGTGGTCTCGGGGAGGGGACGGTCGCCTGACCTTGAAAGGCGGCGTTCGGGAGGTGCTCGCCACGGAGATGCTCGAGGCCTTAGGCGTGAACACCAGCAAGTCGTTCAGCCTGTTTGAGACCGGCGAGTCGCTGTCCCGGGGCGATGAGCCTTCGCCGACGCGATCGAGCGTGCTGGTCCGGCTCTCGCACTCGCATGTTCGCATCGGCACTTTTCAACGCCTCGCGGCGCTGCGCGACGCGCGCGGAATGGCGGCGATGGTTGAATACGTTTGTTCGGAGCTGCTCTCTACGCCCGATCGTCCGGTGGCATCGAACCCGGAGGCGCTGCTGAGCGAGGTGGTGCGCCGCACCGCGGAGACCACGGCTGCGTGGATGATCGCGGGCTTTGTGCACGGCGTGCTGAACACCGACAACCTGAACCTCACCGGCGAGAGCTTCGACTACGGGCCGTGGCGGTTCCTGGTCGCGTACGATCCGGATTTTACTGCGGCGTATTTTGATAGCGAGGGGCTCTACGCCTACGGTCGTCAGCCCGAGGCGGTGATGTGGAACCTGATGCGGCTGCACGAGGCCCTCGGGCTGATCGGTGACGTGCCGATGAGCCCACTGTCCGACTTCTCCCTGCACTATCGACGGGCGCTGCGAAAGCAACTGCTGTGGCGTCTTGGGCTCGCGCCGGCCGAGGGCGCGTCCGGGGATGCTCTGGACGACGCTCTCTTGGTGGCCGTGTTTGAGTTTCTGGAGCACGGACGAACCCCGGGCGGGCGGGTGCCGTTGGACCGGTTCTTCTTCGATGCGTACGGGGGTGAACACCGGATGGACGCTGCCTTGAACGGCGCGTTTGCTCGGGTGTATTCGGATCCCTCCTTTGCGCCCGTGCGAGCGGCTTGGCGCGATCACCGCCCTGCACGCCCCGAGCGCCTTGACCACGCCTACTTGCGACGCCCCGGGCCGGTCAGCATGGTGCTGCCCGTCGTCGAAGGGGTTTGGGACGCTATCGCCCGCGAGGACGACTGGGCTCCCTTCGAGCGCACGGTCCGTGATGTGCGGTCGTTGGGCGATTTTCTCGGTGGTTCGGCCGGCTAATCCCCGCTTCGATTCTCGCTCGGGTCCTCGGCACGTACGATCTGCCGCTCGTCGATCTTTTCAAAGGTCGCTTCGGAAAAGTCGTCGCCCTCTTCCCAAAACATCTCGCCGCTCCACCAATAGATCCGCCAGGTCTTGCGGTGGTAGCAACTATTCCCGTAGCACCAGTAATACCCAGTTTCGCGTTTGCTTTTCATGGCTGCTCCTGAGATATTTAGTCTACGGTCTCAATGACCCGGATGTGGCTGACGTCCAGATCGGCGAAGCTCTGCGTCTCGGCGGCGGTCCATACTCCGGCGTCGTTGGTCCAGGTGGTGCGCGTCAGGGGCGCGGTGCACCAGCTCTCGACGTAGCCGGTGTCCCGCGACACAAGGCGCGGCGTCTCGCAAGCCGCAAGCTCCGCGACCACAGCGCCTTCGCCGTCGATCAGCAGCGCGGAAGGAGCCAATCCAGGCCAGCTCCGGGCGTCGACGAGCGCCGCTCGCCCTGCGAGCACGTCAAGCGCGTTGACGAACTCGCCGTCGGGCAGCGCGAACGACTCGGTGGCGGACGCGTCCGCCCACATGCCTACGGTGTATCCACCCGCCGTGTCTGTCCCCGGGGTGCCCAAGCTCGAAAAGTAGCCTTCGCCGCGCGCTTCGGCGTTGAAGCCGGTGGTGGCCTCTGCGCCGGTGGCGATCAGCGTCGTCGCGTCCACGGCGTGCAGGCGCCCGCCCGCGCGACCCCAGTCCTCAAACAGAAAGAGGCTTCCGTTGTCCCATTGGAGGCCGTCGGCGCCTACGCCCGTGTCGGTCGTGCTCCCGTCGAACGCGCCCAGCACGACTCGGGATCCGAGGCTGTCATCGCAGATGCCATACGCTGTACCCGGGACGAGCAAGGCGTCGGTGAGCGTTCCACCGTTCGGGCACGTGAAGCTAAAGCTGAGCGTCGCTGCGCCCGACCCGATGTCGTAGGCGACGGCGGTGTTGCCAGACCGTGCGGTGACCGACCCCTTGCCGATGTTGACGTCATCGGGTGCCGCTTCGCTCAACGTCATGAACGTGAACCCATCCGCGCCGGACACATACAAGCCGCCCGCACCCCAGGCGACGATCGTGCCGTTGGTGGCGACCCATGTGTCACTTGTATCGCTTGTATCCGCGGAGTCCGCGCTGTCGCTCAAGTCTGCAGAGTCTGCAGAGTCTGCGGAGTCAGTTGAATCGGTCGAATCCGGGGTGCCGGTGTCTCCCGTGTCGCCGCTGTCTCCGTCATATGACGGAGTTTCATGGCCATGGTTCTTGTCGAAGCGGTTTGCGGGAGCGAAGATACAGGCCGAGAGGATGAGGAAGTACATGCGGGATTGTGGCTCGATCATCCGTCCTTGTCAACCGAAAAACGGCGACCCCTTGACGCCCTCGCTCACGAAGGACTTCACCCATGCAACTTACATTTTTGGGGGCGGCTGGCACCGTCACTGGGTCAAAGTACCTGCTCGAGGGCGGAGGCAAGCGCGTGCTGATCGATTGCGGCTTGTTTCAAGGCCTCAAAGAGCTACGCCTTCGGAATTGGGAAGCTCCGCCAGTGCATCCCGGGACGCTGGACGCCGTCATCCTGACACACGCCCATCTGGATCACTCGGGCTACCTCCCTCGGCTCGTGGCCAGCGGATTCAAGGGGGCGATCTGGAGCACGCGGGGCACCCGAGACCTCGCCGCGATCCTGCTGCCGGACAGCGCGTTTCTTCAAGAAGAAGATGCTCGCCACGCCAACAAACGTAGATTTAGCAAGCACAGCCCCGCGCTCCCGCTCTATACCAAGGTGGACGTCGAAGCCGCGTTGGCGCTGTTCCAAACCGTAGAGTTTGACGAGACGATCGAGCTTGGGGGGATGCGGATTCGTCTCTCTCCGGCGGGGCACCTGCTCGGTGCCGCCTGTGTGCACGTGGAGGCGGACGGAACAGACGTGTTGTTCAGCGGGGACGTCGGTCGCCCGAGCGACCCGCTGATGCGCGCCCCACGGCCGGTGGTGGGCGCGCGAAACCTCGTGGTCGAGTCCACCTATGGAAATCGACGCCACGAGCGCAGCGACCCCGGGGAACAGCTGGGGACGGTGTTGGCGCGCGTGCTGGGGCGCGGCGGCATCGTGATGATCCCGGCGTTCGCTGTGGGCCGTAGCCAAGCGATGTTGCTGCTGATCGCACGGTTGAAGGCGTCCGGGACCATACCGGACGTGCCGGTCTACTTGAACAGCCCGATGGCCATCGATGCCACCGGCATCTATCGAGCCCACAGCGACGAGCACCGCATCTCGGCGGAGGAGTGCGAGGTGATGTGTCGCGCGGCGACCTACGTACACACCGCGGAGGAGTCCAAGGCGCTCAACAAGCTGACGGGGCCGATGATCCTCATCGCCGGGAGCGGCATGATGACGGGAGGACGCATTCTGCATCACCTCGTCGCTTTTGCCCCGGACCCCAACAACGCGCTGCTGCTCGTCGGGTATCAGGCGGCGGGGACGCGCGGGGAGGCCATCGATCTCGGTGCCGATGAGGTCAAGATTCACGGAGACTACGTGCCGGTGCTCTGCGAACGCCTGCGCATCGACGGCATGAGCGGACATGCCGACTACACCGAGATCGGGGACTGGCTGGACGCGATGAGCGTGCGCCCCGCTGCGGTGTACGTCACGCACGGAGATCCGCCTGCGGCAGATGCTTTTCGCCGATATCTGGGCGACCGCTTCGGCTGGAAAGCGGTGATTCCGAAGCATGGTGACACAGTTACGTTGTGTTAGTTTGGGCCGTTCAGATCCAGCCCAATGTGCGGGCCTCGGCCTGCAGACTGTCCCTAAACTGGGGGTGCGCGATGGCGATCAGCGCAGCGACCCGGCCGCGGATCGATAAGCCCCGCAGGTCTGCCCTGCCATATTCGGTAACGACAAAGCGCACATCGCCCCGGCTGGTCACGACGCCTGCGCCTGCGGCGAGGGTCGCGACGATGCGGCTCATGGTTCCGCCCTTCGCGGTCGACGGCAGCGCGATGATGGGACGGCCGCCCGGGGAGCGCGCGGCGCCGCGAATGAAGTCGACTTGCCCCCCCGATGCCCGAGTAGAAGCGGGGTCCGATGCTGTCGGCGTTGACTTGACCCGTGAGATCGACGGACAGCGCCGAGTTGATCGCGACGAAGTTCTTGTGGCGCGCGATGATGGATGGGTCATTCGTGACGTCGCTGGGCTGCATCTCGATCGCCGGGTTGTCGTCTGCCCAGCTGTACAAGCCTTCGGAGCCAAGCAGGAACGACGTCACAGCTTTGCCGGGCCAAAGCTCCTTGTGCGCGCCGGTAGCCGCGCCACATTCGATCAGCCGCTGCAGCCCGTCGGAGAGCAGCTCGGTGTGGATCCCAAGATCCTTGCGGTCGTTGAGGCGACGCATCACCGCATCGGGGATCGAGCCGATTCCGGCTTGGAGCGTGCAGCCGTCCTCCACGAGCTCGGCGACGTGCGCGCCGATGCGGTCCAGGACCTCGTTGGATGGCTCCTCAGTGAGCGTTGGAAGGGCGTAGTCCACCGGTACGATGCGATGGAACTGGGAGACGTGGATCGAAGCGGCGCCCTGCGTGCGCGGCATTCGGGGGTTCAGCTCGGCGATCACGAGCGGGGCGCAGTCCACGGCGGCACGAACGACGTCTACGCCGACGCCGAGCGAGCACCATCCGTGGCGATCAGGCGGCGACGCGCTGACGAGTGCAGCGTCGATGGGGAGCGCGCCGCCAGGGCGCAGCATCGACGGGATCTCCGAGAGAAAAGCAGGTGTGTAGTCCGCAAATCCTTCCGCGATCGCCGCGCGTACCGACGGCCCGATGAACAGGGCATTGACACGCAGATGGCCCCGCACCTCCGGCGCGACCAAGCGCTCAGAGCCGAAGGACAGCAGCTGAACGACCTCCAAGCCGTCAAAGGTGCTCGCGGCGTCCGCTAACGCCCGCACCAGCATCTTCGGCTCGGCTGCGTTCGCGCCGACCGCGATGCGCCCGTGGCGAGGGAGCGCTGCGATGGCTGTAGCGGCGTCACAGCTTCGGTCGAGTATCAGGCGCGCGACGTCCATGAAGTGCTCCGCTTTTCCAGTATCATAGCCCGGATCACAGGCCGATGGCGACTTGCGCTCCCCGCGCGATGGCGCGCTTTGCGTCCAGCTCCGCGGCCTCCTCGGCTCCGCCGATCACGTGTACGACCATCCCCGCGCTCTGCAGCGGCGCAACCAGCTCCGTGCGTGACACCTGACCGGCGCACACTACGATCGTGTCGACGTCCAAGACCTGCGCTTGACCGTCGATGTGCACGTGGAGCCCGGCATCATCGACGCGGTCATACCGCACATCGGAGACGATTTTGATGCCGCGCTTTTTGAGCGTCGCGCGGTGAATCCATCCGGTGGTCTTTCCCAACCGACTGCCGCCTTTCGCCGAAGAACGCTGCAACAGGACGATCTCCCGCTCCATGCTGGGGACCACGGCGGGGCACAAGCCGCCCGCCGGCGACGCGCTCACGCCCCAGCCGTCGTAGTCCACGCCCCACTCCTGCAGGAAGTGGCGCAGGCTGTCTTCGTCATTCCTTGGTTTTTTGTCCGCAGGCTCACTCAAGAACTCGGCGACGTCGTGGCCAATGCCACCGGTGCCGATGATCGCCACGCGCTTGCCGACCGGCGCGCCAAGCAAGACATCCATGTACGACTTCACTTTGGGATGGTCGTGACCGGGGAAGGTCAGGTTTCGGGGGCCCACGCCGGTCGCGACAACGACGGCGTCGAAGTTCCCCGCTAAGTCCGCCTGCGTCACGCGGGTGTTGAGCTGCACGTTGACGCCGGTCGCGTGCAGGCGCCCTCGAAAGTATCGGAGCGTCTCGCTGAACTCCTCTTTTCCGGGGATGCGTCGGGCGAGATCGAACTGACCCCCGATGTGCGGGGCCGCCTCGAACAGCGTGACCTTGTGGCCTCGCTCAGCGGCCACGGTCGCCGCTGAGAGCCCCGCTGGTCCTGCGCCGACGACCGCCACGCGGATCGGCTTGGTCGTCGGGCGAATGACGATCTCGGTCTCGTAGCCGGCGCGGGGGTTCACCAAGCAGGAAGAGCGCTTGTTTTGAAAGACGTGGTCGAGGCAGGCCTGATTGCAGGCGATACATGTATTGATATCATTTGCGCGATTTTCAGCCGCCTTCTTCACGAACTCTGGGTCAGCCAAGAAGGGCCTCGCTAAGCTCACCATGTCCGCAGCGCCGCTCGCCAACACCTGCTCCGCCACCTCTGGCGTGTTGATCCGGTTGCTGGTGACGACCGGGATCGAGACGGCGCCGGACTCCCGGAGCCGCTGGGTGACCCACGTGAACGCCGCCCGCGGCACGAGCGTCGCGATCGTAGGCACCCGCGCTTCGTGCCATCCGATGCCGGAATTCAGCAGCGACGCTCCCGCCTGCTCAATGGCGGTCGCCAGCTCGAGCACCTCGGCCCAGGTGCTGCCGTCCTGAACCAGATCCAGCATCGATAAGCGGTAGATGATCACAAAGTCGGGGCCCAGCGCTTGCCGAATTCCCCGCACGATCTCTACCGGGAAGCGCATCCGGTTCGCGAAGCTGCCGCCCCACTCGTCGGTGCGGTGGTTGGTGGCGCGGGCGATGAACTGGTTGATGAGGTAGCCCTCGCTGCCCATCACCTCGACGCCGTCGTAGCCTGCGTCGCGAGCGAGTCGGGCGCACTGGATGAAGTCGTTGATCGTGGAGCGCACGCCGCCGGCGGTCAACCCCCACGGTGAGAACGGGCTGATCGTCGCCTTGAGCCGCGTAGGGGCGACGTTCCAAGGGTGGTAGGCGTAGCGGCCGGCGTGCAGGATCTGCATGCAGATGCGCCCGCCTTCCGCGTGCACCGCGTCGGTCACGTGCTTGTGGCGCCGCGCCTCGCTCGCCGAGTTCAGGGTCGCCGCGAAGGGCTTGACCTGGCCCGCTCGGTTGGGCGCGACGCCACCGGTGACGATCAGGCCGACACCTCCGCGCGCTCGCTCTGCAAAATAGGCCGAGAGCTTGGGAAAGTTCCCTCCTTCTTCCTCGAGGCCCACATGCATGGATCCCATCAGCACGCGGTTTGGCAAGGTCAGGTGCGCTAAGGTGATCGGGGAGAGCAGGTTTGGGTACGGCATAGCGAATCCCTATGCTGAGCACGGGGCCGATGGGCGCGCTACCCGCCGTTCAGCTGTGAAACACCGTGCGAGTTATTGAAGGACCAAGTCTGGTTTGGATGTAGTTGCCTGATTTTCTACGCTCCACCAGCGCGTCCAGCCCCGTCACGCCCGCGCGGTCCAGGATGCGCCGCAGGCGTCCCCGCTCCCACGCCACAGCGTCTACCGGAGACTCCGGCGAGCCGCCGAATTCCACCCAGATGCACCAAGCGTCCGCTGCGTTCAGCCACCCGTCCGGCGTCTCTCGGCGGGCACGCTCGTAAGGCGCCAGCGAGCGGATGCACGTCCCGGAGACCTCGACGAGGGTGTCGCCCCGACTCAGCACCAAGGTGTTGCGGCGAAGATCAAACTCCGCGCTGACGTTCCCGGCTTGAAGATCGAGCGAGCCGCCGACCGTGGGGGCGAGGAGCTGTGGCAGGTGCGCGCGCAGGACCCGAGGTCCGTCAGCGGTGGCCTGCAACCAGCATGCGCCGTCGCGCAGGCGTTGTGTGGCGTCGCCCTCGGCGGCGAGCGGCAGCAGGTCGCCTCCGCGCACCTCTACCAGCTCATCCAGCGCGTCGCCTTCGATGGAGCGCTCGCGCAAGACGTCCCACACGAAGGGCTCGGGGGGGCTCGACGAGATGAGCTCGACGCTGACATTTCCGAGGGCGACGCGTGTGCCCCGCCCCCCGCTGCACTCCATCGAACGCCAGCCATTTTCTAAGAACGCGCCTGTCCCGCGGGTGCGATCCGACGAGGCCAGCGCGCGCCAGCTCCAGCTTGAGCCGCGCCAGCGTACCTCCAACCAGTGCGCGGGCACCGACGCGTCGTCGATGCGCACGAGGCAGGCCGGCGCTCGTCCAATCAGCGTCGCGCCGGCGAGCGGAGAGGTCGAGGCGTGGGCGCCGTTGGTCACGAGGAGATGCTGCATCGGCGCTTCGGGAACTCCTATGCCGCTGGCGCTAGGCCTGCAGGGTGCGGCCACGTGTGGAGCGCGGTCGCTAGTCCCAGTCCGGATGCGCAGGTGCGCTCGGCGAGACAGCACCAGACGTCACGCGGCGCGGCCTGAAGGTACTGCACCGGCATGGTGTTCGTGATTCCTGCACAGTCCGAAACCACGAGGCGGCTGAAGGCTTTCGGCGTACCATCGTGGGGGAGGGCGGGCGTGAAGCTGAACATTCCGTCGATCTTGGAAGATGGGGTTGCCCCAAGGTACCAAGAGAGCCGCTCAAGCTCCGCCTTCTTGGCCTGCGCAAGCTGTGCGCCATCGTCCAGCCCATCGGCGGGCTGGAGCAGCGGGCCTACCGAGACTTGGAGCGCCGTAGAGCCCTCCGGTTGCTTCGCTCGCCCCTGTGCATGGCTGTGCTTCTGGCCCACGACGAACACGGTATCGAGTAGAAAACCACGATGGGAGCGCGCGCCGAAGATCACGAGGTCCCCCGGAATCAACGCTCGAAGGCGTTCGTAGCGGTCCTGTCGCGTCAGGCTGTAGATGAACGGACCGTCGAAGAGCACCGGATCGGTGACCTGATGCTGGTGGTTCAAGGGGGTGTTGGGCTTGTGGGGGCGCACGATGCGGGTCGGACCGCGCAGCTGGCGCGCGTGCGTGGGGACCAACGCCGCAGATGCCGTGGCCTCCCAACGCACCCAGGCGGTGAGGCGCGACTCTAACTCTGCAGCATCCACTCCCATTTGCACGCGCCCGCGCACGTCGACGAAGCTGGTTCCGCTCGGAGTCTCTGTGGAGAGCGACGGATTGAAGCCCACCTTTCGATGCTGCTCTCGGCCCGGTTGGGCAACGACAAAGACGCGGGGTCGCGGTGGCTGGGCATGGTTCATGCGATGGGCGTTTCCATCGTACTTCGAGGATCACACCCAGCCCTGACCAGCCCTGTCACCCTCCCGCGCCGGGGCGCGTCGGCATCAGGGTGCGCCGCGCACGAAGATGTGGTTGCTGTCGCAGTACATGCAGGTGTTCCCCTTGATCATGTCCGCGTAGCCATCCTCTTCGAAGTCGGTGAACGCGTATACCGATTGAGACTTGTCCAGCGTACCCAAGACGCAAGGTTCGGGCTGGTCCGGCCCGACGCGCACGTAGGCTTGTTTTCCGCCATGATCGATCTCGACGACCACCGCTGTGGGATGGATGGTGTCGCGCATCACCCCCACCGGCGGGAGCGGCATCGTGTAGCGCTCGGATTTTCCGGCGCTCCCATCTTTGTTGACCGGAACGCGCGTGGCGTCGCTTCCCTCCAAGATCCACAAGGATAGGCCGTTGCTGCCGCGCAGGAGGCGCGCGTCGGTGGTGATCTCCGGCAACCGGAGCAGGGCGCTCTGGTTGGTAAATCGTCGCGGAAGGCTCGGCGTCGATAGCCGAATGAACGATTCGTCCGGAGGCCGGGAGGTGAACGCGATGTCGGCTTTCCCGTCTTGGTTGATGTCGGCGACCTCGACGTTCCACGGCGCGGGGTCCTGGAAGATCCGCTCGGGCTCGGCAAAGCGCCGTCCGCCGAGGCCGCGAACGATCGCGAAGGATGCGTCGTCAAACAGCGGCACGATCAGGTCGATGTGGCCGTCTCCGTCGACATCGCCGACGCCGGGGGCGTGGATATGGCGGCCGACCGTCACATCGATGCGCTCGGATGGCTGCGCGCCGCGCACGCCCCACCAGATGGTCGTGCTCTCGCTGTAGTTGTTCGCGAAGAGTACGTCGTTGATACCGTCGCCATCCACATCCACGATGTCTCCGTCCGACGTCTCTTTGGGAGCCCGCTCGACGCGGTTCACCCACTGCGAGGGCGCGTCGGGGCATCGCTGCAGGTCGGAGAGCGGGTCGCGAAGCGCAGAGACGCGTCCTGCGGCGTCCCCGCGGGTCCATCCCCACCACGCTGCGCCGCTGGTCGCGCCGAGCGCCGCGAGGAGCAACAACGAGGCGCGCGCCGCGGTCCCGCGCGGCGAGGAGATTGCGACCGAAGCGGGGGAAACAGCGGGAATTGCATCCCCGAAGCCCGAGTCGGGCAGCGCCACCTCGTCGCGCTGTCCAAGCCCTGCCGTGCGCGCAGCGAGCCAAGCGTCCGCTTCGTCCAGCGTAGCCGTTTGAGCTCCAGAGGCTGCGATGGCGCCGTAAAAATCCTCGGCGGTGGCGGGACGATCGCCCGGGCTATGCGCGCCGGCTCGCACGATGATGCTGCCTACGGGGCTGCCGAGCGTGCGTGTCAGCGCGGAGGCGACCTCGGGGACGTACAGCTCGCCCGGAGGCGCGCCGGTCAGCATCCACGCCAAGGTGGCGGCGAGCGCGTACACGTCGGTCGCCGGGCGGACGTCGCGCGGGTCCCGGCGCTGCTCGGGGGCCATGAACGCCAGCGTGCCGAGGATCGTCCCGGTGCGCGTGCGTGCGTTTCCGCTGGCTAAGACGCGGGCGATCCCCCAGTCTGCGAGCCGCACGCTGCCGTCGGACATCACCAGCACGTTCTGGGGCTTGACGTCGCGGTGCACCACGCCGACCTTGTGCGCGGCGGCCAAGACATCACAGAGCGTAGACGCCACGCGCAGCGCGACCGGTTGAGGGAGCGGGCCGTGCGCTTCGACGACGTCCGCGAGGCTACATGCCGCCAGATCCATGACGATGAAGCCATGGCCGGCCTCTACGAAGGTGGCGTGCACGCGCATCGCGCCCGTGTGACGCACGCGCGCGACCGCCTCCGCTTCATGCTCTACCGCCGCCGCCCCGCCTCCCGAGACCGGGATCGCCTTCAGCGCGACCACCACCGAGTCGCGGGTGTCGAGCCCGCGCCAGACCACGCCCGAACCTCCGGTGCGCAACGCCGAGAGCAACCGGAACCTGCCGCCGCGGAGCAACTGCAACGGTGCTAGCATTTCGGTCAACCCCACCTTCCGGACGCGTCTTTGCTCCCGGTGTGCGAAGGTTATCGCGACGTGTCGAGCCCCGCCACCGCCCCGCTATGTCGGGATGGCGCAGCGGAGCTCGAACCGGGTGCCGCCCGTGCTGTCGGAGCGGACGCGGCCGCGAATCTGGCGTGTGAGCGAGTGGATGAGCTGCAGCCCAAGGGTATTGGCGGACGTGGCGTCGAAGCCCTCGGGTAGACCCGGCCCAGCGTCGGCAACGCCGAGCACCAACTGTTGGTCCTCGAAGTGCAGGTCGATCTGAACGTCGCAGTCGTCGGAGATGCGCGCGCCTTCGGGATGGTCCACGCGCTTGCCGTACTTGATCGCGTTGGTGATCAGCTCGTTGAGGATCAGGCCGACCGGTACGGCCAGCTCGATGGTGAGCTCGATCGGCGCCGTCCCGGCATCGACGCGCACCCGGGTCGCGGGCGAAAGCGCGACGCGCAGCGAATCGGCGAGGCTGAGCGCGTAGCTGCCGAAGTCGATGCGCGCGAGCGACTCCATGCCGTACAGGTGCTGGTGGATCAGCGCCATGGACCGCACGCGGTGGATGCTCTCTTGCAGCAGCTCCCGGGACGATTCGTTGGGGAGCTGAGCGCTCTGCAGCTCGAGCAGGCTCGAGACGATCTGCAGGTTGTTCTTGACGCGGTGGTGGATCTCCTTGATCAGCGTCTCTTTCTCATGCAGCGAACGTGCGATCCCCGCTTGAGCGATCTGTTGCTGTTGTTCGGCTCGCCAGCGCTCGGTGATGTCCATCAACGTGACCAGCACCGCCGGGCCGCGCAGTCCGGGGACGGCGTCCGTCCGGATCGTGAGGCGTCGCGTGCCGCATGACTCCGAGGCGTCAGTGATGCCCGTGACGTCTGGGACGTCGAAGTCGCGCAGCGTGGTGGGGTCCGCGAGGTCGATGCCCGCGTGGTCCGGCAGCGCTGTCGACCACGGTTTGCCGTTCAGCGAACCGGGGGCGCGGCCCAACATGTGCTCTGCCGCCGCGTTCGCGAGGCGGATCGTGTTGGCTTCAATCAGGATGGTGCCTACGCCGACGCGGCTGGAGACCACCTGCAACAGGCCGAAGGCCTCCCGCTCCGAAGCCTGGGCCTGCGCCGCCGACCACTCGTGCAGGCGCGCGATGATCGAGCAAAAGACCGTCAGCGCGATGAGATTGACGACCCGATGCACGAGCAGCGGCGTGGGGACCTGCTCGTTGTACCCAAGGCCGTGCACGGCGGCTACGCCGGTGAACACCAGGGATGCGATGACGATCGCGACCCCAGTGGTGTCGGCGCCTAAGAGAAAGGCGCTCAGCAGCGGCAGGACCGCCACCCAGACGATGGAGGCTGAGAAGATGCCCTCCATCCAGAGCGCTCCGCTGATCGCGGCCGCGACGCCGACCGCGGCGACGGTGATGCCGATGAACGCGGTCTGCCCGGTGCGTCGCAGGACGATCGGACCGGTGCCCGCGAACACGGCGAAGGACCCGAAGAATACGATCTCGTAGATGGCCGTTTCGGGTCGAAGCAGCGCTGGGATCAGCGCGAACACCGCGGTCAGCACGAAGAGCCAACAGAACAGGACCAGCATCCTCGCGCGCAGCAGCGCCAAGCCCCCTTGGCCCACTACCGATTCGGGGATGTACGGATCGGTCTGCCGCCAGAACACGTCCATCGAGATGCTTTTCATGGGGACAGGTCCGCCGCTGTCGACGTGGGGATGGGACTACGCGGGGTGCTAGTAGTCCCTCCGGCGCGGATTGGCACCTTCCACGGGAGGGCGCGCGGCGCGGAACGCTAAAACGATCCCAGGATCGCGCTTTCGGGGCTGACCCACTCTACCGTCCAACCCAGCGCACTTAGCTGCGGCGCTACCTGCGTGCGGTCGCCAACCACGACCCACACGCGAGGCTTGTCTTTTCCCAGCCAGGCTTGGGCTGCGGTCAGCGTCGCTTCGGTGGTCAGGGTTTGTGCGGCCGCGACCCGGTCCCTTCGGGCCTTCACCGTGCTGTCTTCGCGGCTCACCTCGTTGTACAATTCTACGGCGCTGGAGGCAGTTTGGAACTGGTTGTTCCACGCCGCAGCCCACGACCGGTATGCCATCTCGCGGTCCGCGGCCGGGACGCCTTCGGCGACGAGGCGGTCGACCTCGCGCTCGATCTCCACGATGGCGTCTTTGGTGTGCTCGGAGGGCACGTCGACGCCAACGGTCGCACATCCGAAGGTGCGGTCGGCTTGGTAGCTCGAGCCGGCTCCGTAGGTATATCCCTTGTCCTCACGCAGGTTTGTGTTGAGGCGCGACAGGAAGTGCCCGCCCAGAACCCAATTGATCATCTTGAAGGCTACGCGGTCCGCGGCGCCCGACCAAGGGGCGGCTACGCGCATCTGCAGGGCGGTTTGCTGCTGGCCCGGCATGTCGACGCCGATCACGCGCGTGACTTTGGGGGGTACAACCTCCGGGGCCTTGGCAGGCTCCACGTCGGCGCCGATCCCATCTACGGCAGCGATGACGTGCGGCTCGGCCTCCGCCCACGGGATGTCCCCGACGACCAACACGCGGACAGGTCCATGGCGTAGCCAATCTTTGTACAGTCGCGTGATTGCGGCGGCGTTCAGCCCCGAAAAGCTCGCGAGATCCGGCCGCTCTCCGTACGGATGTCCCTTCGGGATCCACGCAAAGTTCATCGCGGCGTTCGCGACCGCGGACTGGCTCGCTGGCGCTTCGCTGAGGTACCACTCTTTGGTGTCGGTCACATAGCGCCGCAGATCAGCTCGGGGCGGAGCCGACGCGTGGATCATGTCGGTGAGCAAGCTCCACGCGGGCGCGAGATCGTCTCGGGTCGCGTCGAACGCGACCGCGCCTTGCTCGGGACCCAGTTGGGTGTAGACGTCCATGCTGTGGAGGTCTTCCAACTCGGACAGCTCAGCGGACGACAGCGTCTGGGTGGCGAGGTCTGCGGTCGCGGAGACCGCGTACCAAGCTGCTGCGCTCTCGGGGCGTTGAATGCGTCCATTTCGGACGATGACGGACACCTCGACGTGCCGAACGCCGGGCACATGCACGTACCACGCCTCGACGCCGGGACGCAGCAGGTGCACCTCCGGCTCGGGAAATTCCATCACCACCGGCGGAGTCACCGGCGGCGGACTTGTCCGATCGGGCCCCGCGGGGGCCACGACGATCTGGGGTGCCGCGACCGGGGGGACTTCGACGATGGTCGGCTTTGGCGAGGCGGGAGGGCGTGCGCGCGGGGTGGCCGCCAGCGCCGGATAAAGGGCTGCGAGCGCGAAAATCGAGATCATGGCAGCTCCACGACGACGGAGCCGGGGAGGGCGCCCTTGTCGCCTCTCGGCACATTGGAGAGGGTGTTGGGGGTGACCTTCAGCAGGTACAGCTCGGCGACGCGCTGGACGTCAGCGGGAGTGACAGCCTTGTAGCGCTCCCAATCGTCGGTCACGCAGTTTGCATGCCCCGTCAGGCGCCAGCAGTCCGCGACCTGCTCGGCGATGCTCTCGGGGGACTCCAAAGCGTCCAGCATATTTGCCCGAAGGGCGGTTTGAGCGCGTACTACCTCGGCTTGGGTTGGCGGATCGCGCACGACGTCGTCCAGAACGGCGCGGATCTTCTTTTCAAGTCGGGCCAGCGGCAAGGTGGGCGACGTCGCCGAGATGAAGAAGCTCCCGGCGATCTCTTGAGCGAGGTAGAACGCGCCGATGCTGCTGGTGACCGGGTGGTTGTAGTACAGCGCGTCGTCGAGTCGGGTCCCGTGCCCGTTCGATAGGATGTAGCTAAGGATTTTGAGCGCGGCTTCGTCGCTGTGGCGCAGCTGTACCGTGGGCCATTGCAGGTAGAGCGTGCGGGTCTCGACGTCGTCTTCGATCACCGCGGCTCTCCCGGTGACGGAGGACACGCGAGCTTCGGTGCTGCGCGGCGTGACCGGCTCCACCGGCGGCAGATCCGAGAACCACTGCCGCACCGAGTCCATCGCCGAGGCCGGCTTGATGTTGCCGACCAGCACCAGCACTGCGTTGTTGGGGGTGTAGTGCCGCCTCCAGAAGTCCTTGACCGCCGCGGTCTCAAACCCTTGTACGTCCTTCACGGTGCCGATCACCGGGTTCTGGTAGGGATGCCCGTCCGGGTAAATCAGCCTGCTGGCGATGTCCCAGTCCCGGCCGTTCGGCTCTGCGTAGCCCTCGGCGCGCTCTTGCAGGACGACCTTCTGTTGGTTGTCGACGTTCTCGTCGCTCAACCCCGCGTCCAACCAGCCCAGCCGATCCGACTCTAAGAACAGCGCGCGGTCCAGCGCGCCGGAGGGAAAGGTCATGTGGTATGCGGTGACGTCCTCGGAGGTGTACGCGTTGTTGTCGCCGCCCGCCTCGGTCAGCCACTGATCGAACTTGTTGTTCGGCACATGCGCGGAGCCTTCGAACATCAGGTGCTCGAACAGGTGCGCGCAGCCGAGCTCTCCGGGGCGCTCGTCCCGGGACCCTACGTTGAACGCCTCATGCAGCGCGACCATGTCGGTGCGGTGGTTTTCGACGATGATCACCGTGAGACCGTTTGCGAGCGTCTCTACGGTGGCTTCGATGTGGAACGGGTCCGCGTCAGCGGCATTTGCGAGCTTCATGCAGCAGAGTAGAAGGAACAAACAGGCTCCGGTCGGGTAGACGGTACAGGCGCTCGCCCGGGGTGTCAAGTCGCGCCCGGGCGGTCCGAGAGCGTTGAGCTACGGCGTGCCGGGAGGCGTGTGCACGCGGGGCAAGCCAGCGGCCTCCCAGGCGAGCATCCCGCCGACGAGGTTGTAGACCGTCGAAAAACCCAGCTCTGACAGCGCGGCCGCGGCGCGCCCTGAGCGGCCTCCGCTGTGGCAGATCAGCAGCAACGGCTGCTCGCGGGACCACTGCGCGGTGTCGTTCACGACGCGTCCGAGCGGCAACAGCTCCGCCCCGTCGATGTGTCCGAGCGGCCCTACATACTCGCCGAGCTCGCGGACATCGACAAAACGCAGCTCGGTCTTGCGGGCGAGCGCTTCGCGGGGAGAAAGTTCAAGGACACGGGACTGCGGCATGGAAGCTCCAGAGAAGGTCTGGTCGCCACGTAGCCTGTCCGAGCGCACCGGCGCGACGTGCGATCACACTCCGTTGAGCGCGTCCAGCGCGCGGGTCAGCCGCAGCCGGACCTCATCGGCGAGCGGGCGCAGCTCGGGCTTGTGCACGAGCCCGAACAGCAACAGCGGGTCGATCGCGGCCACTACGACGCCACCGCTGTCGTTGGCGCTGACGACCACGTTGCAAGGGAGCAGCAGCCCGAAGCCGGGCTCCTCCACCAGCGCACGAAACGCAATTGGGGGGTTGCACGCCCCAAGCACCACGTAGTCGCGGACCTCGGCCCCAAGCTTCGCGAGCATCGTGGCCCGCATGTCGACCTCGGTCAGGACGCCGAACCCCTCAGCGGCGAGCGCAGCCCGTGTGCGCGTGACCGCCTCTGCGAAGGGGATGTGGGCGATCACCCGCTGCAGGGCGTAGGGCGTGGGGGGAAAGACGGGAATTGTGGGCATCGGGCTCCTCGGCTCGTAGCCGAGGTCCATGCAAAAAGCGGGTCACTCCGCCGGGGCGACAGGCGGGGACAACCCAAGCGTCTCCAGCATCGCGCACCCATCCGCCGACCCAAGCTGGCACGCGGTCGCGATCGCGCTCGCGGCTCCCGAAGGGTTGTACCCTTCGCCGCGGGTCATGCGCACGCTGCCCAGCGCCATGCAGCCTTCGGCGTTTCCCATCCCGCAGGCTCGGGAAAGCCAACTCTCCGCGTCGTTCCTTGATTGCGCGACCATGCCGTTCGCCATGCATCCGGCGGAGCCGCCGAGGTCACAGGCTCGCGCCGCGTACCAAGCCGCCGCAGCGGGGTCGGGAGCGACGCCTTGATTGAGCGTCAGCACGCCGGCGAGCATCGTGCAACCGTGGGCGTCCCCCGCGTGACACGACCGTTCCAATAGCTCTTTTGCGCGTTCCGCATCGACGGCGATGTCGTGGCCGCCGGTCAAGTACAGCTGTCCCAGCGCGCCGCATCCCGGAGCGGAGCCTTCGTCGCACGCCTTGCGGATCGCGGCGATGGCCGTTCCCGCGTCCCCATCCGGTTCCGCGAGTCTGAGGGTCGCCGCGCTTACGCAGGCGTCGGAGTGTGCTCCTGCGCACGCCCGGTCGTGCAGGGCGAGGGCCTTTACGCGGTCTTTGGGAACCCCGAAGCCTTGCTCGTACAACAACCCTAGCTTCGTGCACCAGGTGGTCTCTGCGTCGGTGCAACCGGGGGACCAAGCGGCCTCGGCGCGCGCGAACCAAGCCTGCGCCTCGCGGTCATCCCGCGCCACGCCGTGCCCGGTCCCATACATCAGACCCGCATGGAAACATCCCGTTCCCGCGCCGAGCGCGCAGGCGTGGTCGAACAACTCCAGCGCCTTGGCGTCGTCGTCGGCGATGCCGAGGCCGTCTTCGTAGCGCAGACCCAGCGCGGAGCAGGCCTGACCGTCCCCGTTGGCGCACGCGCGTTGCCCGTAGGCGACCGACGCGCTCGCGTCTACGGGATCGGCGATTCGTGCCACCTCGGCGAGCTCCCGGCAGGCGGCGGCGTCGTCCGGCGCGCAGGCGGCAGCAGCGTCCGGCGCACATCGTTGGCAGCGCTCTTGCGGCGTTGAGGTAGGCAGA
>CAIUMM010000101.1 GCA_903900265.1 uncultured Pseudomonadota bacterium
GCTGCCACGCGGGGACAGCGTACTGTTGGGGTTTCCAGGCGATGTTACCCAGCGGGTAATGGCGGTACCAGAGATCGAAGGGGAAGGGCGTAGAATACCCGTAGTCCCGGGCGCTGCCGACGGCGATCGCTGCGTAAAGCATCGCGCCACCGATCAGCGACCACACCGCGGTGGGCCGAAACCCGCGCTTGCGTAGGCTCCATGCGCCGGCGAAGACGGCGAGGGCAGGCAGCGCGTAGCCGCTCCAGCGCCGGGGACCGGTGGTCGGCGGCAGGAAGCGCAGCTCGCGCGGCCACGGACTCACGGTGGTGGGGGTGACCCCAAGCTGGGGCTGAATTGGCGGGAGCGACGCGGAGATAGCCATGGTGCGAGGCGGCCAGTCTCCCGATCGGGTGCGCGCCGTGATCTGGCCGTCGTGGCCGGATTCGGCGCCCCGCAGCGCGCTCCCACACAACAAGCCTACCGGTACCAGCAGGGCGAGGCTGACCAACGACCGCAGCGGCAGGCGCCGCCGAACGATCAACCCCGCGAGGAGCAGCCCGCCGGCGAGCGTCCAGGCGTGCGCTTGGTACGGCGCGGACGCGATCAAAGCCGATCCTTGCGCCCCCAACAACAGACCGCGTTGGACGCCCTGCTTCCCGGTCCACGGCGCGGGATCCAGCAACGTGGCGAGCGCGAACAACGCCCAGCATGACGCCATCCCTTCGGTTTGACCGTCGACGAAGCTGCCGAGGATGGGCGGGCCCATCATCGTCACCACCGCGACCGAAGCCGCGCGCGTCGGTCCTACGCCCAGCGCGTCTGCCAAGCGGCCGGCGCCGATCCCGGAGAGCGCGAGCAGCAGCGTGGTCAGCGCCAACAAAGCAGGGGCCAAACCGACGATCGGCGTCAGCGCGCTGAGCACGAGCTGGTTCAACGGGTCGAGCGGGTAGAGCGCGATGCCGCGCGGGAATCCGGCGTCGGTGAATGACAGCGGAAGTGCGTGACCGTCCCAGATGCGGTGCTGCACGAGCCATGCGATCCACGCGTGGTCGCGGATCTCGCCCTCTGCGCGGCCTACAAAACGCACGGCCGGCCGCAGCCATGCGGGCCCGGTAGCGACGAACGCGAGCAGCACCGGCAGCCAGATGCGGGCTGGCCACATGCGCGCAGCCCACCGTCCGGCGAACCCTGTGTGGGTGGAAGCTGTGTCTGTGCGGTTCAACACGTGCGTGTGTCGCGGTCGAGCGCGTCAAGCTGAGCCACGCCGGCGCTTCCGATCGCCGGATCGTAGGGCGTAAACCACGCGTCGAGGATCTCCTTCAGCACGTCCGCGCTGAGGGTGCGGTGCGCGAGGCAGAGCACGTTCGCGTGGTTCCATACGCGCGCGGCGGTGGCGGTCGGCGCGTCGGAGCACAGCGCGGCGCGGATCCCGGGCAGCTTGTTGGCCGCCATGGTCACGCCGGTGCCCGACCAGCACAGCAGGATCGCCTCGTCGGCGCGCTCCGGTACGCAGGATGCGGTCTCTCGTGCGACGTCCACCCAGGGGTGCTCGGCACCGGTGTGCGGAGCACCGAAGAGGATCACCGTGTGTCCGCGGAGCTCCAGCGCACGCACCAGCGCGAGGTCGATCTCATACGGTTCATCGGAGCCCACGGCGATCTTCATGGGTGCCGTCTAATCGGATTTGTCGGGTCGCACGCGCCGCCGCGCAGCAAGATAGGTTGCTGCGATGGATGGAGCCTTGATGCGCGTATTCTCTTTGTCGTTGGTTGCTCTTGCAGCGGTTTCGCTTGGGGGCGCATGTAGGCCCGATGCCTGTCCCGATGGACAGAAGAAGAACCTCGACGGGCTGTGCGTCGTCGACGCTTTTGCGGAGGGGGACGCCGATTCCGATGCGGACGCCGACACCGATACGGACACCGACGACGGCGCGTCGCTGTACGAGCAGATTGGCGGACAACCTGCGGTGTCGGCCGTCGTAGGCGAGCTGCTCCGCAATGTAGCGTCGGATCCTCGGATAAACTGGATGTTCGCGAACACGGACATCAACGCTTTGTCGATGCTGCTGCAGGACCAGATCTGCGCGGCGACCGGGGGCGATTGTACCTATTCCGGGCGGTCCATGGTCGATACCCACGCCGGCATGGCGATCACCGACGCCCAGTTCGATGCGTTGGTGGAGGACCTGCTCGTTGCTTTGAGCACCTTGGGTGTGCCGTACAGCGCTGCGTTGGACGGCTCCGAGACCATCGACCCGCTGCTCGTCGCGCTCGTCGGGATGCGCGCCGATATTGTCACGGACCCCGCCGGCGATGCGGTGTTGTTCAACCAGCTTGGCGGCAACGCGGGCGTCTCGAGTCTGGTGAGCAGCCTCGTCGCCAACATCGCCGATGACTCGCGCATCAACGGTCGGTTCGGGCCCGGTGATCTGGAAGCGCTCGCGCCGCTGTTGGGCGAGCAGCTCTGTGCCGCGACGGGGGGCTACTGCGTTTACTCGGGCAAGACGATGCTCGAAGCGCACACCGGGATGGACATCTCCGACGACGAGTTCACCGCGATGGTCGAAGATTTTGCGGCGTCGCTCGACGACTTGTGGATCGACCACACCGCAGATTTTTCCGGAACGCTCCCCGCGGACCAGCTGGGTCAGGCGCTCGCCGCGATGCACGACGACATCGTCGGCCATTAGGCAGCCGGACAATGTTCTTTCGGCCACACCTCGATCCTTCGCGTTCGTGCATCGTCTCGTGCGCGTTGTCCGGTGTGGTCGCGAACCGCGCCCAATGCCCGGCGATTCCCTACACGCCCGAGGAGTACGCGAGCGAGGCCAAGCGCGCGTACGACGCTGGCGCTGCGGCGGTGCACATCCACGCGCGTAGCCGCGATGGACAACCGAGCTTCGCGGTCGCCGATTATCAGGACATCCGTGACGCGATCGTGGCGGAATGCCCGGTGATCATCAACTTCTCCACCGGTGCGCTCGGGGTTTCGGTAGAGGATCGCGTCGCGTACCTGCGGGCGGTGCGCCCAGCCGTGGCGGCGTTGAACATGGGGTCGATGAACTACGCCAAGTACAACGCGGCAAAAAAGAAGTTCGTGTTCGATTTCGTATTTCCCAACCCGCACGCCGAGATCCTGCAGTTCGTGCAAGCCATGCGGGACGAGCAGATTCGACCCGAGATGGAGTGCTTTGACCTCGGTCATGTAGGGAGTGCGCGGGTTTTGGCGGACATGGGGCTCGTCGAGCGCCCGTACGTCATGAGCCTGGTGATGGGCGTGGTGGGGGGCATCCCGGCGACGACGGAGAACCTCGTGCACATGGCGAATCAGCTGCCGGACGGCGCGGAGTGGCAGGTCGTCGGGATCTCCCGCGATCAGTGGCGATTGTGCGCCGCCGCGTGCTCGATGGGCGGGAACGTGCGCGTCGGACTGGAGGACAACTTCTACCTGCGGGATGGGGTAATGGCCGCATCCAACGGGGAGTTGGTCGAAAAGGTCGTTCGGATGGTGCAGGATCAGGGGCGCACCGTCGCGGACGTTACCGAAGCGCGCGCGCGGCTCGGCACCGTCTGGACCTAGCGCGGGGAGGGGCGTGACAGGCGGGTACGGACAAACGCCCAAAAAAATAGGTGTCAGGTTGTTACCATTACACTTTCCGGAAAGTGTAATGGTAACAACCTGACACCTAGTGGAAATTATGGATATCTCCGCTGCTCTCCGCCCGGTCGCGCCTAAAAAAATGCGCTGGTAAGCAGATAGTTCGCTACGAAGAACCCCAGCGACGCGTGTACTACCGTGTCATTCACGCCCTTGCCGACGCCTGCCGCCCCCCCGGTCGCATGGAAACCGTGGTAGCACGCCGTGATGCCGATGATGAACCCGAAAACTATCGTCTTGATCAAACCGCCGATCAGGTCAAAAGGCTCGGTGAATCGCCAAAGGTGATCAAGGAACACGCCTGCGTTCTCGCCCTTGATGCACACCGCCATCACAAAGCCGCCCGCGAGCCCCGCCAGCGCGCCGGCCACGTCTAAGAGCGGACAGGCGAGCACCAGCGCCGCTACGCGCGGCGCCACGTGCCAGCGCATTGAATCCACCGCCATGACCTCGGTGGCGTCCAACTCCTCCTTGATGCGCATCGCCCCCAGCTCAGCGGCGAAAGCACTGCCTCCTTGGGCAGCGACGAGCACGCTCGCCAGCACGGGCGCGAGCTCGCGGAGCACGGCCACGGTGATCAGCGACGGCAGCAGACGTTGCGCTCCGAAGATGTTGAAAATCGTCAGTCCTTGCAGCGCGATCACCATGCCGAAAGGAAAGGTGACCGCCATGACGGGCGCGAGGCAGCGCGTCGTCACCAGCCAGGTGTGCTTGTAGAAGTCTCGCGCATTCCACGGTGGGGTCGCCATGCGCCACAGCACGCGCCCAAGGAACACGCCGAAGCGCCCGATCCGTTCTACCGGAGCGGCGAGCGCAGCAAAGAATTCGGCGGCAGTTTGAGACATCGCGCGCGCTCCGTTATGCCATCCCATGGCATACCGTCGCGTGATTTTTCTTGTTGTGCTCTCCGTCTCTTCCGGGCGCGCTTTCGCGGAGACGCGCTGGGCCGCTACGCCAGCCGATGGTGCTCGTTGGTCGGACCGCACCGGCGGAGACACGGTGCACCTCGTGGTCGGTGACGAGGTCGAGCTGCTCGCTCAGAAGGGCGCGCTGGTACGCGTGCGCAAGGGCACAGACTTCGGATGGGTCGCTCAGACCGCGCTTACCACCCTCGCTCCTGCGGTGGCCGTCCCAGCCCCTGCGGACGGTACTCCTCCGGAAGTGCCGACTTCGCCGTAGAAGTCGGTCAGCGGACCCCGAGCAGCGCCAAGGCGACGACGATGCCCAGCGCGAGTTGGAGTGCTGCGTCTATCATGGTCGCTATGTGCCATCAGGCCCGCCCGACCGCAACAGATTTGTTGGTTTTTCCGTGCTGGCCGTTCCGTGTTGGACCCGTTGGCGGCTTCGTGTCGGATGCCTACTGGTCTCGGACGTCCATCTTGCCGTCGCCATCATTGTCTCGGCCGGTCTTCACAACGGCACCTTGTTCGTCCAGGTACTCCCAGAAATCCACCCGTCCGTCTGCGTTGGTGTCACGCTCGACGCGGCGGACTTTACCCCCTTCATAATACTTGAAGAGGTCAAAGGTTCCGTTCCAGTCGGTGTCCACTTCGGAGTACGAGCGCTTGCCGCTGATGTAGTGGTCGACCCAGTCTGCCCGGCCGTCGAAGTCGCCGTCCATGTCCTCTTGAACGCGCAGACCAGCGTCGTCGAACGACGTACGCACGTCGATCTTGGTGTCGCTGTTCAGGTCCGTGTCTTTCTTGACCAGCAACCGCGAGGCACCCTCCCGAGCGCGCCAGTAGTTGGTGATCTCGCCCACGCCGTCCCCGTTCAGGTCGACGATCTCCTCGGTCAGGCCGTCCGCGGTCGGCTTGGAGCTCAGCAGCACCGCCGTAGGCGCTGCGACCGGAGCCACTACGGGCGCCGCGGTGGTCTTGGCTTTCTTCGCCCCCATCATGAAGAGGCAGAGAGGAATCAGCAGTAGCGCGTCACGACGCATGAACACTCCGAACGGCGCCCACCGGGCGTAGGAAGAACGCCCGAGAGGGCGATCGAGAGGGGCACAAGAGGTCTATCCGATCTGGCTCCAGAAGTGCAACGCGCGATGCGTCCAGAACGTGTTGCCTCCGACCGAACGCCGCCTCCTGTGATAGTCCTCTTCGGTTCCGGAGCATTCTCTTGTCCACCTCGACACTTCCCCCCGAGCGCCGCAAACAGCTGCTGCTCGTGGATGACGAGCCTGTAATCCTACAGGTACTAAAGGCTGTGTTTGAGGATGAACCGTATCGTTTGACCACGGCGTCCAACGGGAAGGACGCGCTCGCGGTGATCGCCACGAGTCAGGTAGACCTCGTCATCACCGACAAAAACCTCCCCGATGTCGGTGGAATTGAAATTTTACGTGCTGCGAAGGCGAAGGACCCTCTGGCCGAGGTCATCATCCTCACCGGGTACGGGTCGCTTGAGACCGCGCTTACGGCGCTGGAATTGGACGCTTTTGACTACGTGCTCAAGCCGCTGAACAATGTTTTCGACATCCGGAACAAGGTTCGGAAGGCCGATCAGAAGCAGCAAATGGCGATGGAAAATCGCCGGCTGATCCAAGAACTATCCCGAAAGAACGCCGAACTTGAAGCTGCGTTGGACGATGCACGCGCGCTTCAGGCCGAGCTGATCCAGTCCGAGAAGCTCGCGGGGATCGGCACCCTCGCAGCGGGCATCGCCCACGAGATCAGCTCGCCGCTGTTTGGCATCCTTGGACTCGCAGAGGCGGTGACCGATGAGCAGGATCTCGCGCTCGCGCAGGGCTACGCCCGCGACATCGTCGAATACTGTCGTACAATTCGTGACATCGTCGTGGATCTTTCTAGCTATTCCCGGTCCGCGACCCACGAGTACCTGACCTCCGTCGAGCTCTCGAAAGTCATCGCGGATGCCTTGAAGTTGGTCGAGCGCTCCGCACCGGTGGAGAATGTCGTTTTTTCTACCGAGATCGAGCCCGGCCTCTACCTGAACGCGCGCACGAACGAGCTGCAGCAGGTGTTCGTCAATTTGATCAAGAACGCGGCCGAGGCGGTGAACGACCGCGTGCTGGCCGATTCGACCGGCCTAGCGCCCCGCACCGTCGTGGTTCAAGCGGGCCGGGCCGAAGGGGTGCTCTGGGCGCGCGTCGCGGACTCGGGGCTTGGAATCCCCGAAGATCGGCTGCGGCTCATTTTTGACCCCTTTTACACCACCAAGCCCGCAGGCAAAGGCACGGGGTTGGGGTTGAACATCGTCTATCGGATCGTGACCAAGTACCGAGGGCAGATTCAGGTGCAGAGCAAGGTGGGCGAGGGGACAGAGTTCAACCTTCGTTTTCCGGTCGAGAGGTGAGCGATGCGCCTTGGGCTGAGGCTGGCGCTTCTGCTCGCGCTGGTGGGAGTGTTGCCGCTGTCCGGGCTCGCGTTGGCGGCCAGCGGGGCTGCGCGTAGCTGGCTCGTCAGCTCCAGCGTCGAGTTTCAGGTTCAGACGACCGAGATGCTCGCCTCGGTGATCGGACGCCAGCTCATGGACACCGAGCGGGTGTTGAAGATGCAGATGGCCAACTTTCAGCTCGCCGCAGCGTCCCCGCAGGCCCAACAGGCCTTCCTGATCACCACCTACCGCTTGTTTCCGGACCTGAGCGCGGTTTTTCTCTCGGACCGAGCGGGCGTGGACGTTGTACCTCCGGTGTTTCAGTCCTCGTCCGCCGACGTCAAGGTAGCGGGACACGCCGTGGTGACGGCCGAGCACATCGCCGCGGTGCGTGCTCTGCTGCCTACGCCAACGGGCGAGGACGTGATCTGGGGCGTTCCGACTGCTCAAACCCCCACGTCGCCTGCGTTCTTGTGCGGAACGATCGTCTCGCCTTGGGGGGACGGAACGCGCTTGGGCGTGGAGATTTCGCTGGCAGCGGTGGCGTCGCGGATTCGCACATTGGCGCGCAATGATCGAGAGGTTGTGCTGTTCTCGCTGCAAGGCGACCGGCTGATCGCCGAGGGGCCGCGGGGGTTGGTGGACGTCGACTCGTTCAAGCCATTGCTCGACACCGTGTCCGCTGACGTGCGCTACCAGCGAGCCGACGGGAGCGGGGAGGTGCTGGGGGCGATCTCCCGGGTGCCGGGTCGGGATCTGGCGGTGGCGATGGCGACGCCGGTGGCGTCTCTGGACGCCGCAGCGACGCAGATCCGCTTGCGTACAGGATATATTGCGGGCGTGACCCTTCTGGCAGCGATGGTTTTTGGCGTGATGCTGTCCCGATCGATCACCGATCCCGTACAGGCGTTGCGAGACGCTTCGTCCCGCATGGAAGCCGGTGATCTTGGCTCGCAAGTGTCCCTGAACCGTACGGATGAGCTGGGCGAGCTCGCGACGGCGTTCAACCGCATGGCGCGCTCGCTGCAGCAGAATCAGGAGGATCTCGGGCGGAAGAACGCAGAGATTGAATCGTTCAATGTGGAGCTTCAAGCTCGCGTTGAGCGGCGTACGGCTCAGCTGCGCGCCACCCAGGCGAGCCTCGTGCAGTCGCGTCAGCTTGCGGCGGTGGCCGAGCTGTCGGCGGGCTTGACGCACGAGCTGAACAACCCGCTCGCGGGCGTGGTGGGCTTGCTTCAGGTGCTCCGCGCGCGTTCGCCGAACGGCGATCCGCTGCTGGACGCTGCGGAGCGGGAGGCCTTGCGGTGTAAGGAGATCGTCGGTCGGCTCTCCCGGTTTACACAGGCTCCGCCCAGCGCATCCGGCGAGCGCGAGCAGGTCGATGTGCACTTGCTCATCGGCGACGTGTTGGTGTTGATGGCCGGGGCGATTCGGGAGCGGCAGTTGACCGTCACGCACGCCGTCGGGAGCTTGCTCGTGCAGGGGGAGCAGGCCGCGTTGGGGAGGGCGTTGGGGCAGCTCATCGCGGCGGTGCGCACGCTTGCGCCGGAAGGCGCCGCGATTGACGTGCACAGCGCGGACAACGACCTCGTCGTGCGGCTCGCGCCGGTGCGGGCCTCTCAGGATGATTGGCGCGCCGCGTCGCTGGGGTTTTGGGCCGCGCGACAGGTGTTCGAAGAGCAAGGTGCGACGGTAGAGGAGCCGGTCTCCGGCTCGTCTGAGGCGGTTTGGACGGTGCGATTCCGATGAGCGCTGAGCTTCGTGCACTGCTGGTGTTCTTCCTGATCGTAGCCCTCGGCTGGGTCGGCTACGCCTATGTGTTTTCGGACGCTGCCGGCGTGCAGGTGGTGCTCTACGAGGTGCAGGGGCGCGTGGAGGTGGAGTCTGGAGGCACGCGCTCGGCGGCGGAGGTTGGCAGTGCGATCGGCTCTTCCGACCGTATTTTTGCCGGGGAGGACGGCCGGGCGGTGCTGGCGCTCGGCGGCGAAAACCGCGTGACCTTGGAGCGCAACACCAGCGTTCAGGTCACCTCGGTCGACAGCACGGGCGTGCGACTGTCGCTGGAGGATGGCCGGGTCCGAGCCACGGTGCGTTCGGGCGGTCCCACGCTTGGCGTTCGCGCGGGAGAGCGCGAAGTCTCCGCTACGGACGCCGACTTCGACGTGACCCGTGGCGCAGACGGGGTCGGCGTGACCACCGCGCGCGGTTCGGTCACCGTAGATGGCATGGCGATCGCAAATGGTCAGCGTGCGATCTTGCCTCCGACCGGTGATCCATTGCAGATGCCCGCTTCGGAGTCGCTTTTGTTGCAGATGTCATGGCCCGAAGCGGCGCGGACCGCGGCGCCTACGGTGCGGTTGGCTGGCCAGACGGAGCCGATGGCGAAGGTTCGGGTGCGTACGCCGAGCGCGCGCGCTGAGACTCAGTCCGACAAGCTGGGGAACTTTCAAGTCACGATCGCGTTGGGCGAGGGGGAGAACGAGGTCGTTGTGGAAGCGACGAATGTCTTTGGCCAAGCCTCCGAGGCGAGGTGGAAGGTCGCACGGGACTCCACGCCGCCGAAGATTGGCGTAGAGATACAGTGATCCCCGCTCCCCGGAACCCCTGTTGACCCTCTGGCTCGCCTTTGTTGTCGCTTCGGCGCTTGGCGCTAGCGTCCCGGAGGTCAAACTCTATTTTCCAGATGGGGAGCCTATTGTTGGCGCACCGGGGGACGTCGAGGTGGCCGTCGCCGTAGACGGACGCCCCCGTGAGTCAGCGACCGTGGAGCTCGCAGCCGAGCTCGGCAAGGTTGGCATCGGCGCTCCGGTGGGGTTGGGGCGGTGGCGTTGGCCGTACACCGCGCCCGAGGTGCGCGACACCTTGCGCGTGCGCGTGGATGGCGGTGAATGGAGCGCGATCACGACGACGCCCTCGGCGGCCCCCCGTGGCCGCGTTTCGGCTGCAGCTTCTGTGGAAGAGGCGGTTGGCAGCGACTTTGTGTTGCACTTCCCATTGGCCGCGCCGGTGGCCGCGAATGAGCTGGTCGTGCGCACTTCTGAGGGGACAGTGCAGTCGGTGGAGGTGGACGCCCAAGAGGTGCGTGTGCGCGTCATGCCTGGCCCTGATCGCGGCGCTCGCGTGGTCGCGGTGGGGGTGAGTGATCGGGGACAACCTGGGGCGAGCGTGGTTTTTGGCATCGCTCGTCTGCGCGCGCGTCAGTCCGCGGCGCTGAACGTGGGGCTCGGGAGCACCGTGCAGATCAAGGTCGGGCGTCGCAGCTATGGGCCCTTTTTGGCGGATTCGACGGGGGTCGCGCACGTGAGCTTCGACGTCCTACCCGGGGAGACGCGCTTTGACATCGTCGCTTCGGACGACCTTGGGAACAGCCAGAAGGTCCAGTCGCCGTTGCCGGCCAACCTCGCCCCGGTGCTCGTTGGGGTCGATCTCGCCGTCGGACGGTTGGCAGGCGCTCGGGTGACCTTGGGTGTGTGGACAGCCGCTGGGGGCGTGTGGACCGGGGCAGCGCCCTCCTGTCGGGGGCCGGTAGGGGACGAGCTAGCGGTTCGGCCGCTCGGCGGAGGGGTTTGGCAGTTTGATGCAGCCTCTGCTCCCGGATCGGCGGCGTTTGATCTTCGGGTAGACTGCGCGGTCGCTGAGACGGCAGCCCGCTTCCGCATCCCGTTGACGGAGGTGCGGCCGGCGCGCGTCGAGGTGCGCGCGTACCCCGACACCCTCTCGACTGATTTTCCATCTGCACAGGTGCAAGCGTTGCTTTTGGATGAGCAAGGCGATCATCTTCCGGTGTACGGTCTGACGCTCTCCGCGCAGTCGGGGCAGGTGGAGACCACCTCCGACATGGGCGCTTTGCGGGCTGATTATCGGGGAGAGGCTGCGGTGGTTTTCGGCAAGGACACGCTGTCCGCGGAATGGCGGGCACCGCCGGGTTCGGGCGCGGTCTGGGACCTTGACCTGATCGGCGCGGCCGTGTCTGCGGGGATCGAGGTACGCGCTCGTGCGTTGGACGTGGCGGGGCGGCCGCTGCAAGGCGTGGTCATCGAGGGCGATGTGGACGGCGCGCCGTGGTCCACGGTCAGCGGGGCGAACGGGTGGGGAGCCGCGTTTGTCAGCCGCCCGCCGGGTGCGCTCTGGTTGGCTCGTGCGCACACGGGCAGCGTGGCGCGCGCCGCAGCGATCTTTGCGGCCGGGCCTGGACAGCTCCCCAGCCTGCAAGCTCCGGATCTCGCGGCGACGCTCGTCTTGCCGATACAAGCGGGCCGGGTGCGACGAGTGCAGCTGGACGTCGCGCCGCGGCCGTTGGTCATCGGTACCGGCGAACAAGGCCTGATCACGGTGCGCATGTTTGACGCGCGGGGAGCGCCGGTGCGGGATGAGCCGGTCACGGTGACCGCCACGGCGGGCACCGTGGTTCAAGGTGTCCCTCGCCCAGATGGCAGCATTGAGGCGGTGTATACGCCGCCGACGGGCTCGCAGGCGCGCACGGTCACGATCACCGCCGCTACGGCATCCAGCACGGTAGACACGCGACTGGAGCTCGTCCCTCGGCCCGTCAGCGGAAGCCTTGGGCTGGATGTGGGCTGGCTGACCAACTTCGGTCCCATCTCCTCTCCGAGCATCTCGCTGGCGGCAGAGAATAAATTGCCCTTTCTACCTGACTCGGTGGCCGAGGTGGTTCGCGGGCGTCTGAGTGTCAGCACCCACGCGCTTCGTGCGGACCTCGTCGACCCCGCAACAGGGTTGGCGGTGGAGGTAAAGAGCCGCTTCATCCCGATCACGCTGGGGGCTGTCGCTGAGAGTCGCACCGCGCGTCGCACCCTGGAATTCGGCGTGTCTGCGGTGTTGGCGGCCTACCAGCTGTCGGTGGACTACGACGGCGCGCAGGGCGTGTCCGGATCGGGGTTCACGCCGCCAGGCATTCAGGTCCACGCAGGTGGAGGTTTCAGGATGGGAATTTCGGAGATCTATGCGGAGGGGCGCTACCTGATCCTCAACGCGCCCGCGGGGCCGGTGACTTTTGAGGGGAGTGTTGGCGGCGTCTCGCTTTCAGCCGGTTATCGGGTACTCTATTGACTGGCGCTTGACAGTTTGTTTGACCGTGTAGGGAGTGTTTTGACTCATCGACCACCATCGCTGCACGCTCGGATGCGAGCGTGGACCTGCCTGCTCGGGGCCGGTCTGCTGGTGGGGTGTGGTCCTACGCCCGAAGCGCCGCAGCTGAGTTCGGTGGCGCCGGACTGGGGCTGGACGGGGGAGTCCACCGACATCACCGTCGTCGGGGACCATCTGTTTCCTACGGTGTACGTGGGGGATCAGCGCGAAGAGGTGCAGTTCGATAGCTCCTTCCAGCTTTTCTTGTCAACGGATCCGCCTACGCCGCTGGATGCGGTGCAGTATGTGGACACTCACACCTTGTCGGCCGAGGTGCCCCCGGGCATTGAACCTGGGACCTACGGAATTCAGATGGTGTCGCCGTCGGGGGAAGCATCATCGCTCGCCGACGCGTTTCGCGTAGCGGACACGCGGGCCGATCATCTCGAGTTTTCGGTAGACACTGTAGGCTACGACGTCACCGAGCTCGCGATGATCGGACTCCAGCTCGCCGATCCCGATGGGCGCATCGTTCCGGTGGCGATGCACGTGGAGGTGCGCGCCGACAGCGCGCAGGACGCCAGCGGAGTGGAGTTTGGAGACGGCTTGCTGGACAACCAGGAGCCTTTGTCAGACGGTGTGGGCGTGTCGGGTAATTTGCACGCCGATGGGACGGCGACCTTGCTGTTGCGGTCGACGCTCGCGCAAGACCTGACGCTCACGCTGACCGCGCTGGATGAGCCCGACATCAACCCGGACACCACGCTGCTCAGCTTTGCCCCGGGCAGCCCCGATCACATCGAATTGACCCTGCCCTCGGACGCGTTTGCGATGACCGCAGGGGACGCTGTGGACGTGGGCATCGAGGTGGTTGACGCTGCCGGGAACGTCATCGACGCTTCGGGTTTGCGCGTCCTCGTTTACGAGGACTGCGGGCAGCTTCGCCAGTCGATCGACCTTCTGCAAGCGGGTCCTTACCCGGTCACCTTGTCCACCGCGTGCGCCGGGAACCGCCTGCACGCGATCGGCCTTGGCGTCGATGAGGCTGTAAGCAAGGCCTTTGAGGTGCTCCCCGCTGCGATGAGCTCGTATCGGGTTCGCGCAGTGCCGAGCTCCGTGGTCGCCGGTAGCGGCGTCCTTGCGGTTCAGGTCGACGCGCTCGACGCGTTCGAGAACCTCGTGACCGATCACGCGGCCACCATCACGCTCACCGACAGCATCGGCGGGCTCACGGCCGATGTCGGCGTTCAACAATGTGATCCCTTTGTGGGCGGCCAGACGGTATGCGCTGCGAGCCCGATCCGCGCCGGCAACGACGTGGTCCTCACCGCGACCGACGACGATGGGTTTTCGGGTGCGTCAAACAGCATTCAGGTGCTGCCGGATGCGCCAGTCGAGGTCAGAGCGTCGGTTGGCGCGGCGAGCGTCGAGGCGGGCGTCCCGTTCTCCCTCGGCCTTCAGGTCGTCGATGAATGGAGCAATCCGGTCGCTTGGACATTCGAGGCAGTGAACCTGACGGATGACACCGGGACGCTGGACTGCGAGCCCTCCGCTGACGGGAACTTCATGTGCGTGGTCACGGCATCGGACCCGTCCGACGTGATCAGCGTCACCACGTACACGTTGAGCTCGTCCACAGCCCCATTTCCGGTCACCAATTCCGACCTCGCCATCGCAGACGTGCTGGTCACCGCCACGACGGTGGTCGCGGGCCAGACGTTCAACGCCACCGTGCGTGGCTTCGACGGCTTCGGAAACGCCTACACCACGCCCGTCAGCGGCTCGGGCGTCAGCCTGTACGATGCGCTTGGCGGCACCCCCACGCTGTCGTTGAACCTTGACGTCGCCGGCACGGCGACCACCGCCGTCGTGCTCACCGTCGCGGGTGCGGACAGACTCAGCGCGAGCGCGGGGGGCGTGCTGCTTGGCTCGTCGAGCACGCTCACCGTCGACGCCGGGAGTATGTCGAATCTTGCGGCGTACACCCCCGCGTGGGCCGACATCAGCGATGGCGTTCCGGTGGAGATCGTAGCCTCCGACGCGTGGGGCAATCCGGTTCCGAGCTACGCCGGCCCGGCCTCGGTGTCGCTGCCTGGCTGCGCGAGCGCAGTGGTCACGGACTTCACCTCAGGCTCCGCGGACGTGGATCTCGCTTGCGTCGCGGCCGCTTTGCAACAAGTGGTGACGGTGCAGGACAGCTCGTTTTCTGGGGTGAGCACCCCGCTCGATCTGCTCGATTTTAACTGCGCGGACGGGCCAGTCGCAGATCTGCAGTTGAATGGAAGCTCCGAGACCATCGCGTGTCTCGTCGCATCGGAAGCCGCGGTCGTCGTGGACTCCTCGGGGTCAACGCCCGGTGTCGCTGCCTTGCGAGCCTGGCACTTGGGGTCAGGAGACGGCGACGAAACCCGGTACACCAGCTCTCCGGCAGAGCTCGTCTACGACCTCGCCGGCGCGCGTCGGGCGACGCTCGTCGTCGCAGATGCGGATGGATGCGCAGACGAAGCGACCGCCGTTGCTTGGATCGGCGAGGATGACGGCAGCCCGGTCGGTCCGGTCACCGTGTCCGCCACCAACAGCTCCGTGCGAAACGGTGGGCTTACGTCCGTCGGAATGTCGGCGACCGACTGCGCGGGCGATGTCGCGAGCGGCGGGCTGCTGTACGTGTGGGCGGACCTCGGGACGGTGGCCGGGACCGCCACCGGGGAGGGGATGGTCGTCACCTTGGACAGCGTAGGCACGGGCAGCGTGGATTGGTCGTTCGCGGATGGGTACGCCGACACCGCCACCTTCAGCGCGGCCAGCGCGACCGGTGCGGGTTTTGGGACCGCGTCCGTCCTCGTGACCGACGACAGCGTGCGACCGCAGGTGGTTTCGGTCAGCCCCGAGGGTGCGGAGTACGGGACGGTCTCCGACATCACCGTGGTGTTTTCGGAGCCGATGCTACCGGCGGCGTTCACGGCGTCCAACGTCACGCTCAGCGGGCCGAGCGGGCAGGTCACCGTCAGCTTGTCCCTGTCTTCGGATGGAAAAACCTTGACGATCACGCCGTCCCCGAGCGTCGACGCCGCCGCAGGTGTGTACGTCGTCAGCCTCACGACCAACGTGCGCGACACGGCGGGGAACCGCTTGTCGGGAGATGGCTCGGGTTCGGCGGCGAGCTGGTCCTCTACGTTCGGCGCGGTCACCGCTTCGGTGCCTGCTACCTCCTGTACGGCCTCCGCGAGCGCCTTCCGTCCCGATGGGGATGACGGCTCCGGTGCAGACGCCGACGCGCTGACGCTGACGCTGTCGGGCGCGCCTACGCGCTTGTCGATGTGGGTGGCCGACGATGCGGGAAGCGTAGTCCGGCACGCGGAGCAGGCCGGATCGATCGCAAGCTGGGATTGGGACGGCCGCGGCGATGACGGACTCGTCGTCGCAGAAGGCGCGTACCGGGTGGACGTGTATGCGCTCGACGCATCGTCCAATCGGCAGCTTGGCTGCTCGATCGATGTGCAGCTGACACAGCGGGGGAGGGCACCATAGCGACCATACGGCTACTTTCGGAGCGTGAAGCACAACGACTCGCAGAGGTCGGCTTGTTGTCGGCCTCGCTGATCCACGAGCTTCGGCAGCCGTTGTTCGCGGCGCGGGCGCTCACGCAGCTCGCTCAGGCTGCGTCTCGACCCGAGCAGGTGGCCGGGCACCTCGACGGTGTGCTGGCGCAGCTCCACACGCTCGAGATGTTGGTGCTCGGCTATTCGGACATCTCTCGGCGACCGGCGTCGGAGCCCGTTCCCTTCGATGTCTGGACCGCGATTCGTTCGGGTTTGGTGATCATCGAACATCGGGCGAGCGCAGCGGGCGTCGTCGTGGTGCTCGAAGGCGAGTCGGGCGCGCTCGTTCGCGCGCCGCTGCTCGCGGTGCAGCAAGCGGTGGTCAATCTGTGCCAGAACGCCATCGAAGCGCTGGCCGGACGAGACGGCCCGCAGTTGACGATTACGGTGCTGAGTGGACCCGTGCGCGTGCGGGTGGAAGACAACGGACCTGGGCTCGACGCCGAGATCCGCGCGCGGCTTTTTGAGCCCTTTCGCACGACCAAACAGGGGGGGACGGGATTGGGGCTGATGCTCAGTCGGGATCTCATCGAGGGCTTCGGAGGCCAACTCCAGCTTCTGGATGTCCCGGTGGGGACGGGGTGGGAGATCGCGTTTTCTGAGTGAGCAAGATCCGGCTACCGGTCTGGTCCGCGGCGCGCTACGTCGTGCCACGATGCGCGTACAGCTACCTCCAACCTTGATCCTCCGCGGCGCTGTCGGGCTAGCGGTGTTGTTTGTTCTGGTCTGCCCCGCGTCGCCTGCTCAGGCGATGACCCCGGTGATCCGCGACCTGTCCAAGGGAACGATAAATTGGACGACGATGGATCTCTGCGCCTCGGCCGAGGAGTCGAACAGCAGCGGGTCGATGGCCGGCTACGAGGCGCTCGAAGGGCGCGCGCGTGCCACACTTGGGCCGCGTATGTTGGATCTTGCGCGCGAGGTAGTGATTGACAGCAGCCACACTTCCGGCGACTTGATGTCCTCTACCGAAGCGGTCGCCGACAAGCTGGACGCCAACGTGTCCTTGTGGGAGGTCACCGAGGCCCGGTATCACACGTCGGGCCGCGTGGAGGTCGAGGTTTGCCTTCCCATTCATGCCTGGCTCCGCCCCGCGTTGTCGCGCATGGGCGCCGGTGTGGACCGTTCGTCGCCGCCGGAGGTGCCGATCAGCGGCTTGATCGTCGACGCGCGGGGGCTTGAGCTGACGCCTGCGATCTCGCCGGAGGTTCGGACGGCGACCGGCGCACTGCTCTACAGCGCGGCGTCGATGACGTCGTTCGCTGCATCCCAACGCGCCCCGGTGATCTACGTGACCGACCCCGCCGATCCAGTTGCGGTGCGGCGTTCGGGCGAGCAGCCGTTGATTGTGCGCGCCGCCTCCGTAGCGGAGGATGTCAACCTTGTGCTGGACCCTTCTGACGGGGTGGCGCTCGAAAAAGCGATGTCTGAGTCAGGGTTTCTCGCGCAGGGTACGGTTGTGATCGTGGTGGACCGCTAAGTGCAACGCCGACGACCGCAGCCCCGAAGCACGCGCGCGGGCGCGTTCTTGCCGCCCGGTAGGTCCCCGGAGCGGAGCGTGAAGTCGTCCTTTGCATGGCTGCGTTGGGGGACGTTGGCGGCGCTGGTCACGGGTGCCTTGGTGTACGCAACGTGGGGCGTGCTGCCTGTGCTTTTGGCGAGCGTCGCTGTGGCCTACCTGCTCGACCGGCCGATGACGTGGTTGCAAGCTCGCGGGATGTCCCGGGATGGCGCGTTCACGGCGTTGGTCGCGTTTGTCGGGCTGGTGTTGATCATCGGCGTGACCATTGTAGCTCCGTCGACGGCGCATCAGGTGGGGGAGCTCGTGGTTCGCGTCAAGCCCGCGCTCGCGAGCCTGCAGGAGCAGGCGGGGCCGTGGGCCGCCCGCATCCAGTCCAGCACAGGCGTGCGGGTACCGCTGGACGCCGAGGGCCTCGCAGACATCGCGCCTGGGTACCTCAAACAGCTGGTGGACGCCCCCGATGCCCGCGACGCCGCAAAACACTGGTTGGGGAGCGTGTTCGGCGGTGGCTTGGAGCTGGTGGGCTCTCTGCTGCACTTTGCGCTTCTGCCCCTGTTCACCTACTATTTTGCCGCTGAATGGCCTCGCTTGTTGCGCGGCGCAGACGCGATGATCCCGCCGCGTCATCGCCCGCTCGTGCACGAGATCGTCGGCGAAATCCACCTGCGAATCGGGGGGTACGTAGAGGGGCAGATCACCCTCTGCGCGATTCTTGGCGTCATGTACAGCCTTGGTCTTTGGGTGGTGGGCATCGATCTGGCCTTCACGGTGGGGCTGCTCTCCGGTGCGCTCTTCGTCGTGCCTTACTTCGGTGGCCTGATCGGCGTCGGCGCAGCGATGACGCTCGCGTTGCTGAAGTTCGGGGTCGATTGGCACGTGCTCGGCTGCCTGATCACCTTTGTCGTGGTTCATCTGATTGAAGGCAGCTTCTTGACGCCGCGCATCGTCGGACACCGGGTTGGACTGCACCCGCTGGTGGTGATGATCGCGGTGGTGGCGGGCGGCGGCCTGCTTGGAATCTGGGGCGTGCTTTTGGCGATACCTGTGACCGCGGCGCTCTCGGTGGTCGCGGGGGCGCTGCTGCGCGCGTACACCCGCAGCCAATTTTATGCGGGATGACGCCGCGCTGGTTGGGCACGCTGGAGTACGGGGCCGCGCTGCGGATTCAGGAGCAGGCGCGCCTTGACGCGCTGGGCGGCGGGGAGTCGCTGATCCTCGGGCTTGAGCACCTTCCTGTGATCACCCTCGGAAAGCGCGGGGGGGATGTCGTCGGGGCTGCAGAGCGCGCAGGGTACGCAGTGTGGCGCACTCGCCGAGGGGGGCTGGCGACCTGCCACGAGCCCGGACAGCTCGTGGGCTATTTGATCGTCGATGCCCGCGTTCACGGCGTTCGCCGACTCGTCGAGGCCGTGGAATGCTGCTTGATCGAGTGGCTGAGCGGGCAAGGGCTGCGTGCGACCCGCCGGGAAGGGTACCCGGGCGTGTGGTCGGAAGGCGAATTCGGGTGGTCCAAGGTCGGGGCCGTGGGGATGCAGGTGCGCAACGGCTGGACGACCCACGGCTTCGCCTTGAATCTGCAGAACAGTCTCCGCGGGTTCACGCTGATCTCTCCGTGTGGCATTGCCGATGCGTCCGTCACGTCGTTGCAACGTGAATGCGGATTTTCACCTTCCCCTTTGGAGGCTTTTGAACACCTCGGACCTGCGCTGCGCGCCGCACTCTCTTGAGGGTTGCTGCATTCCGACCCTTGACGACATCCGGTAGGTCAGATAATAGCGGAATGCTCCTGGCACGTAGCTCAGTGGAAGAGCACCGCCTTGACACGGCGGTGGTCGCCGGTTCAATCCCGGCCGTGCCAACCATGCTGGCCCGGGAGTTGTCTTCGGACACTCCCGGGCATTTCTTTTCTGCGATCGCCCTTCCTACGACCTACAGCCCCGGAGCCGCATTGCGGAGTCCTCCTTCCCGTCGCGAACCCCCCTCGGCACCTGAGCGCAATGAGCCTCGGGTCAACGAACGTATCCGCGTTCCTCGCGTGCTCGTCATCGACGACAGCGGCGAGAAGCTCGGAGAGTTCCTTACCGAAGATGCGCTCGCGCTGGCTCGCGAACGGGGTTTGGATCTGGTTGAGGTCGCTCCCATGGCTCGCCCGCCGGTCTGCCGAATCACGGACTTCGGCAAACTGAAGTACGAGAAGAAGAAGCGCGATGCCCAGGCGCGTAAGAATCAGGCGATCGTCGAGATCAAAGAGATCAAGCTTCGCCCCAAGACGGACGACCACGACTTCGCGGTCAAAGAGCGCGCAGCCCGCGGCTTCTTGGAAGAAGGCGACAAGGTCAAGGTCACGGTTCGCTTCCGTGGCCGCGAGATCGCGCACAAGGACATCGGCGAGGACCAGTGCAAGAAGTTCGCGGACATGCTTCACGATGTGAGCACCGTGGAACAGATGCCCCGCATGGACGGTCGCCAGTTGTCGATGTTGCTCGCCCCGACGAAGAAGAAAGGCTAAGCAGCAGCCCCTACGCCCGTCGCCATTTTTAATACTGGAGATTTCCCATGCCCAAGTTCAAGACCAATCGTTCCGCAGCCAAGCGCTTCCGCACCACCGCCTCCGGCAAGGTGAAGTACAAGAAGCGCGGTCTCCGCCACTGCCTCGAGCACGTGTCCAAGGACACCAAGCGCGGCCTGCAGCAGGCTGGCTACCTCGACAAGGTCGACGCCAAGAACGTCAAGCTGATGATCCCCTACAAGTAGATTTCAAGGGCCGGTTCCGGCCTGCTTTCACCCGCCGCTACCATCTGCCGAATTGTTCGGTGTTTCGGGACCCGGCCCTGATGCTCTCTGAGCAATAGTAAGAGGTAATCCATGGCTCGCGTCAAACGTGCTGCCCTATCCCGTGTACGCAAGAACCGTCTTTACGCTCGCGTAAAGGGCTTTTTCCTTGGTCGTCAGCGTCTCCGTCAGGCGATGGAGCATGCTGACCGTGCGAAGCGCTTCGCGTTCCGCGGCCGCAAAGAGAAGAAGCGCCACTACCGTGCGCTTTGGATCGTTCGTATCAACGCTGCGCTCGGACCCACGGGCATCTCCTACAGCCGCTTTGTGCACGCGCTCAAGAAGGCGAACATCCAGCTCGACCGCAAGATCCTCGCTGATCTCGCGTTGAATGATGCTGCGGCGTTCTCTGCGGTGGTCGAGAAGGCCCGCGCAGCGCTGTGAGCCTACGTACGTCCGGTACGGCACGCACGGGGAGCTTTGTGCTTCCCTGCGTGCTTCTTGCGCTTGTGGGCTGTACTTCCGATTCAGAGGTCAGCTGGACACAGTACAACGCATCGGACAACGCGCTGACGATCGCGGTCGGTGAGGCCGAGCCCACCGACCCTGTCTCCGTTGTGCTGACCAGCAACACCGGCGCGGTGGAGCTCGGTACGGGGACGTCGGACCCCGGAGGCGGGCCTGTGGGCACCTTGCATACGATCACCGTTCAGGTGGCCGACGAATACGCCTCAGACATCGGGCGCGCGAGCGTACGGCTCGACGCCGGCGATCGTGGCGTGGACGAGTTTGACATGGAGGCCGACGCTACCGGTGAGGGCTACTGGGTGGTCGAGCTTACCAGCGTCGGCAGCGCCGATGAGGTGCGCGCCGATACGCTGACATTCCGCCTTTGGACCGAGAACACTTCGACGACGGACGACAGCGGATGAGCCCCAAGCGCCTGCCCAAGCCTACGGTCAAGACCCTCACCAAAGCAGACATCGTGCTGAGCGTTCGCGACCAGACGGGACTGTCCTGGGGAGAAGCGTCTGCGTTGGTGGAAGGGCTGCTTGAGGTGATGAAATCTACCTTGCAGGCTGGAGACAGCTTGAAGATCAGCGCCTTCGGCTCCTTTTTGGTGCGCACCAAGCGCGCCCGCCGCGGCCGCAATCCGCAGACCTCCGAGCAGATAACGATTACCCCACGCCGGGTGCTGACGTTCAAGCCTTCGCTGGTGTTCCGGCAGGCGTTGAACCGTGCACGCGGGCTTCAGTAGGCTGCCCGATGGCAGACTTGCCCGACAAGCTTTATTTCCGTATCGGTGAGGTCGCTGAGCTCGTCGGCGTAGAAGCGCACGTGCTTCGGTATTGGGAGACGGAGTTCAAGCTTCGTCCTCATCGCTCGTCCAGCGGTCAGCGTTTGTACCGCAAGCAAGATGTGTCCCGGTTTCTGCGGGTGCGTCAGCTGTTGCACGAAGAGGGCTTCACGATCGCCGGGGCCCGAAAGGTGCTGCTGGAGGGCGCAGAGGCGCCCCAATCGAACGGCGTCGGCGTAGAAAAGACGGCGCTCGATGATGCGCTGCGTCGGGTTCGTGCCGTTCGGGAGCGCCTTTCGCGGCTGCTCACCGAGCTCGGATGAAGACGCTGCGCGCATCGGCATTGACGGGGGCCCGGGGGTCGGTTACAAGGCGAACGTTCGAGGTGTAGCGCAGCCTGGTAGCGCACTTGCTTGGGGTGCAAGTGGTCGTGGGTTCAAATCCCGCCACCTCGACCACATAAAAAGAAAGGCCGAAGCTGGAGAGTATCCGCTTCGGCCTTTCCGCTTTTCGGGGCGGAGGAGGGGCTGTGTAACAATGGTGTGTAGCCGCGAGCTTCCGCCGGTCCCGCTCGAGCCCTCTGGCACCGACCGGCACAGCCACCCCGGCCCGAGTCGGCTTGCCGACCTTGGGCAGCGCCGGTACGGCTCGGGCCGCGTGCCGTCTTCGTCTCTTGACCCGCGCGCCGTACTTGTTGTAGACTTTTCTAACGAGGCTGGCTGTTTATGGCGTTCATCAATGCACTTCCTTCCTTTCGTTTCGTGGTGGGGTTGCACATCGCCGTGTTTGCTTTCGCGGCGTGCGGCAGCGCCGAGGAGACCACCGAAGGGCGCGAGCCCGGCGACTGTACGAACCGTGCCGATGACGATGGGGACGGTGCCTTCGACTGCGACGACAACGGCTGCGCGGGTTCGCCCGATTGCGCCCTGGACAGCGCGGACTCCGACGCGGACTCCGACGCGGACTCGGATGCCGACTCGGATGCCGACTCGGACGCGGACTCCGACGCGGACTCTGACACCGACTCCGACGCGGACTCCGACACGGATGCGGATTTCGGTGCGTACCGTTGTACACCTATCGAAACGAGGCCTTCGGGCACGGGCGGGACGATCTATGTGAGCCCGTCGGGAAGCGACCGCAACGACGGGTCAAGCGAAACGAAAGCCTTGAAGACGATCGCCGCGGCGCAAGAGCTCGCCGGTGCGGGCGACGTCATTTGGCTCGAGCCGGGTGCCACCTTCCAGGAGTCCGTTTACGTAGGGCCGGGGTGGGGCGATGTAGGGCGTCCTGGGGCCCCGATCACCTTCAGCTCGTCGGCGTCCAACCCCGCTACGATCCAGGTGGGGCGCGAGGAGTACGGCTTCTTCATCTACAATGTCGGAGATGTCGTTGTCGAAAACCTGATCGTCGTGGGTCCTTCGATGAACCGAACGAGCGTTCAGGGCGTCGCGGCCATGGCGGACGCGGGAAGGTTCTCCGAAATCACGTTCCGCAACCTCGATGTTTCGGGGTTCAATGAAGGGATCGTCGTTTGGAGCTGGGAGGATGACGGCGACGGCTTCGACAATGTGCTCATCGAGCAAGTGAACCTTCACGACAACCTTCAAGGCGGCGGTAGCTTCTACGGTGCAGGCATCGCTTCTCACCAAGATGTGGTCGTTCGATGCAGTGAGTTCGCGCACAACCCTGGGGACCCATCCGTGTCCCGTCCCTCTGGCGATGGCTTCGTGTTCGGCTCGGTGACCAACGGTCTGATCGACGGGTGTGTCGCGCACGACAACGGCGGAGACGGAACGAACAACGCCGGTCCCGTGGGATTGTGGGCCTACAACTCGTCCAATGTCACCATCCAGTTCAGCGAGTCCTACGCCAACCTCGCGATGTATCAGGATGGCGACGGCTTTGACCTCGACGTCGGCACCACCCACTCGGTCATCCAGTACTGTTACGCCCACGACAATTTCGGTGCGGGCTTCCTGCTCTCGCAGCAGGGAACGGAGCCTTGGAACCACAACGTCCTTCGCTACAACATCAGCGAGAACGACGCATGGGGGGCGCGGCTTGGAGCCATCACGTACTACTCGGAAGCGTCCGACCTCGGTCTCGAGGACTCCTGGGTGTACGGAAACACGGTCTACACCTCGGTCGGCCCTGCGCTCAACCTGACCAGCGCCTCCAACGCGTCCGGCAACTACCTGTTCAACAACATCTTCGTCGTCAGCGAAGGGCAGATGCTGGTTTGGGACTGGTCGGGCAGCGCGGGCCCCAGCACCGTCGCGGCTCAGGGAAACCTGTACTGGGACATGGACGGCGCCCCGGACTTTCAAGGCTACGACTCGCTCGAGGCGTGGAGGGCGGCGCTGGGGCAAGAGACGCTCGCCGGCAGCCCGGTTGGACACTACGCTGACCCGCTGTTGCAAGTCCCCGGAGGCGGCGGCACGCTGAATGATGTCGCGCTGCTGACCACGCTGGACGCGTACCATCTCGGCGCGGGCTCGCCCGCGATCGACGCCGGGCTCGATCCGGTGGGGTTTGTGCCAGACCCTGGCGCGACGGACTTCTATGGCACCGCCCTCCCGCAGGGGCTCGGATACGACGTCGGGGCGCACGAGTCGCGCTGACGTACACGCGACGCAGCAGCCCTACGGCTTTGGCTCGCCGAGCCGGATGGCCGCAGGCGCTTCTGCTGGGTGGCCTGGGCTGGAATCGCCCTTCATGCTCTCAAAACTGGGCTTGCTGGGCCAACGCCCAGCCGTGGGGTCCGCGTGTGCTTGCGACGGCTTTGCGCCCGGGGAGCTGCTCTGGCGGGGAGGGACGGACGCGGCCTCTTCCGCTCCGTCAGCGGGACCGGCCCGCCGCTGCCTGCGCTGCTGCAGCGCGCGGTCGGTGACGCCGAGACGTCGTGCGGCGCGGGGTAGATTGCCGCGCTCATCCTCCAGCACCATGTCGACGGCGAGGTCTCCGGCCCGCCGGGCGATCTCCGGCAACGCGATGCCCTCGCGGAGCATCGTCCGCACAGCGGCTTCGAGATCCGCGCCCGGCTTGGCGGGGCTCTGCTCACGAACCTCGGGCGGCTGCTCCGGCGTGACCAGCGCGATCTCCTCGCGGGGCAGGGATCCGATCGTGACCAGTCCGGTGCCGCAATGGCGCGCCGCGATGCGCTGCACATAGTGGCGCAGCTCTCGGATGTTGCCGGGCCACTCGCGCGCTTGCAGGAACGCGATCAGGTGCTTGTCGAGCCCGCCGCAGTCAGGACGCAGCTCGGTGAGGAAGTGCTCGGCGAGCTTGGGGATGTCGTCGCGGCGTTCCCGAAGCGGGGGAAGCCGAATCTCTGCGGACGCGATCCGGAAGTAGAGGTCCTGGCGGAAGGTGCCGGCGGCGACTGCGGCGGCGAGGTCCCGGTGCGTCGCGCACACCAGCCGAAACTCGGTCTTGCACCAGTCGTTTCCGCCGACGGGCTTGTAGGTGCCTTCCTGGATCACCCGCAGCAGCTCGGCTTGGAGCGGAAGGGCGAGCTCCGCGATCTCGTCGAGGAACAGCGTGCCTCCGTTTGCACGCGCGAACGCGCCTTCCCGGGCTCGCTCCGCCCCGGTGAACGCGCCGCGCTCATGCCCGAACAGCTCGCTCCCGGCGAGCGTCGGGATGATCGTCGTGCAGTCGACGATCACGAACTCGCCCTTTTTCGGGCGCGCGTCGAGCGTGTGCATCAGCCGCGCGGCGAGCTCTTTGCCTGTGCCGCTCTCGCCGCCGATCATCAGGTTGATGTTGCTGAAGCGGGCGAGGTCTACGAGCTCTCGGAGCAGGGCCAACCAGCCGGGGCTCTCGCCGATCAGCGTCGTGGTGACCAGCGGGCTCACTAGTAGCTCATCGAGCTGCAGCCAGCGCTCGAGCCGATCCGCGACGCCATCCGCGTCCGCGAGCGTCACGATGTCCGTCGCGCCGTGGCGGAGCGCTTGCCAGGCATCGCTGGAGGATGGCGCGCTCTCCGTCACGAGGATGGTGCGCTCGGCGCTGGTGGTGCTCCAGACCTTCAGGCGCTTCAGCAGTGTGGCGTCGACCGTACGGCAGCACACCACGAGGTACCGCGCCGCGGATCCGCGCTCCACCGGCAGTCTGCGCGCACGTAGCTTTTCGATCACCCGCTCGGCGGCGGGCTCGGCTGCGACGTCGGCTGTGACCACGGAGATGTCACGAGCGTTCCACATCACGGGTCCTTCAGTGCGAGGTGGGGCGTGATCACGTGCGGTTCTGTATAACCGGTGATGTCCGGAAACGTCTGGGTCCGGCGGATGTGTCCGGCGAACGACCGTTGTGGAGGTCACGGGACACGAAGCAAGATCCGCCAACAATCGCGGTTTGCGAACCGAGGTCGGCATAGGCTTACGGGCGAACCTTGATTTTTCAGATGTGCGCGGCGGCATACCGTTTGCATGTCGCGGCGTTGTAGTGAGGGTTCAATCTTGAGTTGCTTTTTTCGTTCGTTCGGTTCTGGCGTAAGCGTGTAGCCGCATGTGGCAGACCTCCGACATCTCCGTGGGCGCGGCCGATGACGCGTCGAACGCGATCGCTGAGCGGGTGATGCAACGCGTACGGGCGCGGCGCCTTCCGGTGGAGCGTGGGCTGGCCGGTCGGTACCTCGTGGTCTGTTGCCGCTCTTTTGAACCCCTGTTCTTTCGGCGTCTGCACAATTGGTCCACGACCAGCGCCGATCGCATCATCGTCGTGACCGAAGACGAGCCCTCCGCCGCAGACTCGTGGCAAGCGCTTCGGCACGGCGCGAGCGACGTCGTCCAGCTCGGGGATGTCGATGGCGTCGCCGACAAGCTGGAGCGATGGATCGCGATCGACGAGCTGCTCGTCAGCGGGACCGTGACCAGTACGCTCGTAGGCGAGAGCCCCGGCTGGGTGAAGGTGGTTCGCGAGTTGGTCGATCTCGCGCGGTTCAGTAGCATCAACCTGCTCATTGGTGGAGAGAGCGGCACGGGTAAGGAGCTGGCTGCGCGCCTCGTTCATACCCTCGATCCGCGTCC